>CAXUIS010000253.1:0-8020 GCA_964250915.1 uncultured Ktedonobacteraceae bacterium | reverse complement strand
GTGTTCGATTGTTAACGTTTCGTAGGGACCGATGTATCACGTCCTCGTTGGTGGTTGATTGATAAGAGGGCGCGATACATCGGTCCCTACGAAACGTCGCTAAAAACAGGTTTAATTTAATGGTATCGTATGCCAAATTGTGTCAATCGTATACTGTTTTCAGTAGTAACGCTCTCTACTTCTGTATAGAATAGAAGAGCAAAGGAAGGATTTGTAGCATGAGGAGATTTTTCGCCTCACGTCCCCTGCTCAAACGAGGACTTTTGTGGGTGAGCGTCCTCGGTCTCGTGTTTGTACTCTTTGGCGGTCTACTCCGTTTCTTTCAACCATCAAGTGCCATCACTATGCGGTCTTCGACGGCTAGCGTCAGCCCTCTGCTTAATGAGTTTGCCAACTCAACAGCAACCGTTACTTCTAGTATGACACCAAGCCCAAGTGGAACCGCAGGTACAATGCCAACGGCATCGTCATTGCCCCGCTTCGATCATGTTGTTGTTGTAATCGAGGAAAATCACGGTTACTCAGAGATTGTTGGTGCGAACTCCGCGCCCTATATCAACTCGCTCGCCGCACAAGGCATGTCGTTTACCAACTCGCATGCTACTGCGCACCCAAGTGAGCCAAACTATCTTGACCTGTTCTCCGGCTCCGATCAAGGTGTTATAGGAGATGCCTGCGATTCTTCAGTCTATGCACCACCAGATCTCGGCGGTCAACTTATCGGAGCGAAGTATAGCTTCGCAGGCTACTCCGAGGGCTTGCCTGCCGCAGGAGATACAAGTTGCTCTCACTCAGCCACTAGTTACGCGCGCAAGCACGTCCCGTGGGCAAACTTCAGCGATACCAACGGACCAACGACTAACCTGCCCTATACCAGTTTTCCAACAACGGCATCTGGGTACAGTTCGTTGCCAACGGTTTCCTTTGTCATTCCCAATCTCAACAATGATATGCACGATGGCACGATTCAGCAAGGAGATACATGGTTACAACAAAACCTCGATGGCTACGCACAGTGGGCCAAAACGAATAATAGCCTTCTACTTGTCACCTGGGATGAGAATGATACAAGCACTGGCGACGCATCCAATCAAATCGCCACTATCTTTGTGGGACAGCACGTTCAGGTTGGTACCAACAATACCAGTATCGACCACTTTAATGTGTTGCGTACCCTTGAAGATATGTATGGTCTATCACCCGCGAACAATGCCGCGAACGCCTCAGACATTCTCGGTGTCTGGAATTAACAAACAATGAAAGAGGCATGGATGGCGTTGTGCGCCCACAACGCCACCCATGCCTCTTTCATTGTTTGTTAGTAAGGACGCCCCGTACGGGCATAATTTATCATGCTCATGAAGACAAACACATTTGGTATCTGCCCAATGTTGATATTGGCCCAGCTAAAGGTTTTGCCGACCTTTTTCACAATCACCTGTCCCTGTTTGATATCAACGCTCTGTACCTCGTTCCAAGGCAATAGCTCACGCCCATTACTCAAACCCTGCTGACCTAGTGTTAACGGTCCAAAATTCACAGGGCTACCCGCATTGTATGCCGCCATCGCTCGCGGCATGTGCGCCTGCAAAACCGCCGTTTGAATCGTCTGAATCAGTTGTCCAACATGCTGTACCGTACTATTGAACTTGAATACGGCACCGTCATTTCGCTGGACCGTAACACTATGAGGTGTGCCGTTTCTATTGGCAAGCGCAGCAGCGATCACACCACCCACTGCATAGTAGTAGCCTCGGCGTCGCACGTTCTGTGTCACAAACGCAATTGCATCCCAACGAATCACGTCAACCTGCGCGCCCTTTGTACGAACTAAGCCATACTCAAACTGATAGACGCGCAAATTAGAGTCAACTAACGCGTAAATACCATAAATGATAGCCACGATTGGAATAACAATCAAAATGTAAAAAAGATAGCCAGTTGCCACAAGAATAGCATACAGTAGAACAATGTCCGCGACAGTAACACCCACCATCATACCTATAGCTGCAAGCGCGTTCGGCAGCAAGGGTTTATACGTTGTACCTTGCGATCCTAGCTGATACGCCATTGCTTGCGCATACACATTTTGTGGTGTGTCGTTGTGGGCCTGAACTTGATGTTGTTGAAGCACGATGATTCCTTTACTGATACTTGATACTGGAATATACCTCAGCATGGCTGCTTAATAATTGTCTACTATCAAAACGTATTAACACTAAATCAGTATCGTCTGTACTCAAATGCCGTTTAAATACAAAGAACGGTAGGTGTATACACAACGGACGCCTACAAGGGGCGACCCAATAGGCGTTAGCGTAAGGGCAAAAAAGATGTCTGCGGTGAGGCAAGGGCACCCGCAAGGGGATGCCCCTCCCATACGACTATGGCACCTGGGAAGCGAGTTCGTCTATGGGAGGGGCATCCCCTTGCGGGTGCCCTGGTCCCCATTCAGTCTTTAAGTTAACGCCCACAAGGAGCGTCCGTTGGTTCTAATAGAATCGCTCGAATGTGAGCAGTATCTACACTCTTGTAGAAATCATCGGAATTGCTATCAATGCGAGGAGGATGCCTAGCGTCTGGATACGCGTCATCCGTTCACGCAAAACGAGCGCAGCCAATACGACCGTTGCGGCTGGATACAGCGAGGAGAGAATTGCGGCAACGTCAAGACGACCAGCGTGCGCTGCAAGCACGAAAAATGCGTTTCCAAGCGCATCTAACACCCCCGCCAGTATCACAAGCAGAGTAACCGTCTTCTTGGGAAGCACTTTCTGTCGCCGCATCCCTATCATTAACAGCAAAACAAGCACGGAGGTGAGACGTGCAACCGCTAGAGGCCAGAAGGTTGCGGAAGGGTTCACACGACTAATAAGCACGAAAAAGCAGCCAAAGCCGCAGCCCGCAAGCAATGCTAAGCCGATACCCTTTGGTCGTCCCTTTGTTCGTTCGGGACGCGAGACCAGTCCTATCGCAAACAGGGCTAGTACAAAGCCACCCACTTGAAGCAAAGTGGGTAGTCCCTGTGTATATGCGCTAAAGAGAACAGGAATGCCAGCGGTCAGGACAGCAGAAACGGGAGCAATAATACCCATGCGTCCAATTGAGAGCGCGGAGTAAAATGCAATCAATCCTAAAGCACCCGACACACCAGAGACTCCACCCCATAGTATGTCGATGAGTGAAGGAAATGCCTCTTTCCAGATCAGCGCAAGTAGAACAAGTAGCACGAAGCCCACTGAGTAAGCACCAAAGACAACACTTGAGGCATTATCACGGCGCGAAGCGAGGCCGCCGCTAAAATCGCCGCTCCCCCAGAAGAGGGAAGCGGCGAGGCCGAAGACAATGGTAGCGAAGACATTATTCATAATCTAACGTGACTTTCCTTGTAGCACATAGTCCACGAGACTCTTGAGAAGGGGAGCGTCTGTGATGGTATGCATCGGAAAGATTTCCCATTCGTCCTGTCCCCATACTGAACTCGGTCTCTTAATCATAACCTCTTGCTCTCCAATACCGATTCCACCTATTTCACTCCACGCGAGTGCGTTTTTACCAAACTCAACACCGCGCTGACTCAGCGTGATACTGCCAAAGTGGAGCGGGAAGCCAGCGTTATAAGCAGCAATCATGCGTCGTAGCGGTCCCTTATCGTGCTCTTTTCGTGCATAGGCAATAAGTTGCTTGAGGACCGCGACATTTGGAATACGCGCAACTGGCAACGTAGCCCAATCCCAATATTCGCCCTTTTTATAGATACTTATCACGGTTTGATTGATACCAACATGCTCAACATCGTCCCATAACAAAGGTACATCCTTGTGCATCACACGAATTCCTCGCGTATCAACGGCAATCTCGTTAAACGCGACAAATGTTCCCTTGTCATACATTGCGATAGCTGATGGCAACAGCCGTTGTGCGACCTCGCGCTCTATCAGTTGTCCGAGTTGTTGAATCGAACTTATCTCTTGAGTGAACAAAAATATTGAATTATCTTTACATTGCACCTTGTATGTGTACGCTGTATTCCCTTTCTGATCGGTCTGTATATCCTTCCAAAAGCTGCTGATGGTATCCCAAGGAATCGCTTCTGCCTTCTGTCGTATGTAGATCAATCCTCTGGGACAGACAGCAAGACGCACACGACGATTGAGTAGAGGAGTAAGCATAAACCAGAGACCTGTCGCAATCCAGATAGCACCCACAAAAAGAATAAAATCTGCTTGCCACCAGAACCACCATGTAAAGAGGAGTTGTGAGAAGAGCAAAAACGCACTCATAATGAGCAGGCCAACGATAATACAAAACGGGCCAAGCGCGCGTGCTAGCAGAGGAATTTTAGTAGGAACGAACACCTCGCTTGGCATCCCAAGTTTCTCCACAAATGGAGTGAGACCGCGTACACCACGTAGTGCCTTTGGTAATCGTTGTGAGGGTGTTCCTCGTTGCATAGAATGCCTTTTTGTTTTATAGATGAAAATGCCTATGTATGGTATCGTGTATATATAGGTTAACACGCTGGGTGGGTGCGCTAAAGCGGACCCGTACAGGACTTCGCTTGCATCCCTTGGTCACTCCTGTACGGGTCCGCTTTAGCGCACCCAGCCCTAGTAAATCACGATCTGCGTATTAAAGTCGGTATTGGCATAAACCCACGCGGCTTGATCTAACTGCATATTCACACAACCATGACTACCATTAGATGCACTAACATTACCTGTAGCATCCGTATGCGGAAATTGTGTGCCTGTCCCATAGTCGGCACGCCACCAAGAGTCGTGAACAAAGTAACCACCCCAATGGTAATTTATGGCATAGTGTATAGGTGTAGGATCGTAGTAGTAGGGCGAACCCTTCGGGTAGGGCGATTTGAACGTCGTTGGCGAGAGACGATTTAGCACAGTCCATACACCAGGCACAATGGGCAATTCAACACGTCCAAGCGTCACTATATACGACTTTATCATCTTCCCATCTTTGTATACCCGTAACGCTGACTCTGGTTGTGACACCATAATCACTGTACCTTTTTGTAGCTTATAGTGGTCAAGCATTTGCTGGTCTGTTGAGTGCACCTGACTATAGAGCGTCTTGTCGCTATAATCAGCCTCCATCATGTGCAGATTGAAAAACTCGTTGTTGACCTGATCGACCACTCCCTGGAAATCATCCGGTGTGACAGCGTAGGAGAGCGCGTTATCCAGGTCCTCGCCGACACCGGGTTGGAGATAGCCAGCGTCGAGCGGATATTTTTGCCCATTACTCTTGTCAAGATAGAGATGTGCGTTCCCCCATCCTATTGCTTCCTGGTGAAACTGCTTGACGAGGTAAGTGGCCTCTCCTTTGACATAATCAGCATGCATCGCCGCTACGTCGGTGTCAATTTGTTTCGAGAAGGCTTCATAGTCGGCGATGCTCTTCGTGTTACCCATCATAGTCTTGTCCGCGTCGAGACGCTTCTGATAGGGTGTGGTATCAACGCCAAAGGTTTTCAGTTGGTTTACCTGTGTCTCGAAGGCGCTGAATTTCGCCTTTGTGATGAATGGCAACGCTTGGATAGTACTCACTACAGCTTGCTGATACTGTGCGTTGACGAGAGTACTGATATGCTGAAAGTCTGTAGGTGAGGTCGCTGCTGCCAGTAGTTTTTGATCATTCTGATATTGCATATTCATCGCGGTCACGTCAATTTGCGCGGATTGCATCTCGCCAATAGTCTTTTGCAGCATAGCAAGTTGTGTTGAGTCCGACTGTAGAAGGTTGAGCGATTGAATACCTGTCGTAGCATTTTTTGTCACCGCTGTATAATCTTTAGGATACTTCGCGGTCGAGAGAAGCCCTTGATCCTGTGCGAATTGCTGTACGAAGACTTGTACAGGCAGTCCTTGAGCGCGTCGTTGTGAAAGGGTGGTGCCGAAGTTCTGCATCGTTCGGTTCGCTGCTGTCTGTGACTGCTCAGTGCTGGTTGCGATAATACCTTGCGTCTGTACATTTAATTGGGCATAGCGTGTAGCGATATTACGATAATAATCTGTATCAGTTTTGTCATTAAAGGGTGAAAATGGCGCACTCGTCTTACTCAGTTGTTGTTCTTGCTTTTGTATAGGTGTAATAGAGGATGTTGCGACGCCAATGCTCTGTGCATGTTGTAGTGATGCATCAAGGATTGATTTATTTTTACTCGCTTCTTGTTGTATCTGCGGATCGCCTCCACAAGCACTTATCAATACCATAAGTGCGAGCAGAAATAAGGCGAGTGTTCCGCGTGTAGACGAGAACTTAAAGCTCCGACGGGGACCAGGGCGCCCGCAAGGGGACGCCCCTCCCATAGGACGAGAATGCATAGGAAGCGCGTTCGTGTATGGGAGGGGCGTCCCCTTGCGGGCGCCCTGGTCCATAGAACGTTCAATTGGACGCAGGATATGCATAAGAGACTATCTCCTTCTGCTTTTCTCTTTCTGTTTACGTTTCGCTTTGCGTGCAGCCTTACCAGTCTTCTTCCCCCCACTAGACTGCGAATTTCGGGGCATCTCCAACCCGCTCATATCCCCCATGCCTGGCATTCCGCCACCATTGCCGGCAAATTGTTTCGCCATCTGCGCCCACGGCCCTTTGCCAGTACTGATTTGGCGCATCATAGTGCGCATCTCGACGAATTGTTTGAGCAACTGGTTTAACTCTTCGACTGTTGTACCGCTACCCTTGGCAATACGTTCCCGCCGACTACGTTTAATGATGTCGGGATTGCGGCGTTCTTCCAGCGTCATCGACAGAATCATCGCCTCGATGTATTTGAGTTGATCGCCTTCCAGTGCCTCCTCCATCTCCGGCGATGAGGCGAGCTTGTTGAAGCCGGGCATCATCTCCATCACGCCGCGCAATGGTCCCATGCGTTTAAGTTGACGCATGGCATTGAGGAAGTCTTCGAGGTCGAACTTGCCCTGTTTGAGCTTCTCCTGTGTCTTAAGTGCCTCTTCCTCGCTGATATTCTCCTGTGCCTGTTCGATCAGCGAGACCACATCGCCCATACCAAGGATACGCGAAGCGAGACGTTCGGGGTAGAAGGGTTGAAGCGCGTCGATTTTCTCGCCCGTTGCCATGAACTTGATCGTCACACCCGTAACCGAGCGTATCGAGAGCGCAGCACCACCTCTCGCGTCACCGTCCATCTTGGTCAAAATCATGCCTGTCAGTGAGACCGCTTTATTAAAGTCGTCGGCGACACGTACCGCTTCTTGACCTGTCATGGCGTCGGCAATCAACATAATTTCGCGTGGTTGCACGCTATTCTTGATGTTGATGACCTCTTGCATCATGCGTTCGTCAATGTTGAGGCGACCCGCCGTGTCGAGAATAACAACTGAGCACGCTTGCTCACGTGCATAGCCGATTGAGTGCAAACAGATATCAACCGGATTCGCTCCTGTTGGCTCCGAATAGACTGGAACGTTAATTTGTTTGCCCAGTGTCTTGAGTTGGTTCACAGCAGCAGGACGATACATGTCTGCCGCCACGAGCAATGGGCGTTGCCCCTGCTTTTTGAGATAGTTGGCAAGTTTCGCTGCGGTTGTCGTTTTACCGGAGCCTTGCAGACCAACCAGCATAATTACGGGTGGCTGTTGTCCATCTAAATCGAGCTTGTTATCGTTGCCAGTGCCACCAAGCATCTCGATCAACTCTTCGTTGACGATGCCAAGCACCTGTTGCGCGGGCGATAGGCTGCCCATCACATCGGCACCAATAGCCTTTTCGCGCACGCGTTCAACGAAGCCACGCGCCACGCGAAGGTTTACGTCTGCCTCGATGAGAGCGATACGCACCTCTTTAAGCGCGGCGTTTACGTCCTCCTCGGTCAGCTTCCCCTGCCCACTTAAATTGTCGAATATACCATCAAGCCGTTTTGTTAAGCTATCGAACATTGCCATAAAAGTGCGTTTTCCTCTCTCCGCCAATACCTGCTAATAGCCCTTATTATACCATTACGCTTTTGCGCTGTCTGTAGTTCTAGTGTGAATTA
>CAXUIS010000252.1:0-8083 GCA_964250915.1 uncultured Ktedonobacteraceae bacterium | reverse complement strand
GCGGCCTTCTTCATTCCCCGAATGCGGCGGCCTTCTTCATTCCCCGAATGCGGCTAGAGTAATTATGCCTTTTTGGGCAGCTAATGAAACAGCTTCTGTCCTATTAGTAGCCCCTAGTTTGCTCATAATGGAACTCACATGAAATTTGGCGGTGCGCTCACTAATAACGAGCTTGCCTGCAATCTCTTTGTTTGGCATGCCTTGTGCAAGTAGGGAAAGAACCTCTAATTCACGCTCGGTCAACAACTCGATAGTAGCAACATGCGCAGCAGAACGTTCAACATGAGAAAGTAGTTTCGAGGCTACAATTGGTTGTAGCAATGAGCCGCCTGCAAGCGTGACGTGTATAGCGTTAAAAATATCGTCACGTGGGGCACCCTTTAGTAGGTAGCCGTTAGCACCTGCTTGTAGCGCGTGAACAATGCGTTCGTCGTTATCAAAGGCGGTGAACACAATAATGCGGGGCAACATCACACTAATCCGTGAGGCACGTACGCGACGAATAGCTTCTACACCGTCCATAAGCGGCATTTCCAGGTCAAGGAACAGAATGTCAGGATGCAGTGCGGTAACAAGCCGGACAGCCTCCTCACCATTTGCCGCCTCCGCAACCACCTCGAAATCGGCCTGTGTCTCTAACACAGCACGTAGCCCCTCACGCACAATTGGATGATCGTCTGCCAACACAATATGAACCATCATAGTTTATCACTCTCCCTCTGCTTCGTAAAAGGAATAGAGACAACAATATATGTTCCAGAGCCAGGAGTACTTTGAATGGACAAGTGCCCACCGAGCAGTTTTACACGTTCACTCATACCCAATAATCCAAAGTGGCTTCCATCATGGGAAACCACGTCAGGGTCAAAACCATGCCCATCATCTTGAATGGTCAAAACGAGACAAGGGCACCCGCAAGGGGATGCCCCTCCCATACACATCTGCGATACGATATTTCGTTGTATGGGAGGGGCATCCCCTTGTGGGTGCCCTGGCTTTTCATCACTCTCTTTTAGCACCTTTTGCGTCTCT
Organism: uncultured Ktedonobacteraceae bacterium; assembly: GCA_964250915.1. Lineage (GTDB taxonomy): Bacteria > Chloroflexota > Ktedonobacteria > Ktedonobacterales > Ktedonobacteraceae > JBBQVS01. The sequence continues at coordinate 7,051 of CAXUIS010000252.1, read as the reverse complement.
TCGTCTTCCTCACTAGCTTCATTGTTACAAAAACATAACTTCATTTCCACATGTTGAGCCGACGCGTGCTTACTGATATTTGTCAGAGCCTCCTGTGCAATGCGATATAAACCTGCCTCGATACGTGCCGGTAATATAGGAAAATGTGGCGTATAGGTGTAGTCTATGTTTAGAGCGGTGCTAGCAACCAGGAGCGCAAGTGCTTCCGGCAGAGCGTGTTCTTGTAAAGGCGCGGCGCGCAGGTCCATCACTGAACGGCGTGCCTCGTCGAGATTAGCGCGTGCCAGTGAGAGTGCACGTTGTACAGCTTCGTGAGCACGTTGTGGGCGTGCCTCTGCCAGGGCATCTGCGGCTTCAAGTTGCAATGTGATAGCGGCTAAGCCCTGTGCGAGCGTATCATGAATATCACGCGCCAACCGATTGCGCTCTTCTATGGTTGCGAGGCGCGTAGCCGCACGCGTTGCATCGGCGGAAAGGAGAGCACGCTGCATCGCTAGCCCTATTTGATCACTGATTATATGAAGTAGTTGCAGTTCCTGTGGTTGTAGTTCGCGCCAATCCTCGCTCGCTACGTTCAGTACACCGAGCGGCGTATCCCCTGCATAAATGGGAATGCTGGCATGAAAACGTAGTCCCAACGACGAGGGGTCACTATCGCGTTCTGCGTTCTTGAGACGACTACAGCGCAGTACGTCAATATTAGCAGCACCCTCCAATGTACCATTGAGGAAAGTATCGAGACACAGGCAACTTCCGCTCATGCGCTCTGAATGATTCGCTAAATAAGGTGGAAGTGCCTGGAATGCCGCGAGATATGGGCTACCTTGCTCGTTGAGCAACCAGACCCAACCCGTTTGCAAATGCAACAACTGAGTAACACGCGCCAGTGTTTCCTGTAACGCTTCACGTACATCAACCTGACGATTAAGATAACCAGCAATAGCATACAGCACCGCGAGGTCTGGATTTCCTTGTAGTAGTGCTGTTGTCTCCTGCTGCACAGGTTCAGAGTGTGTTATATTGTCTAGTCGCATGTCATCCATATAGTAAATATAACACATGTTGATGTACAGAGGCACAATGATGCGGTTTGAGAAATTAATCAGGAGGCGTCAATTGTATGGGCCTAATTCTATTACACGCTGTGGGCATATACGGATGTTGGAGGATTTGAAGAAACGTTGACTCTGGTCTGCCAACATTGTAGAGTGCCGTGCCCACAGGATGTAATAGAATGAGACCCCTACATTCGTCCAGTCATCCTAACTTATGCATCCGCTAGGTAGATAGGAATCGGTAGGAGCAGCAATTCATTGCGCCCACGGACGAGCGAAGCAATATCCGTTCCTTGGGGAGGTACCTGATGCACCACTAACTAATCAGTACTAAAAAGAATGGGTTTATTTGGCCTTCTATGAAATTTTGTGCTAGGCTTGGTAACAAAGACGATAGTATTACCAGGAGAATGAGCATTATGAAAAACCTTATACCACAATATCCATTACCTACGACTTCCAATTCAGATAAGCCGACCTCTTCGACCTCCATCTATCTATATGCTATGAAAAAAGTGCCAGAAGTGACGGTTTACTTCTGGATTATCAAATTGTTGACGACTGCAATGGGTGAGACAACCTCAGACTTCCTCGTCACTCACATCAGTCCAGTTCTCGCGGTAGCACTCGGCGGCATTGCCTTCGCAGTCGCGCTGATCCTACAGTTCTCGGTGCGCCGATACGTAGCGTGGATATACTGGTTGACTGTCGTCATGGTTGCGATATTTGGCACAATGGCTGCCGATGTATTACACATAGGGTTAGGCATCCCATATTCCGTCTCGACCTCATTCTTTCTGGTCGCGCTAGTCGTCGTCTTCTCTGTCTGGTACATGAGTGAGAAGACCTTATCTATCCACAGTATCTACACTCGTCGCCGCGAGTTGTTTTACTGGGCGGCTGTAGTGACTACGTTCGCGCTCGGCACTGCCGTGGGTGACTTGACTGCGATAACTCTACACTTAGGCTACTTTTTCTCAGGCGTCATGTTCGCCGCGCTGATCGCTATCCCTGCTCTGGCCTACTGGTTACTTGGCCTGAATGAGATTGTCGCCTTCTGGCTCGCCTACATCTTAACTCGACCGCTTGGAGCCTCGTTCGCAGACTGGATGGGCAAGCCGCACAGTGCTGGTGGACTTGGGTTAGGTACAGGAACAGTCAGCTTGGGCTTAACGATTTTGATCATTGGCTTCGTCAGCTACCTTACAGTCACACGTAAAGATATCAAGGACGAACAACGGTAGCCGCCTTCGTCAGTGGAAACGCGCGGGTGAGAATGGTCGCAATAGGAGTGGTACTCCTCCGGTGGTTATCATTTCGGCGATACCTTGTCCTGTGATCGCGCTGAGTATAACTCCCACACTGTTATGTCCTGCCGCGATAAGCACATTTTCCCAGGGCGGCAGAAAACCAATAATCGGATGACTATCAGGCGTCTTTGGTCGCAGACCAGCCCATGACGCCTGTATCTTGCTTTCTCTAAGAGCAGGTATAAGTTGTATCGCGGTCTCATATAACCAGGATGTAGCTTCATCTGTTACCGTCGCGTCGAACCCTCTATCCTCTTTTGTTGCGCCAACAAGAAGCGTAGTTCCTCGTGGAACTAGATAGCCAGCATTGCCGAATATAATATGTTTGAGGAGTGAGGAAGTTTGTGGCAATGCAAGGAGTTGACCATGTAGAGGCTGAATCGGAAGCGGTACAGCTAGCCATGCTGCATAATGTGCTGTCCATGCACCAGAGGCAAGAATAATCTGGTTACAGACAATTGTTTCCCCTTGCACCGTGCATACCGCCGTTACGCGTCCATTGTTCGTGAGAAGATGACTAACTTCTTGCTGCTCGTATATATTCGCCCCTAGAAGCTTGGCGGCTCGTGCAAAGGCTTGCACAACAGCAGTTGCTTGAATGTGTGACTCTTCAGGTGCATAAATGGCTGCGCATACATCAGGAGCCAGCAACGGCTCACGCTGACGTGCTTCCTCTCCTGTGAGCCAATGCAGTTGTAGTCCAAGCGTTTGCCAGCTATGCAGCCTTTTCTGCAAATGAGCGATCCGTTTGGGGTTGCGCACGACGCGTAATGCTCCTGTTTGCTCATAGCCCAACTTGATGCCACTGCTCTCCTCTAACTCCGACACGAGTGAGGTGAGGGACGCGAAACCTGCCAGAACAAGATCGGCAAATGGGCCAGGACCAGAGAGCGGACCAAGAGGTGCAAGCAGACCAGCAGCCGCACCCGAAGCTTGCCCGCCAAGCTCACCACGCTCCAAAAGTGTTACTTCGACCTGCATCTTGCGGAGAAAATAAGCAATTGCGCAGCCAATAACGCCACCTCCGATAATGACGACATCCGTTGTTATTTTCATTTGTTTTTTCCCTACATCACGTTATTTGCCACATGCATAACTCAGGTGCTACAATGAACACGTCCCATATGACAGACCCTTACAACATCATGGTTAATGAAGTCCAATCGAATAACATGGATACCCGTAGGGACCGATTCATCGCGTCCTCGTTAGCGGTCAATAGGCTAGAAGGACGCGATGAATCGGTCCCTACACAGGAACAGGAACGTGACAACACAATACATCGAGGTTCGAGCGGTCTCGGAGCAGCATGATGTGCAGGCTCATCGACTCGCTCGGAAAATAGTGCAACTTTCACCGCATCGGCTTCCGTCGCTTGCACCTCTTTCTGATATACCATTATATATCCGCACTGCATTCCTCTACCGTCTCACAGGAACACTCATTCCTCCACAACGCGATCAGCTTATCTCACAGCTCCTTGTTGACCCAGTTATTCAAGAGGCATCTGTTCTGAATAAGCTTTCCAATGATACAACACAACATATTGTTGATGTGTTCTTTCATGCTGGCGTTACCGATACATTGGCGGAAAGTGTACTTGCGGGTTCACATATGCTCAATATTTCTAGCATCGAACAGGTTGAGACGGGCAAACGCTATTTTCTCGATGGTCGCTTGAGTATCAGTGATGCTCGCACAATTGCTGAGTCGTTGCTATATAATCCCGTTATTCAACAATATGAATTGCGTCCCGCATCGCAGCCCCTGTACGGGTCTGCTTTAGCACACCCTTCCGCGCAATCAACCGCCGAGGAGGACGTGATACATCGGTCCCTACATGGTTCAATCGCCGAGGAGGACGTGATACATCGGTCCCTACTTGCGATGGATGACGAACAATTGCTCGCATTCAGCAAGGCAGGGTTGCTTTCGTTGAACCTGGATGAGATGCGTGTTATTCAGCAACATTATAAGGAGCAGGGACGCGAGCCAACCGATGTTGAACTAGAGACGCTGGCTCAAACATGGTCAGAACACTGTTCACATAAGACCTTTAAGGCAACAATCGAGTATTCCGAGTTCGATAGCCACGGTACACGTATAGGACAAGAAACCATTTCTGGTTTGCTCAAGAGCTATCTTATGCGAGCAACCGAGCAGGTACGACAAGATTGGCTCGTCTCCGCCTTCAGCGATAACGCTGGTATTGTGCGGTTCACGGAGACGCACGATATCGCCTTCAAGGTTGAGACGCATAATCATCCTTCAGCAATCGAGCCATTTGGAGGCGCGAACACAGGAGTCGGTGGTGTTATCCGTGATGTACTTGGTGTCTCAGCTCAACCTATCGCCTGTACCGATATCCTGTGCTTTGGGTCGCTTGATACGCCAGTAGAGCAGATTCCAGCAGGAGTACTTGAACCTCGTCGTATTGCAGCAGGTGTCGTTGATGGTGTGCGTGACTACGGCAACAAGATGGGTATTCCTACCGTCAACGGAGCCATCCTCTATCATCATGGCTATCTGTATAATCCGCTTGTCTTCTGTGGCTGTCTTGGTATCCTGCCACACGGAAGTCATTCAAACAAGGTGCAACCTGGGGACAATGTTGTTGTGCTAGGTGGACGCACAGGACGCGACGGTGTGCATGGCGCCACCTTCTCGTCAGGCGAAATGAGCGTCGAAATCAACGCACAGGCAGGTACGGCGGTACAAATTGGTGCACCGATTACAGAAAAGAAGGTCGCAGACGTAATCGTACAGGCGCGAGACCGCAAACTTTATTCCGCCATCACAGATTGTGGCGCAGGCGGCTTCTCCTCCGCGATTGGTGAGATGGGTGCTGATACGGGCGTTCGTGTCGATCTAGCATATGCACCGTTGAAATATCAAGGATTAGCACCGTGGGAAATATGGCTATCGGAAGCACAAGAGCGCATGGTATTGGCGGTACCCTCTGCTCATCTCGATGCCCTCCTAGAACTTTGTGCAATCGAAGAGGTCGAAGCAAGCATACTTGGCACCTTTACGAATGACCATCACTTGACCGTTCTGTACAATGAGCAGACGGTTGCTAGCATCGACATGGCATTTTTGCATGATGGACGCCCAAATAGGACACTCGATGCTGTATGGAAACCTGCATCTGAACTACCGTATCGGCTTGATAGCAAGAGACGTTTTCAGATACCACCTACTCCTACGACGTTACTTTTGAGTTTGTTGCAACAGCCCTCGATTGCTTCAAAAGAGGCGGTTGTGCGTCGTTATGACCATGAGGTACAGGGCGCAACCGTGCTAAAACCGCTTGTGGGCAGAACGGGACAGGGGCCAGGAGATGCCGCTGTGTTGCAACCTCTGCTTGAGGATGGAACACAAACACGAGCAGGCATCGTGCTTTCTAACGGTGTTAATCCGCTTCTCGGTACCGTTGACCCATATTCTATGGCGGTCAACGCGGTTGATGAGGCATTGCGCAACCTGACGGCGGTTGGTGGTGATATCACACGCGTCTCAATTTTGGACAATTTCTGCTGGGGCAACCCTATGGACTCAGAGCAGTTAGGCATGCTGGTACGAGCGGTAAAGGGTTGTTACGATGCCGCAGTTGGCTTTAAGACACCGTTCATTTCAGGGAAGGATAGTCTAAATAACGAGTATCGTGCCGATGGGAAACGTCTGCCTGTCATACCAACACTGGTTATCTCGGCGGTTGGCGTCATCGAAGACGCAGCACAGACTATAGACATGTCGCTCAAAACTCCGGGCAACTTGCTCTATCTTGTTGGTACGACACGTGACGAACTATTAAGTTCATACTACATGGAACTAACGCACGACATACTCGATGGCACAAAATTGCCACAGGTTGATATTCCGCATGCCTATACAACGATGAAGGCACTTGGCGAGGCCATTCGTCAGGGTATGGTACGAGCATGTCATGACCTCTCGGAAGGTGGACTCGCTATAGCAGCCGCGGAAATGGCGATTGCGAGTCAGCTCGGTATGGCACTTGACCTGTCATATATTCCTATTGGAGATATACCAGAGAGACGAGGAATTGACACAAAAAATATTGTACGCCTCTTTAGCGAGTCAGCATCGCGTTTCATCGTCGAAATCGCGCCGGAACAATGGGGTACATTTGAGAAGCATATGCGTTTTAGCGGCGTGACTGATGTAACGTACATTGGTACCGTGACCTCCACAGACACCTTTGTTGTGCGTGAGGGCAGCGATACTGTGATTGATGTGAGCATACAAGATTTGCGACAAGCATTTGGGGGCGAATAAATGACATCAACACCACGCGCACTCGTTTTGCGTGCGCCCGGCATTAATTGTGATAAAGAGGCAGCGCATGCATGTCGTCTCGTTGGCTTTAAGACCGAACTTGTGCATATCAATTCATTGCTTAAAGCACCCGATACGCTGCTAGACTATGCCTTTCTCGTCATCCCTGGTGGCTTCTCATACGGTGATGATCTAGGTGCAGGTACTTTGTTAGCAAAAAATTTGACAATACATCTAGGCCAGCAGTTACAACAATTTGTCGCAGAAGGACGCCCCGTATTAGGCATCTGCAATGGGTTTCAAGTGTTGGTGAAGGCGGGTTTATTGCCAGGCGGGGAGGGTGTGCTGAAGCAGACCCGTACAGGGACGACATTGCCCCCGTACGGG
>CAXUIS010000251.1:3623-8106 GCA_964250915.1 uncultured Ktedonobacteraceae bacterium | reverse complement strand
GTTACAGCGTCTTCTGGTACCAAGTGAACGTTAATGTGTGCCGACCAGAATGGCACCCAATTTGGTGTCCAGCTTCCAATATGTGGTGTGGTACTAATATCTGCCTGGCGCACCCCTGGAATTTTTAGCAGAATACTCTGCGCATCGTTAATGCCTTTTCCGTTAATCGAGCTTTGTACGTTTGCTATGTTGATAGCAGGCACAACATTGCCAGCAGCAGTGAATGCGAGTGTAAGTGTTGATTTGTTGTCACTTGTCGTTTTCATCTGTTGAATCTGTACGGGATGTTGCACATCGTCTACAACTGTATAGTTGGGAAATGCTTTGTCCTGTTTTACAGATTGTTCAAGCTGAGCAACTGCCGCATGCTGTAGTGTTGCGGAACGTACAATAAGGACGACTACGCTGAGTTTTAGCTTTGCTGTGAATGTGCCATCCGTTGCAGGCTGACCAACCGTAGGAGCATTTTCTAATGTTTCAGCTGTTGTCAGAGTACCTGCTTGATCGCCAGGTGAAACCTTTGTTGCTAACCATGCTTTAAAGGTGTTCTCTAGCGATGTATGTAATGCTGCTTTAGCCGCATCTATATCTTGTTGTGAGACGGCAGGTGTGTTGCCTGCACCACCACTAGCCGTTGCATCCTTGTTTGTTACAGTGAGCTTCAAGTCTGAGCCACTTATTTTGTTTGCCATTGCAATCGCATTGAGACCATCTGGAGGAATGGCATTAATACTTCCTGGGGCAACATTACCACTAGTACCGGGTTTTTGTGCCTGTACAGGTATATCGACCGTTCCCCCCGTGTTACTGTTTACAGTGTCTACAACAGCCTCAGCCTGCGTAGCGAAGGCAACACCACTGTTTGTTGTAACAACTGTTCCTGATGGAATAGTGACAAGTGTTGTGCCATTATTTGTGAATGTAACTGTCCCGGTCGCGGGAGCGATGCCAACCTTCGTGCTACTGGTCGCTCTTCCCGCACCAGTCGTCTCGAAGTCATTTATCAGCTGATCAGCGGGAACTGTACCCGTTGTGCTTCCCTTCTGATCACCGGCAACAGCTTTCAGCACGAGAGCATGTGCATAGTTCTTTGCAGGTAGCTTAAGCGTAACATCTGCAGTCGGCAAGAAAAACGCTGGAATGCCAATCAGGAGTAACAGGAGAATAGCAAGAAGTAAGAGGACTGCTCCAGACCTGCGCGATGATTGTTCTGGAAGCTTCTTAGTTGCTGTACCTTTTCCTGTACCTCCCGTGTTAATACGTCGAGAACCCGTGTTTGTTGCGGCACGAGCGGGTACATTTGTCTTTGGGCGTGCTGTCGCTGTATTGCGTGGAGTAGGGCCAAGTATTTGCTGCGAGGCACGCTTCCCCGTTGACTTTCTCGTGTCGGTAGGAGCCTCTGATATATCAAGGGCGGCAGAGTTTCTGGGACGCGGTTGCACTGGAGTGCGCTCTCGCGGCGGCATAATGATCGTTGGTCGCTCTTCAATGGGCGGGAGATCGACGGGATTGTCGAGGTCTTGCTGATGAGAAGAGGCTGCGATGTTTTCTCTATTTTCGCGCCGACTACTTCGTGGGCCGTTAGGTCTATAAACACGTGCTGGTCCCGCGCTTTCTTGCTGATCCTGCTCTAATGGTTCGCTCCATGAATGATGTGGTGTGTCTTCAAGAAACGGTGTATCCTCAAGAAGCGGTGGTGAATCAAATAGATTACCATTTGTTCCAGGGTCTTCACCGAGGTATTCTACTTGTAAACCACCGTCAATTTCATCGACAGGTTCTTCAAAAGAGTCATTATGACGAGTATGTTCACCTGTATCAAGCCCGTTAATGACAGCAGAACCATGTTGCTCGTTTAGTGATGATGAAGGCAGAGCATCGTTCATCACAGGATAAAAGTCGTTATCAGACTCTTCTATCTCAGCAGGTTCCTGGGGTAATGGTGTTGTCTTGTATATGCCACTAGGGATAGCAGTATCTGCCGCCTGTTGCTGCTCATTGCTGTGAAGTGTTTCTTGTGGTGTTTGTGGTAATCCAGTAAGTGTAGCCTCTGACTGTGCTGAGTTCCGAATGTCTTCTGCTTGTCTGTAGTCTACATCATCGGCCCAATATGATGCGACATCATCTTGCGGTGGAACCTGGCGTATAGAAGGTGGAGTATTGGCGTGGATATCGTAAATCTGTCCTGGTTCTGGCTTTGGTTCGTCAAGAGGAGGTGAGTAGGTACTCTTCCCCTTCAATCCACCTGTCGTCGTTGCGGTAAACGGGTTTTCTGTATTCCGTTGTGTAGAAGAGCGTTCAGGGAGCGGACCATACCACTGACTTAATGGGTCTGCATTGCGTGATACATCATCCTCTACACTGTTTTCGTTGGTAGCGGCAAGCTGTGTCGATGGTTTTTTTGCTGCCTGTATACGGGCTTGTGACGACGTAAGTTTGCTTTTTCCAGCATTACTACTCCGTGCAGAGCGAGCTGGTGGGCGTGATTTTCCTGCGTTTGATGATGCCTGTGAATGGGCGACACGAAATTTACCAGCTTGTGCGAGTGAGCGAATCTGTGGGTCTGTGCTAATAACTAGGACATCTTTACCCATTCTGCGCGCATCAGCATGAAGTACGCGCCATGCAACCAGGCTACGAAGCTGCGTTTGGGCAGGAATAACCATAGTAACTTGTCGATTGGGAGCCTTTTCCAGGCGCTCGCGTACACTTGTTACATCATCTTCTGGACTAATATATATTGGTATGTCATCAGTCATGAGAAGCTCTTAACCCCCCCTACAGCGCATGTACATCTTTTTTACAATAATTGTACGTTCCAGAATGGGCACACATCCCTGTACGGGTCTGCTTCAGCACACCCTTTGCACGCGTCATGCATAGTACGGGTCTGCTTCAGCACACCCTTTGCACGCGTCATGCATAGTACGGGGTGTGCTGAAGCAGACCCATACAATAATCTCTTAAATGTGCATGGTGTCAATGACGCGATTGAGTGCCCGTTCCAGAACGTTGTTTTCGTTTTGTAGCTCAATGGCTTGATATGCAAGTGCCATTGGTGTAATATCTTGTGCGTTGACCAGGAATCCTTCCTGATCGGCAATGGACCCCACCATTTCGGGTTGTACGGTGCGAATGATGGGCTGGCGCGAAAATGGAAGTCGTTCAGTCCAAGGAAAGCTCTCCATACGATCAAGTAAATCAGGGAGAGCCGAACCTCCACCTACCATGTAAATGGCCGGTGGTAACAATTCGCCTTTAGCAAGTTCTTCAATCAGTAATTCGACGCTATCCATCCATGTTTGGCATTCAGGTGCGAGAATGGATTGTATCTCATCATAGCTACTACCCTTGATTTCCCCGTTACTATATCCTACTTTGAGCCGTTCTGCATCTTTAATCGAGACACCCTTACTTGTGGCGATACGACGTGTAAAGGTGCGTCCACCAAGTGCGAACATACGCGTCTCTTCAATGCCACCTTGTCGAACGAGCGCGATATCTGTTGTACCGCCGCCGATGTCGATAAAAATCGCACCACTATCCGCGCTGGCATTTGTACTCAGACAACGGGCCAACGCATAGGGTTCCGCCACGATTGTTACCAGAGTCAAGTCCAGTCCCTGTGCAACCGTCTCCAGTGCTCCCAATTGCATCAATGGTGCAAAGGCACTAAAAAGCGTGAGCGTGAAGTGACGACCTCGAAAACCTATCGGGTTTGAGACGATTTGGCCGTCAATGCGAGCTGTGATAACCGCAGCGTTTGTGAGACGAACCTCAATATTCTGATACCCTGTTTCCGCCGCGATGCGCTCTTTGGCGTTTTTTAGGAGTTTCTGCTGCGCGTTGGTGATCAGGGTTTCAAGTTCTTCCGCCGTGATTGGCTTCGAGGGTTGCTGTCTCTGCCTGCTCACCGTGGTAGAACTTCCTTTGACCAGTTCTCCCGCGATACCAATCACTGCTTGTGGCGCAATGACACCGCCAGCAGACTGCTCTGCTTTGATAAGTGCTTCATTGCAGTTTGAAATGACGCCAGGGATATCGGTAACGATGCCATCGGACATATGAGCATAGCTTTGTGGGTGACGCCCCACTCCTAATACCTGCGCATGGTCTCCATGCACCTCAACGATAATAGCCTTTGCATAGGCTGTCCCTATGTCAAGCGCAGTAAAAAGTTGACGCTCTCCACTACCCGTCATGAGTGGAGGTTGCGGGTCATCATCGTACTCTTCCTCGTCGTACTGCTGCTCATCATAATATTCTGGTTCCTCTTGTCTTCTTGACAAAAGACCGAAGAGACGTTGTAGGAGATTCGCCATTTATTTGTCCAGACTCTGTGAATTTATAACCATTTATCCGATGCCCCTGAATATTTCCGTATCTATCGTAGAGCGTACCTTTATGAATACGTCTATGCGTCAATGTGTTGTAATGAAGCCTTCTCGTTATATTACGTGCATGTCAGGTATGTTATAACACA
>CAXUIS010000251.1:0-3523 GCA_964250915.1 uncultured Ktedonobacteraceae bacterium | reverse complement strand
GCCCCAAGCGCGGCCTTATTTTTGCCTCCACCTTGTGCCACATCAGGGCGTCCACCACCTTTACCTCCAAGCAACTCACCCACGGCACCTGCAAGTTTTCCTGCGTGTAGACCGCGTTTCGTGAGCGTTGTGTCGATGTTGACCTGAATGCCGATACGTTCGCCCGCGTTACTCGCCAGCACGACAACACCGGGTATACGCAGTTTACTACGTACCATGTCACCCATTTCGCGCAACACTTTGTCGTCCGATGCATCCACAGTTGTCGCCAAGACTGGAATACCTGCCACATCTTGCGCTCGCTCAACCAGTGCATCCACCTGTCGTAGAGCGGCATCGCGTTGAAATTGTGCTACCTGCCGACGAGCTATTGTCAGCTCTTGTTGCAGTTGCTCTACGCGTGTCTCCAGGATGTCGGGTTGCGTTTGCAGTTTTGCCGCGACACGCTCAACCGTGGCAGACCGCCCACGTAGATATGCCTCAGCCGCGCGCCCAGTCAATGCTTCGATACGGCGAATACCTGCCGCGACACTCGTTTCTTGCACTGTAATATAGATGCCAATTTGTCCCGTTGAGACACAATGCGTCCCTCCGCACAGTTCAGTACTTGTTCCCATTGAGACTACACGCACAAGGTCCTCATACTTTTCGCCGAAGAGGGCCATTGCCCCTGTTTCCATTGCTTCTTGCAAAGGCATGATCGTTGTATGTACAGGAAAGTCTGCCCGAATCCAACGGTTGATCTGCTCATCCACCTGCGCGAGTTCCGCATCGCTTAATGCATGAGGACTAGTGAAGTCAAAGCGGAGACGCTCTGGCTCAACCAGTGAACCACGCTGCTCTACCTGTGTACCAATCAGGTTCCGTAACGCTTTATGTAGCAGGTGTGTTGCGCTGTGGTTACGCATCGTGTCTTCACGACGTTGCTCAATGACATCGGCCTGTATAGAGTCTCCGACGCGCAGGTGTCCCTCGTTCAACGAGCCATAATGGACAATTAAGCCTTTCAGAGGACGACGTGTATCCTGGACTGTAAACACACCTGTTGTGCTGATGATATCACCCCTATCGCCAATTTGACCGCCGCTCTCGGCATAAAATGGTGTTTCATCAAGCAGTACCAACGCTTGCTGTGGCGCGCTGATACTATCGACTTCCGCGCCGTTTACCACAAGGCCCACAACTTTTGCACTGCCTGCAATCCCTTGATACCCCGTGAACTTTGTGGGACCGAGACGCTTGAGTATCTCGGCTAGTGCCGTATCATCTTGTGCCTGCACAAATACACTCGCCGAGCGACTTCGCTCTTGTTGGCGTTGCATGGCTTGCTCGAAGCCAGAGGTATCAACAGTGAAACCTTGTTCAGAGGCAATTTCTTGTGTCAATTCTACTGGAAAGCCGTGCGTGTCATACAGCTTGAATACCTCTTCACCAGGAATAACTGTATGTGCTTTCTGTTTTAGACCATCCAATAGTTCGTTGAGCAAAGAAAGCCCTGTTGTAAGCGTTTGCCCAAACTTCTGCTCTTCCAGATTTAAGATGTCGATGATGCGATCATGCTGAGTACGTAATTCTGTATAGTGATCGTCCATAAGCGCAATTACGGTATTGGCAGCTTCGGCAAGAAATGGTTTGTCCAACCCTAATAGTTTGCCATGACGTACAGCACGGCGCAGAATACGACGGAAGATGTAGCCGCGTCCCTCGTTGCTCGGCAATACACCGTCAGCGGCAAGGAAAACCAGTGAGCGCGCATGGTCGGCGATAACGCGGAGCGAGGTGTCTGTTCGAGTATCGTTACCATATGTGGTGTTGGCAAGGTGCGCGAAATGGTCGATGACGGTACGAAACATATCTGTATCAAAGACCGACTCTTTGCCCTGAATAACCATTGTGAGACGCTCAAGTCCCATACCCGTATCAATGTTTTGACGAGGGAGGGGTGTACGTTTGCCATCGAGGTCCTGATAGTACTGCATGAAGACGAGGTTCCAGATTTCCAGGAACCGTTCGCACTCGCACCCTGGTTTACAATCGGGCAAGCCACACCCGTGCTCAACGCCGCGATCATAGTATATTTCGGAGTCAGGACCGCATGGGCCAGAGGCTCCTGGAGGTCCCCACCAGTTGTCTTCCAATCGTACAATTGCCTCATCGGGGAAGTTCGCGATCTCACTCCAGAGAACAGGTGCTTCATCATCCTCTGGATGCACTGTTGGGTGCAAACGGTCGGCAGGTAGTTCAACAACCTTTGTGAGAAATTCCCACGCGAACGTGATGGCGTCGCGCTTGAAGTAGTCGCCAACTGAAAAGTTGCCCAACATTTCAAAGAAGGTCAAGGTACGTTCGTTGCCCACCTTATCAATATCTGTAGTGCGGAAACACTTTTGAGCCGAGGTGAGCCGAAGTGCTGGTGGCGTCTCGCGTCCTAGAAAAAAGGGAATCATCTGCTGCATGCCTGCTGTTGTAAGCAGTACAGTTGGATCATTGTGTGGCACGAGCGACGAGCTAGGCATGATACGATGCCCTTTGCTCGCAAAATATTCAAGATAACGCGCACGCACTTGCGCGCTCGTAAGAGTAACATTTACAGACACAGCAACCTCCTCGATGTGAGCATCAATCGTCTTTGCTCCGGTACGCGCCCACCTGCATCAGGTATCGCGCACGCTCGTGTTTCTATCTCAAGAGTTCACCGTATGGTGCCCTCAAATGTGTTGTAATATATATGTACAACGATGTCTTCTATTATACGCTATATGTCTATATAAGACCTACATTGAAATGCGGCGAGAAACGCAACAAAAAGGTAACATCATATACATGCATGGGCATTATAACAAACGGTAAAGGGTACTGCAATGGACAATGGAGAACCGCTTATGCTACCTCGGCGTACACTATTGGTCTTATGTGGAGTAGCAGGAGCGGGAAAAAGTACGTTCGCGCATCGCTTGGTGGAAGAGCACTATGCACAAGGGTTACGAACAACCTCTATTGTCTCATCTGATTATTGCCGTGCGCTTGTCTGTGACGACGATAATAACCAGCAAGTGAGTCGTGATGCCTTCGACCTACTTTACTACATCGTGCAAAAGCGTCTGCTTCAAGAACGCTTCACCATTGTAGATAGTACAGCGTTACAAGCTGACACGCGGCGTAGACTCCTTGAAATCGCGCAACGTCATCATTATACTGCTTGCTTACTTGTTTTTAACACATCGCCTATAGTTTGTATACAACGTGACTCCATCCGTACACGTAAAGTAGGTGAAGAGGTCATTCACTATCATACAAGACTGCTCCGTCAAGTCTTGAGCGATGCGCCTCACGAAGGCTGGCAACAGATACGGATTCTTGAGGAACAAGAACAATCTATGTATCGTATATATATTAGCGATGTGTAGGATTCGATTATGCAGATGAATAAATTACTTTGGGAATGCTATGGACGTCCACAAGTGCGTCGTATAGTAGGGTAGCCCCTTGTGGGCAATACTGTTGAAATAAGACGAATGTTGCA
>CAXUIS010000250.1:0-8114 GCA_964250915.1 uncultured Ktedonobacteraceae bacterium | reverse complement strand
GAGGAAAACATCCATACCATGTATTATTCTGTTTGTTACAACCAATCTTGGGCTGCTTGAGCAATGCGTTGCTGCTCTTCTGGCGTGAGACGCCAACCAATAGCACCCGCATTATCTTTTGCTTGACGCGCATTTTTCGCGCCTGGAATGGGGATAATGCTTTCGTCTTTCATCAGAAGCCAGTTCAAAGCAACCTGAGCAATTGTTTTATCATGTGCTCTAGCAATAGGTTCCATTATTTGAAACAATGGCTCCATCGTGCTGCGTCTAGCAGTGCTGAAAGCAGGAATAAAACGCCGTGCACCAGTAAGTTGAGGAGCTTGCGCGTCACTTATCCGATATTTACCTGTAAGCAAGCCTTGTTCCAGAGGGCTGTATGCGATGAGTGCGACATGCAGCTCACGGCAAGCAGCAAGCACACCATTCGACTCTGGTTTGCGATGTAGCAAACTATAATGTACTTGATTTGATGCCAGAGGAATGTCATGGCGTGCGAGGCGTGCGTGTGCCTGTCGCATCTGGTTCGCGCTATAGTTGCTGACACCAATAGCGCGTATCTTGCCTGCGCGATATGCCTGCGTGAGTGCGTCCATCAAGTCGTTGATACCAAGAAACGTATAGGGCCAGTGAATTTGATACAGGTCTATCTGGCTCATACTCAGACGTTCAAGGCTCTTGTCTAATGCCTTGAGGAGAGTGCGTGCGGAGAGACGTGTGGGGATTGGTGCAAACTTACTCGCGATAATTGCGGGTCGCCCATCATTACGTACACACTCACCAAGAATACGCTCTGACTCGCCACTACCATATACCTCTGCGGTATCAAAGAAGTTTAAACCGGCGTCCAGGCAAGCTTTGTACGCCTGATTGATGTCCTCTCTGGTGTGGCTCTGCCCGTAATTCCAGAAATTGGTGTCACCCCAACTCCACACTCCAACACCTAAAGCTGGGACGGTGATAGGCGATGCACCAAGTTGTCGTGTATCTATCTGAATCATAGTTGTGCCCTTTTACATTGTGGTCTGTAGGGACTGATGTATCGCGTCCTTCTCGGCAATCGAGACGCTAAGAGGACGCGATACATCGATCCCTACAGGTGTATTTTACATAGCATAGCACACAACGTCACATACACGCACATGGAATGTTTTTAGCTTTTTCTGTCTCCTCGTAAGCTAGTTTCCAGTAAGCGAGAGCCTCTTGAGGATGTGCAACTTCTTCACAAGCAGTTGCCAATGATGTATAAATTTGCGCAAGGTCTCTAAATGCCTGAGTTGGTTCCAATTGCGCCACTGACTTTTGTAACCATGAGATGCTTTCATGCAATAAGCGTTGACGTTCAGTTTCGTGTACCAAATGTGCTTCCGCATGTGTTATCTTACCAAGAGTTGCATAAACCATACCACAGAGATATTTATCATCTGTTTGGGTCGTGATTTCTAACGCAAGATCGGCAAACCTCTTGGCCTCTTGCATATCCCCTTGTTCTGCGTACGCTTCTGCGAGTGCGGTACAACTAACCATCATTATTTTTTGCTTATTATTGCTCACTGCTAACGTATATGACAAGGTATAATAGTTCACTGTAGCTTCATAATCACCGAGTAAGAGAGAAATACGCCCAAGTATAACGTATATACGCGCCTGTAATGGCTCGTCACCGCGTTCCTGATAAAGATGTAGTGCCTTCCTTGCAGCTTCATGTGCCTGTGGAAAATTACCCAAACATCTATACGCTTCACTTAATCCATAATAAATATTGGGTAGTGCTTCATTGAGTTCATAATGACGACAAAGGCGTAACGCATCATCGTAGTGTCGAATAGCAACAGCATATGAACCTCTCATAACATAGGTCATCGCAAGACTATAACGTGCCTCAATGCGTATTGAGGGAAGATGGATACGGCGATCATGAAGTAGTTTAAGACAACGTATAAAATGCTGTGATGCGTCTTCATAATGAGCTAGATTGACAGCAGCCTGTCCGAGTCGTAGCAGATAAATTGCGAGACGTTCGCGTTCTAAAAGTGCTTCCTGTACATTCTCAAGAGTTGTTTGTACAAGCAAAGGGGAAAGTGTTTGTTCAGCTTCATCCCATTGTCTACTAGAAATATAGTACCATCCTAATAAATAGGTCACATCACGCTGTTGTGCATCAGTATCTATCTGGATAGCGTCTATCACTACTCGTGCAGCCTCGCTTCTGCCTTCTTCTAAGAGCAAGCGAGCGCGATTGAGTGAGGTTTGTGTCTGTGGTGTTTGCATCCCTTATGCGGTATCCTCTCTTCAAAGTATACGTATTATAGCATACCTCTATTCTGTAACCTAACCTTTTTTGGCTATACATGCAAGAAAAGCCAAAAGAGAAGATATATGGCAAAAATACAACGGAAATCTTGTACCTCCACCACCGCGCCCACAAAGTGGCAGAGAGATCCCCGTTGCAGACAGTATAGCTTAATTGTCGCTTTTACACAAGAAGAAGAAACATAATCAGGATTTAAAGAGCAGGTCTATTGCTTGCACGGATTTAGAAGCCGTGATAGACTGAGCGGGATAGGGAACCTGGCTATATCCGTAGAAGGGTTGTGTATGATATTTTATTTAAAGGAATGTAGATGTGAGCGACGAACCTGAGATCAGCCACAGGAGATATACCGTGCAAGAGAACAATCGTGTTGGAGACCGATTTGCAGGACGCCGTATTGTTACTATTGGTGGAGGCTCTGGAACCTTTTCTTTCCTTTCCCATGTAAAAAAGTATCCGTTTAATATTAGTGCGGTAGTTACAATGTCCGATAGTGGTGGAAGTTCGCGCCGTCTTATGGACGAATTTAGGCGTCAATTGCCACTCGGTGATTTACGCATGTCGCTTGTTGCGCTGGCTCGCAATGGTGCTCTATGGCGTGAGATATTCATGCATCGTTTTGAGCAACCAAAGGAACAGGAAAGCGCATATGGTAGCAATGGCGGCGTAGGCGGGCATAGCCTAGGAAATTTGATTCTCAAGGGGTTACAGGATATCAACGCCGATGATCTCCTCTTAGCGATTGAAGATGCACAGGAGTTGCTCAACACAGCAGGCAATGTGTTGCCTGTCACACTTGCGCAAACGATGATCTGTGCTGATTTAGAAGATGAAACAACCATTTGTGGCGAAACCGATATCGACACACGCGGCAAGAAGAATCCTACACGTCTTTCACCAATCAGGCAACTGCGTTTGCAACCAGAAGACGCTCCTGCTTGCCTACCTGCAATACGCGCTATTCGCCGTGCTGACACCATCATTATCGGTCCTGGCGACCTGTACACGAGTTTGCTGCCCAACTTGCTTGTGAAAGACATTGCTCGCGCTGTTCGTGAGTCTGATGCGGAAAAGGTCTATGTCTGTAATCTCATGACCAAGCACGGTGAGACCGATAATTATAAAGCATCCGACTTTGTAAACACGATCCACCATTACCTAGGTGCGCGTGTTGACCGTGTGATTGTGAACGATGGCCCTTTCAACGAAGATGTACTGAAGACGTATGCGGCTGAGGGTAGTGTGCCCGTCCAGATTGATCATGCGCAACTGGCTCGCCTTGTACCCTCTATCGTTACAGAGCAACTCAATCTGGAGGATGATCGACTCGCACGCCACGATCCCGAACGCCTTGTACGTGCGATCTTCCACACATACGATCTATAACATTTCTAGCTAAGATATTAGGAGATGATGCTCTAGTTTGACGAATAATCAGAATACATCAATTGTAGGGGTCTAATTCTATTACACCCCTACGGAGATTTCATAATTAAGCCTTACATTCCCTAGTGGCAGTTTGTTTCTGACGGTTCTACGGCATCTGTAAGGTACTTATCCCCAAAATCTTGCATGGCCTTGATAATGTCAACAAGAGCATAGCCTTTGTCGGTGAGGTGATATTCAACACGTGGTGGAATCTCAGCATACGCTGTGCGTTCGACAAATTTGACGGACTCCAGCATCTTGAGACGTTGTGAAAGCGTTTTGGGGCTGACATTACCCAACGCATCCAATAATTCACCAAAGCGTTTGGTGCCATTCATCAGATTGTAGACAATCATTAGAGTCCACATATCTCCAATGAGATGCAGAGTGCGGTTCATCGTGCGACTCATCGCACAATCATCGGTGTGCTCTTCGGTTGTATGAGGCTGCTTGGCTGTACTCATAGCATTAAGTATAGCACATTTTCTTATAATAAAGGGGATTTGACAGCCGAATGTTACTATATATACTTATTTCCATAAAGGAATTAAAGACTTTGTGGTAATGTTACCTGTAGGGACCAATCTAGTGCGTCCCGATGGTAGTTGATTACCGACAGAAGCGCGGTACATCAGCTTACACATATTGTAAAGAGTGAGGATAGTACACATGACACAAACACAAACAGTTCACTTTCCCTTTGCAACCGAGCAACGCCCTGGCTATTTAGCACGTCCTGATGGAGAGGGACCATTTCCAGGCGTGGTCGTCATTCACGAAATATTTGGCCTGAATGAAAATATTAAGGAAATCGCAGACCGTTTCGCAGCTGAAGGCTATGTCGCACTTGCCGTTGATCTTTTTGCTGAACGCAACCGCGCGCTTTGCATATTCAATGTTTTGCGATCTCAATTGTTTAGCCCGCTTGAGAATGGTGGTATACGAGAATTAAAAAGTGCCTTGACATATCTTGGGGAACAGCCGGGGGTGGATGCGAAGCGTATTGGAGCGATTGGTTTCTGTATGGGTGGTGGCTTTGCCATCGCATGGGCGTCTACGGATAACCGACTGCAAGCGATTGCACCCTACTATGGAGCAAATCCACGCCCGTTAGAAGCCGTGAAGCGTTCCTGTCCCGTTGTCGGCTCCTACCCAGAAAAAGACTTCACGGCGGGTGCTGGACGCAAGCTCGACGCGGAACTCACAAAAGACAACATTGAACATGATATCAAAATTTATCCAAATGCACGCCACTCATTCTTTAACGATAAAGGACCTGCTTATAATGCTGAAGCCGCGCAGGACTCCTGGAGTCGTGTTCTGACCTTCTTTAGCGTTCATTTAATTTGATTACTAGAGACAGATGAACGGTAGGGGCAGCAATTCATTGCGCCCAAAGATGGGTTGAGAGGGGAACACGCTGGCATAGAAGACGTTTTGGGGAATGTTTGCCCCTCCGCTCCTATCTTTAGACGCAATGAATTGCTGCCCCTACCGTATTGGTGTGGTACACTATATCCTCTATAGGAAACATACGAGGACACAGAAATGTTGAGGTAATTCCAGTTGGGTATTTTGCTAGGCTTGACCGCCGCACTCTGTTGGGGGTCAGCCGATTTTTTTGCGCGTTATGCCACTCGGATCGTCGGGACCTATCGTACGCTCTTCTTCATGCAGTTTTTTGGCGTTGTACTTTTGAGCTTGTATGTGTTGCTGTCTGGTACATGGCATCATCTCTTGCTCATTGTGAGTTGGCAGACGTGGCTCTGGACGTTCATAGCGATTGCACTCAACATTATTAGTTCGTTGGCATTGTATCGTGCATTTGAGGTTGGTGTTCTCACTATCGTTTCGCCAATTGCGGCAAGTTATGCAGCTATTACAGTACTACTTGCAGTACTCGCAGGAGAGGTCATCAGTCGGGTACATGGCATAGGCATAGCTGCATCGCTCGTTGGAGTTGTATTAGCCGCGACACCGATTACCTGGAAACTAGGCACCCAAACACATGCAAGTGTACCTAAACCGCCTCGTACTTCAAAATGGGCGAGCGGAATTGGCCTGGCAATTCTGGCCTCATTAGGATATGGTGTAGCTTTCTGGCTCTTCGGCTTTCGCGTCACTCCTGTTTTAGGCGGCATCATCCCTGTATGGCTTGTACGTCTCGTGACGCCATGCGTGCTGCTCTCGTTTGCGCCTCTTACTCATCAAGATATGAGCATTCCACATGGACGCGTCTGGTGGTATCTCACAGGCGTTGGAATACTTGATACAGCCGCATTTGTGGCTGCAACCGTTGGCTATACTACCGCGCAGGTCTCTATTGTCAGTGTCCTCGCCTCGCTCTTTAGTGCAGTAACGGTCTTGCTCGCCTGGTTATTTCTGCATGACCGTCTGCAATGGAATCAATGGTTTGGCGTAGGCATTATCTTCATGGGCGTAGCTCTAGTCAATATTTGACAACAAAAACGGTAGGGGTAGCAATGCATTGCTGCCCCTACCGTTTTTGTTGTCAGATGTCAAGATTCATCAAACCATCACATTCTCCGACACACTAGGGACATTTGCCGCCACTAGCAGGGCCATTCGTCCATATCGAGACCTGCGAAATCTCTCTACACTGAAAGTATGGAATGCGGGGACACATGGGAGGGAAATAAACGAGTAGAGAGAAGGACGAAGGTATGACCTTATCAAGTACGGCTATTGACGAGACTTGGGCAGATTTTGTTGCGACAAAACGCGCTGTATTGCGCGATGAATTAATTCTCCATTACATGCCGTTAGTGCGATTTGTGGTAAGCAGGTTGGGTATTCCACCAACGAGTATGCTAGAAGCAGAAGACCTCGTAAGTTATGGCACGATTGGCTTGATGAATGCAATAGACCGCTATGATCCAATGCGTGGTGTACGCTTCGAGGCATTTGCAACATCTCGTATTCGGGGAGCAGTAATTGACCAATTGCGCACACTGAACTGGCTACCGCGTTCGGCGGTTTCACGTGTGAAGCAGGTCGAGACGACATTGGCGACGTTAGAACAACGCTTGGGGCGGCATGCAAACGAGGACGAGGCAGCAAAAGAACTTGGGGTCACGGTTGAGCGTTATCGCTCTATGATAGTGGAAGTAGGACTTTCAGTTTTATCACTTGATGCTCCCCTTTCTATGTTTGGACAGGATGACGAGTTGCTGACGTTAAGAGACTTGCTAGAGGATCAGGAGACTCCAAGCCCCTCTGAGATGACTGAGCAAAAAGAGTTGCTTACAATGCTCTATCACTCTCTTGAGCATTTACCGGAACGTGAGCAATTGTTGCTTTCGCTCTATTATGTTGAGGAATTGACGATGAAGGAGATCAGTAGAGTGATGGATGTTTCAGAGTCGCGTGTTTGCCAGCTTCATGCACAAGCTCTTGTACGCCTACGAACACTTTTTGCCAATTCAGATACGCAAGTCAAGCCAAAGAAGCTGAAGACAACGGTAAGCAAAGGCGTGGGCAAGCAGCGTTCTGGAAAGGTTGCATCATAAGTTACACAAACGTATCTCTATTTGTACCGCTATAGCATGACCCGACCTTATGTAATTGAAATATTGTGCCGATAGAAATAAGTATGATTGCAAGGATGATTTGTACTAGCAATGCCCATTCTATGCATTGGAAGGGAGTTTCTGTGAAAGGTAATATGGGCGCTCATCTTCATGTGGTCTCCACGAAGTATGTAGCGCGATCAAGGAAGAACGCCATGGCTGAAGAGGACGCGCCTCTAACGAGACATACTTCGGATAGAGGACAAACGATGAGACGAAAGGCACGGGCTATGCAAGAGTATCGTGTTTCTCGTGTAGAGGCACTACGAGCACAAGTGCGAGCAGGAACATATCGGGTTGATACGATAGTTCTGGCGCAACGCATCCTGGAGAACGAAACTCATTTTATGGAAAATACTCAAGAATAAGTATACCCACTCTATGTTGTCATCGCGTCTATACACGAATACACTTATTCCACAATCGCTGCTACATCCCCTTGCGCGTGGGTCGTGAGGTCTGTCTTTACAGGCACAGGTGCAGCGGCAAGGACGCTTAAGACACGCTTCTTATATAAAGGGGGCCAAAATGCTTGTATTACGACGGAAAGTCGGCGAAAGTATTGTACTGGATGGCGTAATCAATATCTCGGTGTTGGCGGTAGAAGGCGAACGCGTGAAGATTGGAATCAGTGCGCCACCCGATGTAACCATTGTACGCGAAGAGCTATTACGCATCGTGACGGATGCAGTCAATAATTCTACCTCGACACAACAACTTTAAAATATATAATAGTGTGTAATGAAACATGGCATAAAGCGGGGTAGGTCCCGCTTTATGCCATG
>CAXUIS010000249.1:0-8237 GCA_964250915.1 uncultured Ktedonobacteraceae bacterium | reverse complement strand
TTAAGAGGCTCGCCGCACTCATCACAAAAAGCCGAACCATCGGGATTTACATGTCCCAAAGAACATACTACTGACATTACTCTATCCTTCCTCGTATACCTATTTTTTTTATGTGTATTCTCTCTAATTTCATTCTGTACGGGTCTGCTTCAGCACACCCTTTTCCCTCATACACATTGCGGTGACGCGAAAAGGGTGTGCTGAAGCAGACCCGTACAGGCGTTTTTTTATCGTTATGGAATGATATCATCCAGGCGTTGAGTGAGTTTACGTGTCTTATTGCCAATAGACTTCACCTGATCTTGAGAAATCTGTTGACCCTGATTGATCTGTTCAATTGCAGCCTGCGTCTCTGGATCAAGCACACGTGTCACATTGGGAGCAAGTTTTGTTGTTGCCTTACCTGTACGCTTATACTCGTCGAGGACGCGTGTCACAAGACGATTAGCATTAGCTTTTTCGGCAAAGTTCATGACCGTAGCGTTTACCTGTGCCGCCTCGTTTGCGTCAGAGGTGAAGGTAACTTTGATATCGTCACGAATGCGCTCGCTTACAACTCCTGCCACAGGTACGTCATAGGAAAGCTCAGCCTGCGCGATACGGAAGAGACCGGCGGGTCGTGGGTCGATCATCAACTCCACAAGGACTGATTGCGCATTTTCCTTTTCCAGGTCGCCAAGAGGAATGACCACCTGACGATCAGAAAGACTGGATGAATCAACGTCACGAATGAGCGGCAAGACCTTGACAGCCTTGCGAGGCGAAACGCCTGCAGGCAAGCGTAGTGTCAATGTAGCATTACGTACTGCAACCGCAACGGCACTCTGTAGTTGCTGTTGGAAAATGCTCATCGCATCGGAGGCACTTCTGATGAACTCGGCAGGTGTCCCACCACTAAGTTGTCCGATATCGTCAAGCAAGCTCTCGTCCCAGTCAGAGCCAATGCCTAAAGGATTAATCGCAATGTTGGCGGCTGCCGCATCACGTGCGAGTTGCCGACAACGATCAGTATCACCATATGTGACACCATCAGTGAGCAGAATCATACGATTAACCGCGTTAGGAATGTTCCAACGGCGTAACTCGCCGAGTCCCTGAATCATACCAAGCGACATCGTGGTGCCGCCTGCATCTGGTATGCGGTCAATTGCGGCCTTCATTCCGATGGGATCGTTTGCTGGCATCGAGGGAATAATCACTTGTGCGGTGTCATCAAAGATCACAACGGAGATATAGTCCGTTGGCTCCAAGCGGTCGATCACCATCTTTACCGCTTCTTTGACATTCTTGAGTTTCGCACCCCTCATAGAACCTGAGTGATCGAGTACCAGTGCGAAGTTCAGTGGCATACGCACTTGTGCCATCATCGCTGTAGGCTTGGCTTCTAAAAGCACGTATGCGATCTGGCTTCCACCAGTAACAGGCATGAAATCTTTTCCTAGCTGATGTGCTAGTGTTACCTCTCCAGGCATAGTAGTAACGGCTCCTTTCGCTTCGGATGGCCCTAGTATATCATATTAACGCACGAACACGACGACGGCACTTACGTTGTCTTCGCCGCCATTTGCATTCGCGGCTTCAATCAACTGCGTGCAAGCAGTCTGCGGATCGTGTGCATTCTTCAAAATGTCTGTAATCTGTGGGTTACGCACCATCTCCCATAAGCCATCGGAACAACTGAGCAGAATGTCGCCAGGGAGAAGCTGCTGTTTGAAATCATCAACCTGTACATTCATCTTGTCGCCTAGACTACGGAAAATCTGGCTACGTTGTGGATGTGTGTATACATCGTCTGGCTCGATCAGACCACCCGCTAATAACTGTGCCACCAACGAATGGTCGTTAGTCAGTTGATAGAGTGTATCTTCACGCAGCATATAGGTGCGACTATCGCCCACATTAATAATAAACGCAGAATCACCTACAATCATAAAACCAGTAATAGTTGATCCCATATCGGTCTTATCATGTTGGTTCGTCTGCACCAGCACATTGTTTGCCTCTTCGACAGCTCCCTTGAGCACGCCAACCAACGCATCCTCTTCCAAAGGAGTAACCGATGCCGTCAACCCACCACTCTTCTCAGCCTCTAATGGGGGAAGAAGCAGTTCACGCACCAGTTTGTCGGCGATGACGTTGACAGTCATACGGCTTGCACCTTGACCATTATCATGACCACCCATACCATCAGCGATAATAAACACGCCTACAGGTGTTGCTTGCGACTCGTGGACGCGTTGAAATTGCAATACAAGCGTACTATCTTCATTTGGCTCGCTACGGCGTACGTTGCCCGCGTCGGAGTCTCCTGCTGCTAAGAGATGTGCGCCATTAGGAAATGCTAATTGCGCGGCGTGCTGTTGCTCGATAACATATGTTTTGCCCTGCTCGACAAATGTATTTGCAATAGTTCCTTGTAACACATGTGCATCATTATTATTGCTTGCGGTTGCGGCATACTCGTGCATGAGATAACTTGCATTGAGCAATTCCGCTCCACAGTCGATGCAGAACTCATCACCCTGTGCGTTCTCCTTCGACCCACAATTCCAACACTGCTGATAGCCCTGACGGTCTATAACCTGATACACATGCTCCTGTTCGCCCTCCTGCACCAGCTGCGTTACCTCATAACGTCCCGCCACAAGTGTACCAACAGTAAGTGCTGACGTATCACCTGTAGGGATCGCTTCACTGTGTCCTTCGGCATCATCGGTAGGGACCGCTTCAGCGCGTCCTTCTTCGCCATCGACAGAATCAGTTGGGACAGAAGGACGCGCTGAAGCGGTCCCTACCGATGATGCATCTTGTTCAGACGGTGTTACTGAGGCAGGGGGTGCCACAGCTTGTTCCGCGTAGGTTGAGACACTTGGATCATTTCCCGATGCGGCTGCCTGAGCTTCTGATGGTGGTGGTGGTGGTGGAATCTGCACAGGTTCCCCTTCTGCCACATCTCCATTTTGCGACATCATTACTGTTGGCGTATCAGCAACATCTGTGTGTATGTTAGAGGAACTTGTATTTCCTTCTTGCCATACAGAAGATGAGGTGACTTGTTCGTCAGCAGTGGGAGGTGCTGAAGCGGTCCCTACAGATTGTGACGAGTCAGGTCCCGTAGGCTGTGACACATCTGTTCCTGTACTATGTCCCGTTTCTTGCTGCCAGCGCCGCGCTTGAAATGCCATCATTTCTTGTGGTGAAAGTATTTGTGTTGGCACAAGACTAATATCATCTTCTGGAAGCGTTGTATTTTGTGCAGGCTGAGTGGCAACAACTGCTTCTGGTTGAGCCACAACCTCTATCGCTGGCGCTTCCTGTGGTACTACTTCCTGTGGTGCTACTTCATTGATACTGTTTGGGGATACAGGTGTTACTTCATTAATACTAGCTGTGGACGCAGGGGTAGTCTCCTGCATTGCAGTAGCATTCTGTATATCGACCGGATGAGTAGTAGCAGGAGAACTCGCAGCAAGGTCCTCTGCTGTAAACGAGTAGCCACACACTTTACAAAACTTCGCATTGTCTCGATTTTGTGTATTACAATTGGGACAGAGCATCGCTGCCCTCCTTCGATTCGTTTATAGTTGTTTTTGTAGCCTGAGTGCTTCCGCATTGGTTGGATCGCGTTGTAGCGTTTCATTGACCAATTGTCGTGCCTCGCCTTTTTTGTTCAATTTGAGATAACAGGTCGCCATTGCACTATAGACATCAGACACATAGGGGCTAAGCTGGCGGGCTTGCTCCAATGCGCTCAAGCCTAGATTCCATTCGCGTTGTTTCATATGCGCACGTCCCAGTTCGTACCAACCCTCCCACAACATTGGGTCTTCCTGTGTTGCCTGTCGCAACGTACTGATTGCTGCTGGTAACTGCTTTGTCTCGCTATACAGTCTGCCAATTGCTATTAAGAGTAACGTATGCTTAGGATTAATTTTCAGCCCATCGAGGAAACGTGCCTCGGCCTCACGATAATACCCCTGATCCATTGCGGATAAGCCAAGTTGGTAATAGATCGCGGGGTCCTGAGGTGCGAGTCCTAACGCCTTCGTAAACGCATTCGTCGCTTGCTGATACAGTCCTAAATCACGATAGCATAAACCTACTTGAAAGTAGACATCAACCGCATCAGCCTTGAGACGAAGAGCGTCCTCGAATTGTTCAGCTGCAGCCTTCATATTTTCGGTGAAGAGTCGCTTTTCAGTATCCTTGACCGATTGCCCATACTGGCGATACGTGCGACCGAGATTATAGAGGACATCATAGGACGAACCTCCTAGTCGTTGCGCCTCGCGGAACTGCTGAATCGCCCTCACATAATTTTTCTGTGAAAGCAGGTGCAGCGCGGACCGATAAGCTACATTGGGATCATTGCCGGTCGTCGGTGGAGCCGTTGGAACAGATCGTGCCTGAATTGGTTGCACGGGGCGTGCTTGAATAGACGCACGACCATTTGATGAACCTGTTGTCGGTTGCACAGGACGCGCCTGAATTGGTCCTGGACGCGTCTGAATTGGACGTTGCACAGGACGCGCTTGAATAGGCACACGACGCTGTTGTTGTGGATGTGTTTGTGTAGGGGCTACAGTTACACCTTGCACCAACGGTTGCCCATCCCGTTTGCAAAACTTCGCCCCTGGACGATTCTGAAAACCACACTTAGGACACACTAAGCCGTTCGCCGCGCTGGTCGCCATCATAAGCGTTGCATTCGGCGAACTCACAGCAGGAATAGCAATGGTTTGTGGTGCAGCACTATTCGGCAAGCATTGTTGTAATGCGACACGCATCTCCTCCGCGCTCTGGAAACGCAGCGTAGGCTCCTGTTGCATCGCTCGAATAATCACCTGCTCAATTGGGCATACCCTTCTCCCGTTAACCTGCACAGTACGCAGACGTGGATTCTTCGCTAGGATACTGCCAGTTGCTGGCGTCTGAATCGGGTCTGGCTCATAGTTCGTAAGCAAATGATACAGCGTTGCTCCTAACGAATAGATGTCAGAGCGAGCGTCGGTTTGCACGAGACGACCTGGATTTTGCGCGGTACGCTTCTGCCCTGGCATTGTGATTGAGCCGAGGTGTTCAGGAGAAGCATACGAGATGGTACCAAGGTTCTCGGTATTTGTACGCTTGTTTGGGTCAAAACGTCGTGCGATGCCAAAGTCGATAAGCTGTACATCATCATCTGTAGTAATCATAATGTTGCCAGGCTTCAAGTCACGCAAAATGATTGGCGGGACGCGCGTATGAATGTATGTCAACGCTTCACACACCTGCATGCCCCACTTGATTACCTTGTCCTCTGGCAAAGGTGATTTCCTATCCTCAAGCATCTTCTCAAGGCTCACCCCCGGCACAAACTCCATCACAAAGTAGTAATTGCCACGCTCTTGAAATGGCACCATTAAACTCGCTATATGTGGATTCTTCAAGCCACGTAATAGCGCAACCTCTTTATTAAAACGGTCTATCGCAACATCTCTATCCTCTTTACTCGTACTTGGGCCGATAAGCAATTCTTTGACTGCATAATGATAAGGAGGCATTCCTGGTCCTGCATCCTGTGCTACCCTGTAGACCGTGCCCATACCACCTTCGCCGAGAATCTTATCAATTTTATATTTTCCATCAAGAATCGTGCCTATAGGAAGGGCCATAGAGTATACTCCAACCTTTTACAACTGTGTCAATGCGCGTTCACATGCACAACGACGGCAGTAATATTGTCCTCGCCACCGTTCGCGTTTGCCAGATCAATCAACTGATCACATATCTTCTGTGGACTACTCTCCTCACTCAACAGTCTCTTTAAGTCCTGCTCACGCACCATCTCCCATAGTCCATCAGAGCAAAGCAGCAACGCATCCTTGGGAAGCAGTGTCTCATGGAAAATGTCAACCTCGACCGTCTTGTGTCCTGCACCGAGCGAACGGTAGATTAAGTTACGCTGTGGATGTGTGTAGATTTCATCCGCTGTGATCTGGTTTGACTCGACGAGCCGTGCAACTAATGAGTGATCGCGTGTCATGGGAGTTAAATTGCCCTCACGAAGAAGATAAGTGCGACTATCACCAACATTAGCGACATAAGCATTATCGTTCTGTACAAGGACGGCTGTTACAGTGCTTCCAAGACCACGCGCTGCGCTTTGTTTCTCGCCATAGCGTATAATTGCTGTATTCGCCTGCTGAATCGCTGTTTTCAGCTGGTCCTCAACGGCAAACGAAACGGGCGTCTCTTTCAATTTGCGTGTCTTCTGCTTCGGGTTTT
Organism: uncultured Ktedonobacteraceae bacterium; assembly: GCA_964250915.1. Taxonomy (GTDB): domain Bacteria; phylum Chloroflexota; class Ktedonobacteria; order Ktedonobacterales; family Ktedonobacteraceae; genus JBBQVS01. Next base: position 1,970 of record CAXUIS010000249.1, on the reverse strand, counting down.
CCTCGATAGCAGGAGTTGGCTTCTTCCCAACCTCTTTCACCTCAGCTAGATCAAGCTTGATCGTTGGTTGATCGGCAATAGGTTTGAAGAAACTATCCAGGTTTTGACTAATTGTTTCAATCGCAAGTTTGCTTGCGACCTCACCCGCCTTATACCCACCCATGCCGTCAGCAACAATAAAGAGACCTCGATCTCCCTCTTCTGAGGACTCTATGCGTTTGTAGGCACAGTCTTCGTTTTGATCGCGTTGTTTTCCCACGTCACTTTTGTCAGCAGCCGTTAATCGGAGATGTATAGATGATGTCATGTAGTATGTACCTCACAAAAGCAGATGTCTTTTCTATATTTGTGCTCACTATAGCATATAGTCGTATAACTGACAATTAAAGACATACTGGTTTTTATAGTCTATATGTTTTGTCGAGAATAGAGTGCATATCATTGAGTAGAATATACAGTATATACGGGTTAGTGAGGGTTTGAGTTGCGAGGCTTCATAGATGTTGAGAAAGGGTAAACAATACTGTTCAAATACGTATAGATACAACGGACGCCCACAAGGGGCTACCCTACTATACTCTTAATATGCGCTACGCGCCTTATGTATAGTAGGGTAGCCCCTTGTGGGCGTCCGTTCGCCTTGCGGTCTCCCTGTTTCCTTGATCATTTAGTATTTTTCTTAGGGGCGGGAGTGGGTGTAGTTGTTCCACTCTTGTTGAGTTTTGCTTGCTCGTCCTTGATCTTGGCTTCGAGCGCATTCAAGTATGACTGCGCACCATCAAGATCAGTATTCGTAATCGCGTCAAGTTGTTGAGGTAGGTTTTTCACCTGATCGACCCATGACTGTAGAATGGTTTGCACAGCCTGAAGTGTACCATTATCCTGGTAGGCATTCTTGAGAAAATTACGTGCAATTGTGACAGCACTTAACATCGTCGTCAGGAAGTCACCAGCGAGGACCGACCCAACCTTCACAATAGGCGAAACGAAGACATCATAAGCAACACGAGTTAACTTTGCCGCACTGATAGCTCCATCAAGCGTGAACCCTTCGAGGTTTTGTAGGGCGGTCAGTAGCTCTTTACGTGCATTGTCTGCACCCTGTGCTAGACCTTTGTTAAAGGCGTCCTCTAACTGTTGCTCGATATTGGTTGCAGCACCATTGACAACACCTGGAATCTTTGGTGCTATTTCGTAGGCAGCAACACCCGCTCCACCTACTGCTAATGCACCGATGCCGAACAGGACACCACGACGCGATACATTTTTGCGGCGTCTGCGCGGCTGGTCAACCTCTTCATCTTCATACTCATCTTCGTATTCGTCCTCATACTCCTCGTCCGGCTCGATAAATTGGCGAGTGCGTACGGGTGCAGGCGGTGCCATACGAGGAACAAGTGGAGCTGAACGTGAAGCGGGAACAGATGCATACATACGTTCATCGAGAGGCTCGGTATCTTCCTCATAACCCTGATCGGGATCATATCCCGTATATTCTGGGTATGCTTCATTCTCTTCATAATCATCGTCCTCACCCGTCTCGATAAGCTGACGCGTCGAGGGAAGACGAGGAGCCACCACATTGCGAGCGTGACGACGGCTACTATATAATGTAGGGTCTTCTTGTTCTTCATCAATGGGGCGTCTTGTTGGGCGCTCATACAGTTCTTCGTCCACGAACTGCTCTTCACTTTCGCTACTTTCGTTCGCGGCACGCCTACTGGCTAAAATGCTCTTACGTGTAAGTTCTCTCGTTCTGCGGGGATCTGGGCGTTGAACAAGCTGCGTACTTGCCCTCTGTGATCGCTCTTCTTGCTGAGCCTGCTCCCCCCGTTGTTGACCCTGTTGCCCATTACGACCCCGCAATGGATCATAATCATATCCATATTGGCGTCCGGGACTTTTGTGATAGAGTTTTCGCTCCGAACGATCATCTTTTGACATTTTCCCTTATCCCTCCTGAACAACAT
>CAXUIS010000248.1:2555-8296 GCA_964250915.1 uncultured Ktedonobacteraceae bacterium | reverse complement strand
CAGCACCGCGGCACCGGCGTCCAGCCCCGACGGGTGGGGGCCCGCCCCCCCCCCAACGCCTTTTCTTTGAAATAAACATCAGAGTCCGATATAGGATATACTGTGTAGTATCACTCTAACATAAAGGACTGGCTTCATGACACAGCAAACACACTCATGGTGGCAAACGGGTACCATTTATCAGATATATCCACGTAGTTTTCTTGATAGCAACGGTGATGGAGTAGGGGACCTTCCTGGTATTACAAGTAAATTAGACTATCTCCAATGGCTCGGCGTGAATGCTCTCTGGCTCTCACCCATCTACCCTTCCCCAATGGCGGACTTCGGCTATGACATTAGCAACTATACTGATGTGCATCCACTTTTTGGAACACTGCAAGATATGGACACACTCCTGCAACAGGCACATCAGCGGAACCTCAAAGTTATTCTTGACTTTGTGCCCAATCACACGTCCGACGAGCACCCGTGGTTCCAGGAGTCGCGTTCTAGTCGTACAAATGCGAAACGCGATTGGTACATCTGGCGTGACCCTGCACCCGATGGCGGTCCTCCCAATAACTGGACCAGTCTTTTTGGCGGTCCTGCGTGGCAACTTGATGCGGAGACAGGACAATATTATCTGCACTTATTCGATGTGAAGCAAGCCGATCTCAATTGGCGCAATCCGCTGGTACGCGAAGCGATGAACAACGTGTTACGCTTCTGGCTAGATCGTGGCGTCGATGGCTTCCGCGTCGATGTGCTGTGGCTGCTCCTGAAAGACTCACAATTCCGTGACAATCCGCTTAACCCGAATTGGAAGCCGGGAGACGATCCGAGCGGTTATCAGGAAGGTGTGTACACACAGGATCAACTGGGTATTCACGAATTGGTACGAGGCATGCGTGCATTGCTGCAAACCTATGGCGAACGGGTATTGATTGGTGAAATTTATTTGCCACTTGCTCGCCTGCTTCAGTATTATGGTGACGCGCTCGACGAGGCACAACTACCCTTCAACTTCCAATTCGTGACGATGAACACGTGGAATGCACACGATATTCGTCAGATCGTCGATGCATACGAAAAATCACTACCCGTAGGTGCATGGCCTAATTGGGTTCTGGGCAATCACGATAAAACCCGTATCGCCACACGTGTAGGTCGCGAACAGGCACGTATCGCACAAATGCTTCTACTCACACTACGAGGTACGCCGACGTGCTATTATGGCGACGAGCTTGGAATGCAGGATGTGCCTATGTCGCTCGAACAGTTGCGCGACCCTGTAGCACGCTTCGCACCCGAACATAGCCGCGATTACGAACGTACACCAATGCAATGGGACACAGGCATAAACACAGGCTTTACTACGCCCGAAGCAACGCCTTGGTTGCCCATTGCAAATGACTATAAGACGTATAATGTGGAGAAGGAACAGCATGATGCACATTCTATGCTGACCTTGACGCATCGGCTATTAGAGCTTCGGCAGTCTACCCTTGCCTTCACTATCGGTGCCTACGCCTCCGTTGACCAGGAAAACGCTGAGTGCTTTGTCTATCTGCGACAACAGGGTGAGCAACGCTATGTAGTAGCACTCAACGTTTCAGCACAAGAGCAGGTACTGAAACTGCCTGGATTGGGAAACGGCTCAATTGTGCTATCAACACACCTGGACAAAGAAGGACACCTTGATCTATCCGAATTCCGCCTACGAGCAAATGAGGGATATGTGATCACGTTGGTGTAAATGGTAGGGAACGATTATGCACACGAACAAATCAACGCGGTAATAAAACAGGGTGTGCTAAAGCAGACCCGTACAGGATTGCTCTTGCACTCTCGTATCAATCAGTGACTTCCTGTACGGGTCTGCTTTAGCACACCCCATACGCATCAAGCTAAGAATGGTTGAGATTGCGATAACGAAGAAACAGGCCGGCGAGCGCATGACAGGGGCAAGCCCTGTCACTACTATAGACGGTTTCGCGGGGCTCTGCCACGCCGTTTTGATTCGTATAGTAGTGACAGGGCTTGCCCCTGTCATGCTTTCCCACGGTTCGACACATGGTTATAAACACAGCAATTCTTAGCTTGATGCGTATGGGGTCTGCTTTAGCACATCCTCTTGAGAAGCAAGAGCATTCCTAGACGGGTCTACTACAACACCTTCGCCTGACGCAACGTATCCTTAGTGGCGGGAACGATTTGTACGCCGCCACGCTTGCGATAGAGCCAGAAGATGAGGCTCGCTACCACGAGGAACAGCAGGATCATGCCTAGAATTGCTAACACGAGGTTCCCAACACCACCCACGACTTGTGGATCAAGGAAGAAGTAGGGATACCAGTGCGCGAAGGGGCCGCGTATCTCCGTATAGATCACGAAGACGAGGGGGAAGACCAGCCAAGCTCCCATCATACGAGGGTAGGGTTTTGTCATAGGATCTCCGACAATTAACCAATCGACCCATAAACCAAGCGGGACAAGCAGATGCAACAAGAAGTTCGCTATTTCACCAATGAAATTAGGAATAGGAATATCGATCAGTAGCGTCCAATAAACGAGGATGGTGACGGTGCCAGCAACCATTAAGGCTCCCTTGATTTCTGGCGCATCCCCCCACCAGCTCGCTTGCCCCATTTGGCGTGAACGAAACGCGAGAATAAACCAGATAGTGATAAAGAGATTGGTAAGGATTGTAAAGTAGCTAAAAAAGTTGACGAAAAGCGAGAAATGTGTGAAATATCCAGGGCGAGTCAGTTCCGTAGCAATCCCTTGCAGTACCAAACCAGCAACACCAAGCAACGCCCATCCTAGGCGCACTCGCACAAGGGCTACGTTCATGTTCATACGAGATATCTCTTTCTAATCTAGTAATTTATATCCAACAGCGTACTTAGTGTAAAGCGATCCAATAGTATTATATTCTGTACAGTACATTGTTGTGTACACTATCTAGTGGTCTCACTCTTTTTGGGTATGCTACTGACGCTCGTTTCGGTGATATCTCCATGTTACAGTTCCTTAAGAAATGACAGAGTATTAAAATCGGCCTGGACGCGAGGGGCGTGAGAACCAGGAGGGACGTGAGCGACCAGTGAAACGCTGTGTCCTTACCTCGGCAGGTTTCGTCTCCTGTTGCATATGCGTCATTTGCCATGTTGAACTGAAGAAGAGAATCCAACCCCAGAGAAGTAACGGCATACCGAGAGTGACGAGAGCTTGTCCCGTCCATGTTGAGGTCAACAACCAGTAGTAACTGAGTAGCGATGCACCTAATAAAAGTGTTGTGAGCAGAATAGTTCGGCCATTTGTTGAACACAGTGCAAGGACTAAGGGGGCAATAAGGTACCAAGGCCAGTAGATAGGTAGCAAAACACTCAGCAAGAGTAGGAGCCAGCCGCTAAACAGTGCCACCAGTTCCAGCGTATCCGCTAACCACAGCCCAAGCAGGAGAAAAAGACCTCCAAGGCTCAGCACGAGAAGAGACCAATGATGCGGACTCGTGAGCCACGTCGAAGCAATGGGTAGGTGCAGTAACGCAGCATCAAGCGAGTTCACTGGCGTATCCTGTACAAATGTGTGCTGTAATTGGATTGCTATACCAGCAAAGCCTATCGCCTGCCAGTAGGGAGCGTAGGCCAGAACGACGACAACGAGCGAAAGAAGCAACATCCCTGCCCACCATAACAGCCTAGGTCCCATACGTAGAATACGTGATTGTCGTAGCATGAGGCGAAAAAAGAGCGGCAAAAGAGGCAACCATAAGAAATTGAGAAGCGATGCAAGCAGCACAAAGACCCATCCGATAGTGGGCGAGTTTCGTTGAAAGAAAAGTATAGCGGCTAAGATGATGCACACCAGCACAATCTCTTGATGCATTTCCGCGATCCCCAATAGCAATATCAGAGGATTCCATGCATACAGCAATGTCGCTGAGAGCCGCATTTCAGGCTTTACACGCGTCAGGATGGCCCACAATAGCACAACGTTGAGTAAATGAGCAAATAGGCCGAGTATACGAAACGTAAGAATTGTACCTACAATACTATTTTGTGCTACAAGCGTAAGCAACACACTTATATCTGTCCAGACGGGACCATATGGCGTCGTTGCTTTTGCTTCAAGGAGCGTTTGCAATATGTCTTGAGGATTTGGTAGTACACCATAAGGATTAACACGTTGCACAACTACCACATGACCGTATAGTCCATACGTCAACATATCCTGAGAAAAGACGGTAAGGCCAATTGGAGCCACAAGCATTGTCAGTCCGAAAATTCCCGTTGCTAATAAAATGAGCCAGAATAAGAGTGCTTTGTCGATCCGTGAAAGACGCTCTTGTATGACGCGCCCACCGAGGCGTGAGGCAACGAGGACAACGCCACTTGCAAGCACGAGTAGTAAAAAGGATAAGAGGACATTTGCACTCGTTGTTGTATCCGAGATATTGAGCCACGACACACTTGAAAAAAGAGAGAGTAGCGCGGGAAACGCATTTGTCCAGTACAACGAAGGAAGCCACGGAAAAACACTTGGTACTGCTTGCTGTACTAGCTGGCCTGCTGGCCCTACCCGCGTTGTGTTAGCCAATAGAGGATACAACGCGAGCAAAAGCAGTTCTAGAATTACACCTAGTAAGCAGAGTTGTAATATGATACGCCGCACATGTCTAGTTTTCCTTATTAGAGGAGGACCAGGACGTGGCGTTGTTGGTGAGATAATAACTGTTGGTTGTGTTACTCCCGGCAACGCTGGTTGGGTACGTCGTGAACGGAACGAATCTAGTGTTCGCTGATCAGGAGGTTGCTGCATGGTTTCTCCGTCTTCCTGAAGAATAATCGAGCATAGTTATAACCGTTATTAAGTGCCCAACGAGTAGAAACGTGAATGTGCTATAAATATTGTAGACGGATGAAGAGAAGAAACGGTTACAACACAACTACCTCCATAGTATGAAGGAAAGATTGATGACTGTCAATGTATTTCCGCTTTTGGTTGTAGAAAAAAGAAGCAGTAACCGAAAGTACGTAAACCTCGGCTCTATTGTCAGATATAGCAAATGGTGCTATAATAGCGCGGTGTTTGACTTCTCACAAGAAATTCGTTGTGGGCAGCTACACGGAAGACCGCAACAGTTTGGATGGGGCGGTATCTGTCTGTTACATGTATCAACGCTGTGTTGATGCACCACCTGCTCCGGCACTGCTTTTGTCAATTTCCAACGTGGAATTTGGCACATGACCGGATGCATACCCAGAGGAAGGAGGTGGCTTCGTGAGGCGCGATTATGAACTTGGTATCATTCTCAACCCCGAAGTCAGCGAAGAGGAGACGCGTGCTATTCTAGCCCGTCTCGAACAGATTGTGACCACCTATGGCGGTCAAACAGTCAGAGTTCAACAATGGGGTCGGCGCCGTTTGGCATACCTCATTGAGCGTCACCGCGACGGATATTATATCTTCATCGATATGATCTTGACACCTGAGACCGTGAGCGAACTCGAACGTACACTCAAGGTTTCCGAGATTGTCCTCCGGCATATGTTCAGGAGACGTGATCCGAAAGCTGTCCAGCAAGAGCGTGAGGACCGCGAGGCACGAGCCGCAGCCGCAGCAGCGAGTGCTGAAGCAGCCGCAGCCAGTGCAGCCGCAACACCTCCTGCCGAAGTTGCTACAGCGACGGAAGAAGAGCAGCAGGCTCCTGTACCAGCAACTGCCGAAGCTGCACCGGAACTAGCGCAAGAACA
>CAXUIS010000248.1:0-2455 GCA_964250915.1 uncultured Ktedonobacteraceae bacterium | reverse complement strand
TGCACCGGAACTAGCGCAAGAACAGGAAACGCCAGAAGCGACAGAGGTACCTGAAATTCCTACTGAAGATTTCGGCGAGGTTCCACCTGCTCTTGAAGAGGAAGTGATCGAAGCCTAGGTGCTTGAGACCTTGATACTGTAAAAATACGTTTGGGTCCGTTTATTCAATCTCTAGGAAATAATAAAGAGCCGGGGTGTATAGCAAACCGAGCCGAAAGGATTTTGACTCATGAACAAAATTATGCTGATCGGAAACCTGGGTCGTGACCCTGAAATGAACTACACCCCTAACGGGAACGCTGTCACTAAGTTTTCGCTTGCTGTTAATCGTGTTACAAAGGCACAGAGTGGTGAGCGTCAGGATGAGACTGATTGGTTTAATATAGTTGTATGGGATCGTCTCGCAGAGACCTGTAACACCTATCTAAAAAAGGGATCAAAGGTTTACATTGAGGGACGATTATCACAACGTAAATACACCGATAAAACTGGTGCAGAGCGTACAGCTGTCGAAGTTATTGCAAAAGAAATGGAAATGCTTACGCCGAAAGAACGACAAGGTGTTGGTGCTCCCTCTGGCTTCGGTGGTGCAGACGATGCTCTTGGAGATTTGGACGAACACCCCTTCTAACAAGATTTTGAAGGAGAAACACGTCCGTGCAAAGACGTTCTGAAAGTGGTCCACGCCGCGAACGACGCGAAGGTGGACGAGGCGAGCGCTCAACACGCCGCAAAATTTGTCAGTTCTGCCACGATCATGTGCGCGAAATTGACTATAAAGATGCAAACCGCTTTATCAAGCGTTACATTTCTGACCGTGGGAAGATCGAACCCCGCCGTAAGACGGGCACTTGCGCTAAGCATCAGCGCGAGTTAAGTGCTTCACTGAAGCAAGCACGCTTCATGGCACTGCTTCCTTACACCGCAGAACATATTCGTGGCATGTAGCTACATCGAGAGGCAAGAGAACAACTGCATGTTATTCTCTTGCCTTTTTTATAAGAAACATCAGGTTCTTCCCATGATTATAGCTATCCAAAACGGAGGTTTTCATGAATAGTCAGACAGCGCGTCGGCCTGACACTAAACGACCAACGCGACCTGCCAAAGCAAATAAATATACGAGACAAACGGCGCGTGTAGAGGCACGACGTGACGGTAAACCTCTTGTTTTTGGATGGGGTGGGCATCTGTCGCGTAGTGAAAAGATAATACTGCAACGCCGCGCCATCTGGTCTATCACAACCGCTATTGCCATACTTATCGTTGCCGTTGTCGTTGGCTTCTGGGTTAATGTCAATATTATTGCTCCTGCGCAACCAATTACTACAGTCAACGGACATGGCATTCCGCAAGCTGATTTTCGCAAACTGCTAGCGGTGAAGGCACAGCTTGAACTCAATAAGATACAAGGGACGAAGGGTCTCTTCGCACAGCGTGACGCACTGAACAAGCAGGTTACTGCACAACAGGCGGATGTTGATGCTACTACAAAACAGATTTCAACCCTCACCACGCAAATCAAGACACTTCCCGCAGGCACTCAACGCTCTAATGCAGAGACACAGCTTATAGGTCTTCAGCAAAAGTTGAAAGCTTCTCAGGCACAACATAACACGCTTGCAGCACAGTACTCAAATATGCTCCAAAATACTATTCCGTTGGAGCAGCAGTTATATACGCAGCCACAACAGACAAGCGAAAGTGCTTCATGGTTGCAGGACGACGAGGTTATTCGTGAATGGCTGACAACTCAAAACAGCGGTATCAATGCACAAATCAATCCCAGTTCGAGCGCAATTGATAAGGCTGTCAAAGATTTCGCGGCGAATTTCCCCGTTGGCAGCAACTATCAGAAATTTTTAAGTACGAATAACGTCAGCGACAACGATGTACGTGCGGCCCTTACACTAAACTTGCGACGTACGAACATGCAGACGTATCTTACATCGCAAGTTGTTTCACCAACGTATCAGGTTTTGGCACGTGGCATCACAACTGCTAAACAGGAGGACGCGAACAATCTGCTCAAGCAGCTAAAGAGTGGCGCGGACTTTGGGAAACTAGCGAAGGCCAAGTCGGTTGATACGCTTACAAACACAAAAGGTGGCGACTTCGGTTGGTTGGCGCGTGGACAATACATTCAGACGTATGCCGCGAACACGAGTGGCACCGTTGAGAACTGGATTTTTGATCCTTCACGCCAACTCAATCAGTTTAGTCCTGTACTCTCTGAAAATGGTTCCTTCCATATCATTCAAGTACTGGGCATCGATCCATCACGCGCAGTGGATAGCGCGACATTGAAGACCCTCAAGGACAACGCCTTGAATAATTGGCTGATGTCCAAGAGGGCAAATGCCACGATCACACCGGTTGATCAAACCATGATTACTGACTCAAGCATCATGCCTCCTGGCTTACCTGCCTCCGCACCAAGTCAATCAGTTCCCGG
>CAXUIS010000247.1:6847-8297 GCA_964250915.1 uncultured Ktedonobacteraceae bacterium | reverse complement strand
AAATTGCAAGCTAGCCTGACTCAGAACAATCTTCTTTGGAATAATTACAAGCGCATATATGTTAGTACCTATGTATACCTTAGTACAATGTCCCTCCTTTATTTTTTACAAAATCTTAGCTATATATCGTCAATACGTGAAAGGGAATATGACCTCATGGGTGATGCATCACGTGAGATTTTGAAACGAGCGCGGCAACAGGTGCCAGAGTGGACAACCACTCAGGTGAATGATGCTCTCAACCATCAACAAGACACGACCGATCAGGATGTGGTAGTGGTTGATGTACGCGAAAAGAACGAGTGGGATCAGGGATACGTTCCTGGTGCTATCCACGTACCGCGTGGCTTTCTTGAATTACAGATAGAAGAAGCTGTACCTGATAAATCAAAAAAGGTGGTACTCTATTGTGCTGGTGGTGTACGTTCGCTTATGGCAGGCAGCACACTGCAGCAAATGGGTTATGAAGATGTCGTCTCGATGGCAGGCGGTTTTGGACAGTGGAAGGGAAGTGGTTTCAAATTTGTGCAGCCACGTACTCTTGATGACGCACAGGCCAAACGCTATAGTAGACACACGCTTATTCCTGAAGTTGGTGAGCAGGGTCAACTCAAACTGCTCGACTCAAAAGTGTTACTTATTGGTGCGGGTGGTCTCGGTTCTCCTTCTGCATACTATCTTGCAGCAGCAGGTGTAGGCACGCTTGGTATTATTGATGCTGACGTGGTAGACGAGAGCAACCTGCAACGCCAGATTTTGCATAACACAAGCCGTGTTGGTCAATACAAGGCTGAGTCCGCTCGTGAGACGCTAGAGGCACTGAATCCAGACGTAAAAGTCACAACATATATTGAGCGTTTGGACGAGACGAACGTGGGGCGTATTATCGCTGACTATGATCTTATCATTGATGGTACCGATAATTTCCCCACGCGCTATCTCTTGAACGACGCTGCATTGCTAGCAAACAAGCCTGTGATACACGGTAGCGTCTTCCGTTTCGAGGGACAATTGACCGTGTTCAAACCATATGAAGGGCCATGCTATCGCTGTTTGTATCCAGAGCCACCACCACCAGAACTGGCTCCAAGCTGTGCTGAGGCTGGTGTGTTAGGCGTTCTTCCTGGCATTATTGGGCTGTTGCAAGCTACCGAAGCGATCAAACTGCTTCTTAATATCGGTGAGCCACTGGTAGGCCGCATGTTGACCTATGATGCATTGGCTGGCGAGTTCAATGAACTACGGCTCTTCCGTGACCCAGAGTGCGCGGCATGTGGTGAGCATGGGCATCCAGAAAACTTGCCCTATTATGCTGATGTGTGCGCTGTACCTGCATAACCCTCAACATGAAAGAAATGTTTCTGGTGGGGTAAGGGCACCCGCAAGGGGATGCCCCTCCCATAGAACGAGAAAACATGAGGATCAGGTTCGTCTATGGGAGGGGCATCCC
>CAXUIS010000247.1:5463-6837 GCA_964250915.1 uncultured Ktedonobacteraceae bacterium | reverse complement strand
CAAATTCACCTTTAAACATGGCGTTTCGGTTGCGTTTTTGGGTGGGGCCCCCCGTTGCGGGTGCCCTTGCGCTAGTGACTCATAAGGAAAGAAAGACATGGCAAACGTTCGACTAGCTCCAATTCTACGCTCATCAGTGGGTGGCTCCAAGCAAGTAAGTGCAGAGGGAAGCACACTTAATGAAGTGCTTTCTAATCTCTATCAGAGCTATCCTGCTTTGAAAGAGCAAATTCAGCCATCTGAAGAACTAAGTAAGTTTGTAAATATCTATATTAATGATCAAGATGTGCGCTTCCTCAAAAAACTAGAGACGCCTGTAGGTCCAAGTGATACCATCACGTTGCTTCCAGCTATGGCGGGTGGACGGTAGCATAAAAGTTCTTCTCTATAAAAACATGTAGCGGAGAAAAACTAGTGGGAGAAAAAGTATGCGCTACGGAAGTATATTGGAGACAATTGGCAATACGCCACTTGTGGAATTGAAAAGCTTTAGCCCCCATGCAGGCGTAGAGATTTATGCGAAACTGGAGGGTGCGAACCCAACTGGGAGCATTAAAGACCGCATTGCTAAACAGATGATTGAGGATGCGGAGGCACATGGTCGTATCAAATCGAATTCTATTCTGATCGAACCGACAAGCGGCAATACTGGCATCGCTCTTGCCATGATTTGTCGTGTCAAAGGTTATCCCTTTGTCGCGGTAATGCCTGATAACGTCACGCAAGAACGCCGTAAAATGCTTGAACTCTATGGTGCAAAAATCATCTTTTCTGAGGGGGCAAAAGGCAGTAACGGCGCGGTAAGAATGGCGAAAGAATTGGCACAGCAAGACGACCGTTACGTTATGCTCTATCAGTACGGCAATACTGCTAATCCTGGTGCACACTACGAGCATACTGCCGTTGAAATTATCCATGATTTGCCAGATTTGGATGTCTTCGTTGCAGGTCTAGGTACTGGTGGCACACTCACGGGCAATGCTCGTCGTTTAAAAGAATACAATCCAGCAATTAGAATAATTGCTGCTGAACCCATGCAGGGTGATGGTGTGCAGGGTCTACGCAGTTTGGAAGATGGCTTTGTACCACCTGTGCTTGACCAATCACTACTCGATGGCAAGATACTTGTGTCGGGCATGGATGCGATTCGGCGCACACGTCAACTCAAAGACCAGGAAGGCATCTTCGCGGGTCCATCATGTGGTGCTTCATTACACGCAGCCCTACGTATTGCCGCAACAATGGAGCATGGCAAAATTGTGACCATTCTTGCTGATGGTGGCTGGAAATACCTGAGTGAGGACCTATGGACGCGCGAACTGGATGAACTTGAAGATGATTTAGAGGCGAAAATATTATGGTGACAACTCTCCT
>CAXUIS010000247.1:3876-5363 GCA_964250915.1 uncultured Ktedonobacteraceae bacterium | reverse complement strand
CACGAATTGTCTCCAACCTGCATCATAAATGCTTTTCGAGAGATGATGATTGTGTACCATGTTAGCGATTTGCAAATCTTCAACAACGATACGAGAGTAATTGTCGGCATACCGTTTAGCAACCTTAAAATGATGGTCGCGCCGTTGCCGTTTGATTTTCAAATAAGTTCGTGCAACACTCTTACACGCTTTACAGCGTCTCTTGCTTCCTTTCTTACGTCGGCACATAGTACGTTGCTTGCGTCGGAGCGTAGCCTGACTTTTCCGATAGAAACGGGGATTGTCTACGGTGTTGCCTTCGGAGTCAGTGAGGAACGACTTAAGGCCAACATCAATGCCGATATCAGAATGTGTACAATCAGTGGAGTATGCTCATTCTTTTGGTGCATCACACACATGATCAGCACGTACCAATGTCCATCAGCACGCAGGACAAGATGTGCTGTCTTTGGAGTACCTTCAAGCGGTCTATGGTACTTGATTTTGAGAGAACCGCCCAACAGTTTCGGCACATACAGATGCTTTTCATCAGGCGCAAGCATCACATCACGACGGTTCTTCTCATTGCCGTATTGCCGCAACTGAATACTATGCCAGCGATTGGGCTTTTTAAAACGAGGAAAGCCAACGTTAGGAATGCTGTTTTGCTTTGTTGTAAGAAACCGTTTGAGGGATTTGGACAGTCTATCAGTGAGCATTTGGATAGTGCTTGCAGGAACATGAGGACCAACCCCCTTGAAAGCAGCTTCAAGGTCATACTTACTAGGAAACGTGCCATCGCGTTCATACAGTGCTTTCATCGTCTCCAGCATAGAATTGTAAATCATGCGAGACTCGATAAGGCACTGCATAAGCAAATGGTGCTGTTCTCTATTTGGGTAAATTAGGTACTCAAATGTTTTCATATGCATTATTCTATTTGAACCAATTAGAAATATCAAGAGTGAATTTTGAAAGGAGTGCACCGTGTTTCACCCCCATGCCTAGAAGGGCAGGGGTACTCACACGGCGCGATTGATATGGTAGATTCAACTGTGCCTTTTGTCGTACACATTCCATCGGCAATCTACGATGAGATGACTCTACACATCATAGAGAATTATCCCAATGAAGGCTGTGGAGCCGTTGGTAGCGTAGCAGGGCGTGTAGTTAAAAACTACCCAACCGCGAACGCAGCCGAGTTCCCCGACGATTTTTCAATCATCGCTGAGGCCGACCTTGTACACATCTACAATGATATCGATGACTATGATGGCGAAATGATCTATTATCACTCACATCCCAAAAGCGAAGCGTATCCTTCCGAGCGTGATAAAGAGTGGGCCAAACGTAGTGGCTATCTCTACATTATCTACTCTCATCGTCATTATCCTGATCCCCCTTATGTTCGCATCTTTAATATTGACCCCGATGGCAACGTTACCGAGGGCAAAGTACAGATAGATTAACATGTGATAACAAAAAAGAGCATTCAGGACGCGGTATAC
>CAXUIS010000247.1:0-3866 GCA_964250915.1 uncultured Ktedonobacteraceae bacterium | reverse complement strand
TTTAAAAAAAAAACTACATTGCAGCCCGGTTTATACTGCGTCCTGAATGCTCTTTTTTGTTATCACATGTCCTTTACATACCTCAAATAATGTGCATATAATATAGTTAGAGTGTTAAAGTGATAGAGAAGAGAGAGGTATGGTACAGGACAGTCCAATACAACAACACATAGAAGTTGCACAATCCTTGCTTGATATAACACCAAAGCTGATGCGACGCTTGAATGCAGACGTTCCTTTGGAGAGTATGGAGAATGGTACGTCCGAGAGTAACGGTGATTTACAAGCTCTTTCCGAGTTACGTGCAACACCAGGACAGTTAACACTTCTACGCATTCTTGTTGAGCGTAAGCAATGTTCAATGCAAGAGCTTGCCGATTCTCTTGTGGTAACGCCTTCGACAGTAACCGCAATGGTCAAGCGTCTTTTGGTGAGCGGTTACATCGAGCGTAGTCGTGACGATGTAGATTGGCGTACAGTGTGGGTGAAGCCAACGCTACATGGACAGCAAGTTGTAACAACCTATGATAATGCACGGCTTGCTGCACTTCATGCTCGTCTTGCACAATTAAGTGAGAGCGAGCGTGAGCGTATTGCTTCCGCCTTACCCGCACTTCGTCATCTTATTGAGGTTTATCCATGACTGTACTCGTAGAGCAATTGACACGTTCCTTTGGAGCAATAGAAGCCGTGAAGGGCATTGATCTTGAAGTTGGACGTGGCGAAACCTTTGGCTTTCTTGGGCCAAATGGTGCAGGTAAAAGCACAACTATCAAAATGCTATGTACGTTGCTTCGTCCAACGCGTGGACGTGCATTTGTGAACGGTTATAACATTGAAAGCGAATCGGCAGCCGTACGTCAGAGTATTGGAATTGTCTTTCAGGATCAGACACTGGACGAATATCTGACTGCCGAACAAAATTTGCGCTATCATTGCATGATTTATCATACTTCCCCTAAAACACGCGAGACCCGTATTCGAGAGCTATTAGAACTGGTAGGACTCGATGATAGACGTAAAGATGTGGTAAAGACGTTTTCTGGTGGCATGAAGCGGCGTTTAGAGGTTGCTCGTGGATTGTTGCACGAACCGCAAACACTCTTTCTTGACGAACCAACGGTTGGACTTGATCCTCAGACACGTCGCAGTGTATGGGAACATGTTCTACGTCTGCGTGAGACAACTGGCCTTACTATCTTTATGACTACGCACTACATGGAAGAGGCCGAGTATTGTGATCGCATCGGTATTATTGATGACGGTCGCCTAATTGCGCTTGATACGCCAGCCGCTCTAAAAAAGAGTGTTGGGGAAGATGTTGTAAGCTTTACAACCTCCAATGATGCTCAAGCGGAAATTGAAATTGCGCAATGGACAGGACGCCCCGTCCATCGCAATAACGATGGCTTAAGCATTGAGGGTGAGAGTGGACAAGCTTTGGCTGCCTCACTTATTCGCTATCTGACGCTACACGACATCGAGGTACGCAGCGTTACTGTGAAAGCTCCCAGTCTTGAAGATGTATTTGTGCGCCTTACGGGACGCGTCATTCGTGAAGAGACTGTTGGTTCTAGGGAACGTATGGGGGCACGTCTGCGTAGTCGCGGACGATTGCGTCGTTAGAAAGAAAGCGTAGAGTATGCTTGAAACACAACCTCAACATGTGTCACAGATTGTTCCTACAAAAACTACTATAGCGAAGACACCACTTATAGATTTTGAAGGCATTGGAATGATCTGGCTCCGCGACATGAACCGCTTATGGCGTCAACGGAGTCGCTTATATGGAGCAATTGCACGTGCTCTGGTCTGGCTATTTGCGCTAGGTTTTGGCTTGCGGCGTTCATTTGTGCCGGTTGCAGGTCTAAGCTATGAGCAATTCGTTTTTCCAGGCGTCATTGCTATGACGATTATCTTTAGCGCATTGCAATCAGCAATCTCTATCGTCTATGACCGCGAGTTTGGTTTTCTCAAAGAAGTACAGGTTGCTCCCACGCCTCGAAACACGCTTGTCATAGGAAAATGTCTTGGTGGAGCAAGTAGTTCAACGATACAGGCCGCAATTGTGCTTGTGTTTGCGCCATTTGCGTCGGTTGTATTAACGCCGCTTAATGTGCTTGGAACGCTGCTTGCAATGTTCATAACGGCTCTTGCAATCTCGTCACTTGGTGTGGTGATTGCTATGAGCATCTCGGATTTCGAGAATTTTGGCACATTTCAAAACTTCATTACCTTGCCTCTCTACATGTTCTCTGGCGCAATCTTTCCAACGAAAGATGTTCCTGGGTGGTTCAGTGTGATTCTGTTTTTGAATCCATTGACCTATGGCGTTAATGCCATTCGAGGCATGTTACTGAACTATAATGCAGCACGGATTCCTCTTGATCTCGCTGTTCTTGGCCTATTCACAATCGTAATGCTCTTCATCGCCGTTCTACTCGCTCGGCGCGAACAATAAAGTATTTGGAAGGGTTTCCCATGAGTTCGTCTCGTACTTCTACCAACGTTTCAAAAGAAGATTCTTTACCAAATATGTTGCCTGTAGAGGAAACTTTGCATGACAACTATCGCTGGACTGCGTTATCCGTCACCACTGTTGGTGCCTTACTTGCATCTATACAAGGTTCTGCTTTGCTGATCGCATTACCAAATATTCTGACCGAGCTTCGTATTACGTTCTTTACCATCATTTGGGTTCTGTTGGGATATTTATTAGTTTTAACAGTTTTGACGCCAATCATTGGTCGTCTCGCTGATATATGGGGTCGTAAGCGTCTTTATAATGCTGGATTTGCCGTCTTCACGCTTGGTTCGCTGCTCTCTGGCTTAGCACAACCTCAGTTTCATGGTGCTGACCTCATTATCGGGCGTCTCATTCAAGGCGCGGGAGCCTCGTTGCTACTCACAAACAGCACCGTCATCGTGGTAGATGCATTCAAGAAAGGCCGTGCTGGTCTAGGACTAGGCATCAACCAGATCGCAGGTGCAGCAGGTTTTCTTATAGGCCCAATTATTGGCGGCTTGCTGACTGAAATATCATGGCGTTGGGTTTTCTTGTTCAACGTGCCTATTGGCATCTTCGGCTTGATATGGGGTATTTGGCGATTACGCGAACCAGTGCGACCAACAGAACGTCAGCCTATTGACTGGATCGGCAGTATCACCTTAACCATTGGTCTGACTGGTGTCCTGATGGCGTTGACAATGCTCGCATTTCCTGTGCTCAGTCAAGCCGTGACAATTGCTATTCTTATAATTGGCATTGTAAGCCTGATTGCATTTGGCATCATTGAACCACGTATTAAAGCACCAATTATCCAACTACGTCTTTTTTTGAGTAGGCTCTTTGCATTTGCAACACTCAGTGGTCTACTCAACGGTATTGCTCGTGGGGCCGTACTGTTCTTGCTCATCTTTTTCTTGCAAGGTCCGTATGGAAAAGACCCACTGACAGCCGGGCTGCTATTAGCACCCTTCGGTGCAGCCTTCATGATAATTGGTCCTTTAAGTGGACAGCTATCAGACCGCGTTGGTTCCCGTTTACTAGCAACTGCTGGCTTGATCGTATCGGCATGTGGACTCTTAGGTTTAACAACTGTTACCCAATTTACTCCATACTGGCTGTTAGCAATCTTCATGGCTCTTATGGGTGGTGGTTCTGGTTTGTTCGTTTCGCCCAACACGAACGCTATCATGAGTTCTGTTGAGCCACATACACGTGGCTCCGCATCTGGCATCCTAAGTATGCTGAACAATACGGGGCAGATGCTGAGTATTGCGATTGTGTTTCCACTTGCCCTCAGTAGTATACCGCAGGATGCGATTCAGCAAGTGTTTATCACTGGTGGAGGCATGGGTCACTT
>CAXUIS010000246.1:0-8299 GCA_964250915.1 uncultured Ktedonobacteraceae bacterium | reverse complement strand
GCTGTTTTATGAATTAGTTAGAGTCAATGAATTAGACTTCTACAGAAGAGAAAACAGAATGTGCAGAAACACAAAAAGTACCTTTACTCTTCCTTTTTATCCTTCACACCTACTATATTACGTAGGAGAGATACATTGGCCTCTATTCACAAAGCAACCCAGCATTTGCATGTCCATTGCACATATCCGAAAGGGTAGGCAAGAAGGGGGAGAGCATATGACAGACGTAGTATCATCGGAGGGCGTGTTTGAACAGTTTTGGCTCGATGTGCGTGGCATTAAGAGTCCAGGTGAAGGCATTACACTTTCAGAGTCGCAGGCGCAAGCTCTCCTACGCCCAATCGGTATAGAAGGGTCGGTGACGATCACGACCATTCATGAATATAACCATGTCTACCGTATCGGGTGTGCGAACGAAACTCTTTTTCTAAAGCTATTTACGAAGAGTTGGTATGTAACACCTGAAGAAAGTTCTGCTAGTGTTGAGCATGAACGCAGTGCATGGCATATTCTGGCATCTCATGGTATCGCTGCACCTGATGTGCTTATTGCCAATCAAGAGCATGATAATCTCCTTGGGGTGCCGTTTATTTTGACTAGAAAAATACAGGGCGAAGCGTTAGACCTTCTTTTAAGGCAGGTACCACAACAAGAAATTTCTGCTCTCCTCTATACTGTAGGAAGCTATCTACGTAGCATGCACGCGATTCCATTTGCGTACCCCGGCTATCTTACCGGAGACGGACCAACACAACTCCCTAACGAGAACGAGTGGCAATTTGGTATCTGGACTGCACTGCAATCTCAGGAGGAGATACGCATCTGGATAGCCTCGATACGCTCAACGCTCTCGGATAAAGTAGTGCAGCGACTGGAACAACGTATAGCAAGCATTGCGCAAGAACTCGCTCCCGAATATGAGTTGCTGCATTTTGTGCATGGCGATTGTCACCTGGAACAATTCTTTTTGCAAAAGGACAACGACCAATGGCGAGTAAACGGCGTGGTTGATATGGAGGTGGCCTCATCAGGAGCGAGTGCCGCCGACATCGTTTATGTCTGTCGTGAACTTGCACAAGCTTTGCCATCACGGACGCGCTGGTGGGAAAGTCTATTTGAGGGTTACGGGAGCGTTCCCAACTTTGAGCGTTTCCGCCTACGTCTCTTGAATTGTTGGTACCCCTATGGTCCAGATATTTGGCCCGGCAGTGGAGACAATGGCTTTACTCATTTGCTCAACGCTTCTAATTGGGATGAGTTGTTCTCTAATACACATCTTACTGCATAGCAACATCAGTCGGTAGGAGCGGCAATTTATTGCGCCCAAAGATGGGTTGGGAGGGGTTCACGTTAAGGTAAAGAAATCGCTGTAGGCGTGTTGCCCCACCTCCCCAATCTTTGGGCGCAATAAATTGCCGCCCCTACCGATCAACACCGTCGCATTCAATTATCAAAATTCGTCAGTGATTACAAAATACGCGCAGATATACTTGACCCTGTGCAACAAGGCCAAGTATATCTGTGCGTATTTTGTAGTAATTATCCTTCGTTTACGAGACCACGCTCCACAAGATAGCGCAAAAATTCTAAACGTTGTTGTGGAGTAGGGGCAGGTATATCTTGAACTGCTGCATCAGGGTTGTGTATGGCTTGTATCTTCTCTTCTATGATAGGGGCAGGGAGGGAGCCACTATCGTCTACAGTAGGTTTCAACGCTGGAAGCGAGCGTTCATCAGCCGTAGGCCGACCGCTCTCGGTAACGACATCATCCTCTATTGGCTCAACAGCGATAGAGGTGATGCCAGGTTGTGCTGGCTGTGCATATGGCCCATCGACTGTTGTAAAAAACAGTGTCTCTTGCGAGGTTCCCTTGTTCAGGGTTCCAGGAGTTTGCGCGTAGTCGTCCTCTGAAACGGATTTCCAGGGCCACCACGCGAAAAGGTTTTGCAGCCAACGTTTGATCCCTTGCGTGATCATGTTGTCTCTTGCCCTCGTTGTCATAGAGACGACCGTCATGGTCGTCCTTTAGTTCCGCGCTACTAGGTGCAACATAGAATGGTTACAGAACGAATATTGAAGGAAACATAGAAATATAGTAGCATATGAATGAGAACTCGTCAAACATTCTCTTGCAAATTTTCGGCCTCCATGCAATAATCATCGGAAGGAATAGTATTTGCCCCAAAATTGTTTTTATGGCAAAAGACACAGGGCATGACCTCGCTGCTTTGTACCTTTTGCCTTTTTACGTCATGTCTAATT
Organism: uncultured Ktedonobacteraceae bacterium; assembly: GCA_964250915.1. Taxonomy (GTDB): domain Bacteria; phylum Chloroflexota; class Ktedonobacteria; order Ktedonobacterales; family Ktedonobacteraceae; genus JBBQVS01. The sequence goes on along the minus strand of CAXUIS010000246.1, from coordinate 6,037 downwards.
ATCATGAAGTTCACAGTCGTTGTTACTAGAAACAAAACTCGAACGTGTACGTATTCAAAGCAATAACATATTAGACAAGTGATGTGTATTCTGCATTTATGAGTTGAGAAAAATATGAAAGAAAGTAATATTCAGAAACCAATAGACTCTGATACGCATGTGGACGAGACTGTCGTGCAATCGGACGAAACTGTCGTGCAATCGGATGAGCAACAAGACACTCCCGTTGAAACTCCTAATGCTGTGAACGAGTTAGCAACTGCCCTTGAGATTGCAGAGGAGAATATAGACTCTTCTGAAGAAGAGGGACCTCGCCGTCAGCGTTTCAGCTTTGAGGGTCCGGGCTTTATGGAGCAGGAGATACGCCGTCGTCGGCACGATGACGATGAAGATTTGAACATTCCTGATGTGTTGCCAGTTCTACCTCTCAAAGATGTTGTTGTTTATCCATTCGCGGTACAACCACTCGGTGTTGGGCAAGAACGCTCAATCCGCTTGATTGATGACGTGATGCGTGGCAACCGCCTTGTTGTGCTCGTGGCACAGAAGTCGGCTGAAATGGATTCTGCGGGGCCGGAAGACATTTTTACGATTGGCACGGTTTCGCGTATTGGACGCATGTTCCGCATGCCAGATGGCACGATCCAGATCGCGGTTCAAGGACTTGAGCGCGTCGAAATTGGCGAGTTCACACAAGAAAAACCCTACCTCATGGCACACATCACGTCTAAACCCGATGTGCAAGAAGAGGACAACGAGACGGAAGCTATCAAGCGCAATGTCATTAACTACTTCCAGCGTCTCGTCGCGCTTGTGCAGAATGTGCCAGAAGGTGTTGCCGCCGCTACACTTAACCTTGAAGAGGCGCGTCAAGTCGTTTACGTCATCGCCACTTTTGTGCAGATGGACCTTGAACTTCGTCAGAAGTTGCTCGAAATCGACTCCGTACGCGAGAAGATGCAGCAGTTAAGTGTCTTCCTCGCCCATGAATTGGAAATTCTCGAATTAGGTAAGAAGATACAGACGAGTGCCCAGGAAGAGATGGGCAAGATGCAGCGCGAATATCTCTTACGTGAGCAACTCAAGGCTATTCAGCGTGAACTGGGCGAAGAGAGCGAAGAGCAGGCCACCGCTAACGAACTGCGTGACAAAATCGACCAGGCCAAAATGCCAGAAGAAGCTCTTAAAGAGGCCAATCGAGAACTGTCACGTCTTGAGAAGTTACCAACGGTTTCGCCCGAATACAGTATCATCCGTACCTACCTGGAATTGCTCGTCAGCTTGCCTTGGAGCAAGTCTACAGGTGAAAAGATTGATGTGCCGCATGCACGTCAAATTCTTGACCAGGACCACTATGGCCTGGAAAAAATCAAGGACCGCATTCTTGAATATCTTGCGGTACGTCGCCTGAAGGAAGACCGTAAGGCCGAACAGATTGAGCGCAGCAAAGAGACTTCGACAATTGAAGATGGTATCGAGACCGAGGATATACGTCCAACACAGCCACTTCACTCGCAAGAGGCGGTTCGTCAGATTAACCGCGAACCAATTCTGTGCTTTGTTGGCCCTCCTGGAGTTGGTAAAACATCACTAGGTCAGTCCATCGCACGTGCGCTTGGACGCAAGTTCGCGCGTATGTCGCTTGGCGGTATTCGTGATGAGGCCGAGATACGTGGACATCGCCGTACCTATATCGGTGCCATGCCTGGTCGCATTATTCAGACATTGCGTCGAGTCGAGTCCAACGATCCTGTGATTATGCTGGACGAGGTAGACAAAGTTGGTGCCGATTGGCGTGGTGATCCTTCCTCAGCTCTGCTTGAGGTGTTGGACCCAGAACAAAACTACAACTTCCGCGACAACTATCTGGATCTGGCATTTGACCTGTCCAAAGTGATGTTTATTGCAACAGCGAACTCGCTAGAGCCAATACCAGCACCATTGCGTGACCGTATGGAAATCCTGGAACTATCGGGTTATACGGAAGTGCAGAAGGTTCATATTGCCCGCAACTACCTGTTGCCAAAACAGCTTGAGGCGAATGGTCTGAACAAGGACGAACTCATTGTCGGCGACGACACGCTAGGCCGTATCGCACGTGACTACACGCGTGAAGCAGGTGTACGTAATCTCGAACGCGAGGTTGGATCGCTTTCACGTAAGGTGGCGAAGCAAATCGCGGAGGGCAAAAAGACTCCTATTGCTGTCGCACCGGATCAACTCGCGGACTATCTAGGTCGTCAGCGTTTCTTTGAAGAGGCAGCCGAGCGCATAGACCGTCCTGGTATCGCTACTGGTCTCGTATGGACACCAGTTGGGGGCGAAATCATCTTCATCGAAGCGGCGGCAATGCATGGCAAAGATGGTCATCTTACACTCACTGGACAACTCGGTGATGTGATGAAAGAGTCGGCAACGGCTGCCTTGAGCTATGTCCGTTCCAACACTGAAGCACTCGGTCTGCCATCGAACGTCTTTGAAAACCAGAACATTCATATTCACGTTCCCGCAGGCTCCATACCAAAAGATGGACCGTCCGCGGGCGTGACGATGGCAACGGTCTTGGTCTCGCTCGCAAGTGGACGTAAGGTACGTTCCGATGTTGCCATGACGGGCGAGATTACGCTTCGAGGCAAGGTTATGCCTATTGGCGGTATCAAAGAGAAGGTGCTTGCGGCCTACCGCTCTGGCATTCGCACCGTCATTCTTCCAAAGAAGAATGAGCAGGACTTGCTGGAAGACTTACCGAAAGAGCTACGTGAGCAAATGACCTTTGTTTATGCTACTGATGTACACGATGTGCTCAATGCTGCCCTAGAACCCTCAACCGTCAAAGGCGAGAAGGCGACCGAAGAAAACGTCACTCGCCCTAAACGGCGCAAAGGCGAGAAAGCTGCTGCGAAAGCATAACTATAGTGGTAATAATTATACATGCTGATGTAGACGCTTAAGCGTCTACATCAGCATGTATAATTATTACCAGCGTAAGCGTTCTTTCAAGCTTACAAAACGCGGATTGCCAATGACAAGGTGATCGAGTAGTTCAATATCGAGTAATCGACCGGCCTCCACAAGTTGGTGCGTAACTTCCATGTCTTCGGGCGAAGGCGTGGGATCACCGCTTGGATGGTTGTGCGCCACTATGACGCTTGGGCAATTACGGATAACTGCTGCACGAAATACCTCCGCTGCGCGCAATACAGAGCTATTCACAGTTCCCTTGTAGCGTGTGATGTTCTCTACTACGTTATTTTTCGTGTCGAGAATCAAAATGCGCATCTCTTCGTGTGGTAAATACATCATGTCCATACGTATCAAGTTCGCCGCATCGTCAGCCGACTTAATCTGATATTTCTCGTCGGACGAAACACGACCCAATCGCTTGCCGATTTCTAGTGCTGCCAGCAGTTGCGCTATTTTCGCCTCACCTAACCCATGTTCGTTTGTGAGTTCGCCAAAGCTCACACGAGCCAGCCCTTTGAGACCTCCATACTTTATTAGCAGTCTTTGCGCCAGTTCGAGCACATTATCACGTTGTGTGCCTGTACGTAAGATAATTGCGAGCAACTCATGTTGTGAAAGACTCTCTGGACCTTCGTTGCGTAGGCGTTCGCGCGGTCGTTCATCCGGTGGCAGGTCATGCACAGTTGCATGATATTCGGCGCGTCGTTGGGGAAGTTTCTCTCCTGTTTTTTCGCGTGAAGAGGGAACTGTGGTGGTGAGCGCGGTAATTGTGGTAGCCATACTATAGCCAATCTCCTTTGATGCCGTTTCTACGGCTTAATGAAATTGACAATACAGTAAATCTACTGAAAATGCAATACTTTAAACAAAGTTGTCATAAAATAAATCGTTCTTTACCAAACATTGGTAAAACATCTACACTGATGTATAGAATGCAGCGTTGCGTCTTTGTCAAGAGGAGGTGGATAACATACTACCTATTAGCGTTCATAATACAAGATACGTCCACAGTTGGTGCATGTCTGTAGCTCACTGCTAACACGCACATGCTGCAACTCGCTCGGCGTCAAAATCACTCGACACCATTGACATGAACCTTGCTCTACTTTAGAAACCGCTCGGCCCTGCTTTGCTTTACGCATAATATCGTAGCGTTGTAGCAAGTCAGGTGCGATAGTTGTAGCCAACTGTGTGCGTTTCCCCAACGTCTCTTGCTGACGCGCTTCCAGTTGCTCACGGCGTCCAACCAGTACCTCGCTCTCTCTTTGCCAATCTTTCTCCACCTCCTGTAGCTCGCGTAACCTGCTCTGGACTGTCTCTTGCAACGCTTCAGTCGTGTCCATGACTTCTAGCACCACTTCTTCCTGACGATGGTGTTGTGCTCGCAAACGTTGTACCTCTTGTTGTAATGAGTTGAGGTCCTTTGAATTGACGCTAGTACCACTATAGAGTCGTTGCTCTTGTGTTCCCAAGCGACGACTAATATCCTCAAGCGACCACTCAGCCTCTTTTTGCGCTTGCTCACCAATATGAAGGTGTTGCTGCGACTGCGCATACGCTGCTTGCGCTTTGTGTAACGTGCTATTCCCTTGTAGTGTCTGTATCACGCTTTGCTTCTCCGCTGTTAAACGGTCCAGTTCGAGATCAATCTGCTGCAAGTGGAAGAGCGTAGATGTTACCTGTACTGTGCTCATACGTAGCGAAATCCTCCTATTTGTACCATATGCATGTGTAATATTGGACTACTATTGTACTGCTTACATGACATAACTGCAAGTAGGTAGTGTTCTTAAGCAGGGCTATTTAAAACTTAGAAATGAGGGCCAGGGCACCCGCAAGGGGATGCCCCTCCCATATGGCAGCTATCACGTTCGTCTTCGTCTATGGGAGGGGCATCCCCTTGCGGGTGCCCTGGCTTCTGATAGATGTGTTTCGACAGCCTATTAGACTAAACTTTGAACACTCCTTGATGCTTTCTTGAATGTACATGAGTACACTCAGCGTACAGCCAGATATGTATGCTGGCTTGTTAAAAAGGGATCGCTATAGTAAATGGCGAAAGAATACCAAAACAGGAGATAAAGGATATGAAACGAGGTAACACTCGTCTTGTACAATGCTCCAGTGTTGTTATGCTCTGTCTACTGAGTATGACAACATTTGCCGCTTGTACATCAGGAAATGCTACTCCACAGGCAAGCAATAGTGCTAGTATTCACAAAATTCAACATGTGGTTGTCATCATGCAAGAGAATCGTTCATTTGATTCATACTTTGGCACCTATCCAGGTGCTGATGGTATTCCAATGCAAAACGGAGTGCCTACCGTATGTGTCAACGATCCACAGACTGGACAATGTGTAAAACCTTACCACGATGCCAACAATATCAATGGTGGAGGTCCACACAACGAAGCGGCGGCAACCGCCGACATTAACAGTGGCAAGATGGATGGCTTTATTGCTCAAGCCGAAAAAGGCAAGAAAGGCTGTGTCGATCCAACAAATCCTAATTGCACCAATGCAAAAACACCTGACGTGATGGGCTACCATGATGCGCGTGAGATTCCCAACTATTGGGCCTATGCGAAAAACTTTGTGTTACAGGATCACATGTTTGAGCCAAATGCCTCATGGAGCTTGCCGTCCCATCTATTCATGGTTTCAGCATGGTCCGCGAAATGTACGCAACAAGGCGATCCTGCAAGTTGTACCAACGCTTTAGATGGAGCAAGCCGTTCTGTTGGTGTAAAGAATAATGACTATGCATGGACAGACCTGACCTACCTGCTTTATAAAAATAAGGTGAGTTGGGCATACTACCTCGATCAAGGGACTCAGCCAGACTGCGCTGATGATCAGATGACTTGCCTTCCTCAATCACAAAAGGTAAAGGTTCCTGGTATCTGGAATCCATTATCACAGTTTGATACAGTGAAGAATGACGGACAACTCGGCAATATTCAGGATATCTCGAATTTTTCGACGGCTGCTAAGCAAGGAAAGCTACCCGCTGTTTCATGGGTCGTTCCAAATGGAAAAGTGAGTGAACATCCACCCGCACTTGTTAGCAC
>CAXUIS010000245.1:0-8352 GCA_964250915.1 uncultured Ktedonobacteraceae bacterium | reverse complement strand
CATTCGTCTTATTTCAACAGTATTGCCCACAAGGGGCTACCCTACTATATGACGTGCGGAGCACGCAAAAGCGTCATATAGTAGGGTAGCCCCTTGTGGGCGTCCGTGGGTTCTATTATGACTTACAGCCTGAAAGGTCTCATTTGCTCATTAATTTCTTAACGGTTTCCCTGCCATCAAAATGGATTCCATACGCGCTTGCGTCTTCTCCATTCCGCACAAGCTCAGAAATGCCTCGCGTTCGAGATCGAGGACGAATTGCTCGCTTACAGGTGCAATGGGTGAGGTATCACCACCTGTGAGCACACGGGCCAAATGGCTAGCAATCACCACATCATGCTCGCTGACTCTGCCCATGAGTAACTGGCTCTCTACCTGTTGCTCTAGCACTAAACGCGCTCCTGATCCCGGCAACACCAGCGTCTGTGGTTTGGCTGGCTCCCACGTGCCAGCAGCCTTCGCCTCGGCAAGTTGAATGGCATCAGCTTTAGCGTCACGCAACAGCACGTCACGATTGACCGTTATAGCGTCTGTTTTGTGCAAGAAACGTAACTCTTGCGCCTCGGTTGCACTGGTCGAGACGGTTGCAAAGGCAATGGTCTCGAACGCTTTACGTGACGGCGTGAATGGGCCGCCCGTCTTTCTTGCTAATTGCGAGGCTAGATCAGCACCATGTCGTAACAGCAACTCTTTACAACCGCCACCAGCAGGCACCAGTCCAACGCCTGTTTCGACTAAGCCGATATACGACTCGGCATAGGCTCGCGCAGTATTGCAGTGCATAATGATTTCACAGCCACCGCCGAGCGCGCGACCAGCAGGGGCAGCGACAACCGGAATTGGACTATATTTGAGCAACTGATGTGCCTGTTGTAACCCATTTATGGCTCCTTCAAGCATCTTCCACTCGCCTTGACGCGACCCCATCAGCACAAGTAGCAGGTTGGCACCAGCCGAGAAATCGTCTGCTTCATTGCCGACGACAAGGGCACGGAACTGCTTCTGACCCTCTTCAACAGCGTAACGCAACATCTCGATGATGCCCTCGTCAATCGAGTTCAGCTTCGTGTGAAACTCAATGCAGCCAATACCATCACCGAGGTCAAGCAACGATGCTGAACCGTTGTCAAGGACAACATTGCTCTTTGTAGCTTTAACGGCATCAAGCGCGATAGCACCTTGCGGCACGAGCACAGGCTTGTAGGTATCAGTATGGAAGTCGAAGTATTGCCGTTGCCCTTTGTTGCCTATATAGAAGGTGCCTTGTCCCTTGCTCTTGACGCGTTGCACAAGTTCGATATCGTCGAGATTGCGCCCCTCGAACACTTTTTGTAGAGCGGTTGGATTTTGTAGGAGCAGGTCCCACGTCTCGAAACTGCCTATATCGAAGTTGAAGCCCCAGCGCATGGCCTCATCGACTGCGACAACGCTATCCGCTATCTGTGTCGTCAGTTTAGCAGCATAGATCAGCGAGTCCGCTGTTGTCTCGCGTGCAAGAACGCCTGCACGGTCATCAGCTTGCAGAATTGCTAGAATACGTTCGGCAGGGTTACTGATATTGCGTGCTGCACCTATAGAAGGGAAGCGTATCTTTTGCTGGGCTTCGTATTCCATCGTTTGAAAGTTGAGTTCGAGAATGGATGATGAACCGTCAGCATTCTTGATCCGCTTGTAAAAACCCTGTCCGCTCTTTTCACCAAGCATACCACGTTTAAGCATGTCGCGCAGAATTTCTGGCACCTGGAAGGTATCACGTTGCGGGTCTTCCGGTGCGTTCTGATAGAGATTATCGGCAACATGCACCGTCGTATCTAAACCCGAAAGGTCAGAGGTGCGGAAGATAGCAGACTTGGGGCGTCCCATCGGTGGTCCTAAGATCGTATCGACCTCGCCAACCGTATAGCCTTCGCTCAACGCACGTTGAATGGTTGATAGCATTCCATAGACGCCGATGCGGTTAGCGATAAAGTTTGGCGTATCCTTACACAGCACCACACCCTTACCCAGTTTCTCTACAGAAAATTGCTGAAAGAATGTGAGCAATTCGGGATCGGTATCAGCATCGGGTACAATCTCTAGCAGTTTCATGTAGCGCACTGGATTGAAAAAGTGCGTAATCAGGAAGTTGCGACGGAAGTTCTCGCTCCGCCCCTCTGTTAAGAGGTGTGCAGGCAAGCCTGACGTGTTCGATGTAATGATAGTATTCGGCTTGAGAACCGTTTCGAGCTTTGTGTACAGGTCATGCTTGATATCGAGTCGCTCGATCACGGCCTCGATCACCCAATCGACATCGGCGATATCTTGTAGGTTGTCCTCGATATTACCAACGGTAACGAGGGCAGCGTTGCGTTTACTATAAAACGCGGCTGGTCGTGCCTTAAGTGCCTTTTCCAGTCCAGTACGTGCAACTACGCTGCGGTCTTTTGTCGCGTTAGGTGGCACAATATCAAGCAATAAGGAAGGAATACCGATATTGGCGAGATGGGCGGCGATTGCCGCCCCCATCACACCTGCGCCGAGAACGGCGACTTTTTTAATTTCATACGACATCGTTAGGCCAACCTCTCAATGATTGTTGCCACACCTTGTCCACCACCAACACAGAGCGTTGCCATACCGACCGTCTTGTTGTGCGTCTGTAGTGCATTGAGCAGTGTGACAACGATACGTGAGCCACTACAACCCTGTGGATGACCTAATGCAATCGCGCCACCATGTACGTTTACCTTGTCCTGGTCAAGATCAAGGTCACGAATAACTGCCAGCGACTGGGCTGCGAACGCCTCATTCAACTCAATCAGGTCGATGTCGCTCAACTGCATCTTGGAGCGTTGCAACACTTTCTTGACCGCAGGTACAGGACCGATACCCATGATATCAGGACGCACACCCGCAACCGACATGGTGATTACACGCGCTAATGGTTGAATGCCCAACTCGCGTGCCTTGTCTGCTGACATCACGACGATTGCCGCCGCACCGTCATTTAAAGGACTTGAGTTGCCAGCCGTAACCGTGCCGCCCTTCAAAAATGCGGGTTCAAGCGTTGATAAGCGTTCGAGTGAGGTGTCACGGCGTGGCCCCTCGTCCGTCGTCATCTCTTTACCATTTGGTAGCATGACAGGCACAATCTCTTTAGCAAATGTGCCGTTATCAATGGCTGCAACCGCGCGTTGATGACTATGCAGTGCGAACACATCCTGATCTTCACGGCTGATATTGTGGTCTTTCGCCAGATTTTCGGCGGTGATGCCCATTGGTAGGTAGCTGGAATAGCCATACTCCTCAACTGCGGGCGAGGCAGGTGAGACGTTGCCATCCTTGTCGGGATGTACCAGCCGTGGATTAAACGAGGGATTGAAGCCACCCGTTGGGATACGTGACATGTTCTCGATACCACCCGCGATATAGGCATCGCCGAGGTCCAGCATGATATTCTGCGCCGCCATATTGAATGCTTGCAGAGCTGAGGCACAGAAACGATTGACGGTGGTACCCGCAACAGTTTCTGGTAGACCTGAGAGCGCGACAATCAAGCGCGCAATGTTCATGCCCTGTTCGCCCTCTGGAAAGGCACAGCCAAAGATAAGGTCTTCAATTAACGATGTATCGAGTTGTGGCACACGTGCCAACGCTCCACGCACAGCGACTGCCGCTAAATCATCGGCGCGTACATCCTTGAGTACGCCCTTGCTCGCTCGTCCAATCGGTGTGCGGACCGCACTTACAATTACTGCTTCTGCCATGATTATGGTATCTCCTTTGATGCTATGTAACGCTTTTCAGCTACCCGTTTGAGGCGTTGCAACGAGTCTTCTATACTCGCCTCGAACGATTTTGAACCGAATGTTTCAAGAAACCTGCCCCACCAACCTGCGGGGAAAACAAACTCTCAGCCATACTGCACACGACACGATGTATCGTCAATAGGGGTGCACATGAGACGTTGATGTAGTGCCATGCCGAGAGGAAAGGCAACATCCATTTGCAGGACATGTTTGTCTCGATGAACTTCTTTGACGGTAAAAATGGCAGGCCATGAACGTCCTAATGCCCTACTCTTTATACAAAATTGCTGATCTGGTGTCGTGGGTCCTTCTGGTGTAATCCACTGTATCTTGCCATCAGCCCAATCGTCGAACCGTACAGGGTTGTCGAGGAGTTCCCATACCGTCTCAACGGGTGCTACGACAATTGCGGCTGGGCAAACGGTCAGGCCCATAGGATGTTCCTCGCTTCCTTGCGTGACTACGGTATCTTTTTGATGTAGGGAACCCAGTACGGGTCTGATTTTATCACACCCTGTTGGCACACACGGATGCTGGAGGATGTTGAAACGCTTTATCTGATCCTCCAAATTGGTGTGTTGGCGAAAGGGTGTGATAAAATCAGACCCGTACTGGAGTTCTCGTTTATAGAGGATACCCTAACTTTTCAACGACGATTTCGGCGAGTTCTCGTTGCGCAGTAACGCCATTGAACTGGTAGTCACCAACGTAGGTACGAACATGTGCGAGTTCCTGCTCAACGTTGTCCGTATCGGTGTAGGTCATAATCATCTGCTCAAGGTTGGTGCGTAGTCGTGAGAAAGCAAGCCATGTAGCGAGTTGCGCAAGCTTCACATGTGTTGCACTGTTCTCATCGCCACGATGCACGGCCTGTATTGCACGACTTAGCGCACTGTCGGACGCATACACATCAATCAGCAGGTTGGCGAGGTAGTCGATAAATTCTTGCTCACCCTCAAGGGCATTCATGAACTTCATGGCAATCTTCATGCCTTCATAGATAGTTACATCCTTGAAACGCTCAACCGCGTTCACGGCGTCGCGCAACTCGGTGGGAACGGTCTCGCCTGCACGGTCAGGTGCCTGACCCGATGTGACACGCTGCTCGATCTCTGGATACTTGTTCATCAGGTCGATCTTGCCGCTTAGCACACGACGGAACAATGTACCGGCAGCAACCAAACGGTTAATTTCGTTTGTACCCTCGAAGATACGCTGAATACGCGCGTCACGATATGCCTTCTCGATAGGATACTCTTGCATGAAACCGTAACCACCGAAAATCTGTACGCCCTCGTCAACGGCATACGCAAGCGTCTCGCTACCATGCACCTTAGCGATAGAGGCTTCGATAGCGTACTCTTCGACTGCTTTGAACATGGCATCAGTGTTATCGCCCGATGCCTGTTGCACGCGCGAGATGTTGGCGGCTGTGCGGAAGACTTCGCTTTCGGCAGCATAGGTTTCTGCGGCGATACGAGCCAATTTTTTCTTAATCATACCGAAGTTGTGCAGAGGTTTGCCGAATGATTTGCGCTCAGTCGTGTATGCAGCGGCAAGACCGAGGGCTGAACGCGCACCACCAACGGTTCCCGCGCCGAGCTTCAAGCGTCCAATGTTGAGGATGTTGAAGGCGATTTTGTAGCCCTTGTGAATTTCACCAAGCAAGTTTTCAACGGGTACCTTAACATCTTCAAAGTAGACCTGACGAGTCGATGAGCCTTTGATACCCATCTTGCGCTCTTCGTTGCCTGTGGACACACCGTCCCATGCAGCCTCGACAATAAATGCCGATGGTTTGTTATCGCCGATACGTGCAAAGGCAACCATGATATCGGCAAAGCCAGCATTGGAAATCCACTGCTTCGTGCCGTTAAGAATGTAGTATTTGCCATCGGGCGAAAGTTCGGCGCGTGTACTCAGGTTCATCGCATCGGAACCAACACCTGGCTCAGTCAATGCATAGGCCGCGATCCACTCGCCAGTGGCGAGTTTTGGCAGGTAGTGCTGTTTTTGTGCTTCGGTACCATAATAGACGATAGGCAGCGAACCAATCGAGGTGTGCGCACCATAGGCGACGCTGAACGAAGCATCTTTTTGCGTTGTGCCAACTAATACTGCTGTCAGTAGCCCAAGTTCAGCACCGCCATATTGCTCTGGAATCTCGATCATCAAGAGACCCTGTTCGCCCGCCTTCTTGAGCAGTCCAGGCATAACTCCTGGCTCCTGGTGGTCGATAGCCTCAGACTTTGGTAGCACTTCACGCTCAACAAAAGTCGCGCTCGACTCTTCAATCCAACGCTGCTCCTCGTCGCGCTGCTCCAACGTAAATATCTTGTCCGCGCTCTCCGCAATCGGTGTCGTCAGAAACGCCGTTCCTGTCTCTGTCGGTTTATTGATAATGGTCGCCATGCTGTTGTTTTGCTCCTTTATTATCATGTTTGCATGGAATAGCACCCTTCGGGTGCTATTCCATGCAAACATGATTTACTTTTTCTCTACTCGTAACTCTCTACGTAACACTTTGCCAATCAACGATTTGGGTAGGCTTTCACGAAATTCTAGTATCTTGGGGACCTTATACGCGGTTAGATTTTGCTTGCAATATGCCAGTATATCACGCCTCAACGCCTCAGAGGGCGTTATTTTCGCTTTCAGCACAACGAAGGCCGCGACGGTTTCGCCGCGATATTCGTCCGGCACGCCGACTACTGCCGCTTCTGAAACGGCGGGATGCTCGAATAAGACCTCTTCGACTTCACGTGGATAGACATTAAAACCACTGGCAATAATCATGTCTTTCTTGCGTTCAGCTACATAGAAAAAGCCCTCTTCGTCCACTCTACCTAGGTCTCCGGTACGCATCCAGCCATCTTCTGTGAAGATAGCCTTCGTCTCTTCTGCACGATTCCAGTAGCCCTGCATGATGTTTGGTCCCTTGACCACAATCTCACCAATCTCGCCCACGGGCATCTGCTTGCCAGATTCGGGATTCAGAATGCAACAATCGACATCCGCTAGTGGCAAACCAATACTACCGTTGCGTCTGTCATCGGTGAGAGGATTACAATGTGTCACAGGTGCAGCCTCACTTAGACCATAGCCCTCAACGAGTTTGCCACCTGTCACATGCTCAAAGTCGGTTTGCACCTTCGCGGGCAGAGGCGCGGCACCACTAATACAATATTTGACTGAGCCAAAGTAGTCCGTGTGTTTGCCAACCTCGCGTAGAAGTGCGAGATACATTGTAGGAATACCAGGAAAGAGCGTTGGATGATACTGACGAATAGTTTTTACTACATCGCTTGCCTTGAAACGCGGTACAAGCACCATAGTCGCGGCTGCATAGATGGACAGGTTCATACCCACCGTTGCACCATAGGAATGGAAAAATGGCGCGACACACAACGAGATTTCCTGAGCTTCTTGTGCTTTCGGTGTCCACCAGCGTGTCTGCATCGCGTTTGCAAGCAAATTACGGTGCGTCAACATAGCCCCTTTTGAAAGTCCTGTTGTACCACCCGTATATTGCAGAACCGCTAAATCATCGCCCGTAGCGGGTACAGGTAGGTGGAAGAGTTCGACACCACCTTTTGTGCGCGTTTCTAACATAGTACGCAGAGAATGTAACGATGAGTCGCTTTGCATCTCTTTGTCAGTCAGGCGTGGCTCTGGATTCTTTGCACTGCGTTGACTCAGTGGATAGAGCGTTTGTAACAATGGTGGTAGAAAATCGCTTGCACTTGTGAAAATGATATGCTCTAACGCAGTCTCTTTACGAATTGACCGTACAACAGGATAAAAGGTATCGAGCATAACCAGGACACGCGCACCAGAGTCCGCGAGTTGGTGCTGCATTTCGCGCTCTGTATACAGGGGATTGGTGGGTACAACGACGGCCCCAGCTCGCAAAGCACCATAGAACGCGATGGGATAATGGGGGATATTGGGTAGCGCGATGGCAACGCGGTCCCCCTTTTTTACGCCAAGGCGTTGTAACGCAATAGCAAAACGATTCGCCATACCAGAAAGTTGTGCATAGGTGAGCCGAGTACCGTAATAGAGTATCGCGGTATGACTGGGGTGGCGACTGGCAGTTGTATCAAGCAACCAGGTTAAAGGACGATCAGGAACATCGAGATGAGGTAAGACACCCTGCTCGTAGTGACGGACCCAAGGATGGTCCCGCAGAAACGCGGCTTCAGCTCCGGTAACGTCGGAGGTTTGCGCGTTATGTAGTACAGAAGAATCAGACATTCCGCAATAGCTCCTCTCTCAGAAGGGGTGTCTCCATAGACATCCAGAAACGACGTTCATTGTCGCTTCCTGAGCAAAAACGGTCATTACTCTTAGTATATGCTGAAACAAAAAAGATAACCATGTTGCCAGCTAACAAATTTTGATGCATAATGATGATGGTAGCTAACGCACAGGGAAATAACGAATACATGTAGGGGTCTAATTCATTACACCCTTGTCGGCACATCTACATGTTGGAGCTTATGTAAACGTTTTACAATTCCTTCCAACATGTGTACATTGCCAACAGGGTGTAATGAATTAG
>CAXUIS010000244.1:0-8362 GCA_964250915.1 uncultured Ktedonobacteraceae bacterium | reverse complement strand
CACCCAGATGTTTTATTTCAGAAGAAACTGTTTTATTTTGTATATTGATTAAGAAAATTAAAGACTTAAAAAAGTTGGTCGGGTCAATAAGATATTCTTATGCTCTCTTAGATTAACTTCGAGTGGCCTCTCAGCTGCCGAAATAGTTCTGTGAGGTATATCAGTATTTTCACAATGAGCAGTCACGAACCGATGGGATAATATTCTGAGAATGCTCAAAGTCCTAGGAACGAACCTCTATCTCACGTTGCTTCATCTTGCTGACCCCTAGCAACGAGCACTCATGGACACGAGACCTACGGATGGGTAGGTGCGAATCAGACTAGTCGTGATGGAAGTCAGAAAGGGCATCTTCTCTCCCCCAGTCTTCGGTTTGGAAACGTTGAAGATCATGATAATAGAAATGACTATATCTGCATAGCACTCCATCACACTGTCATTAAAGCACTCATCAGGTCGAAGCATTCGAGCAACTTGGGATTCCGTATTCTATCAGTTATTCTGTTTCCAGTTCAGTGCATGGAGTGGCTCGCCAGACGCAAGATGTTGATGTGATTGTGGCTCTCCAAGCAGGTCATCAGGTTCAGCAACCCGTCCAGATGCTGCACAGTCAGTATTATCTAGATGAGCAAGCCTTCCAAGATGCGGTACGACGCAGGATACTGTATGGAGTGCTTCACCTAACTACAATGATGAAAGTGGATATGATTCCTCTCAAGCAGCGTACCTTCTCTCAAGAAGAAGTACGCCGTGCTCAACCAACACTCCTCGAACCAGGCACTCGTCCACTGAGAATTGCTTCAGCAGAAGATGCCATACTCACAAAGTTGGAGTGGTTCGAGATGGGAGGACGGACATCCACGCGCCAATGGAATGATATCCTGAGCATCATGAGGCAGCAAGGAACTGCTCTTGACCTTGCCTACATGCGGCAATGGGCAGATGCTTTGAGGGTCCATGACCTGTTGGAGGACGCTCTTGCTGGAACTCAAATAGCCCTTATGCCTCTCATGAAGCGAGGACTTTGTTAAACGCTTAAAGGATTACTGAGAAGCCGACGGACATGAAGCTTCTGAGCAAGGCAGTATGTACAGTAGTATTATCAACAGCGAATATTTCATCATGCTGTATATCCACTCTCAGAGAACACGTCTGTAAGAAATTGTTTCCATTCGCCCCCTCCCATGATATGAGGACCCACGATCTCTTCCTCTCTACGCTCTTCCCACGTGTCCGGTGTGACATTCATTAATATTTCACAGTCACAGTGTCCACCCAAGTCCACAATCTTCTCGATGTTCTCCCAGAAAGGCTGAATCCTTTGCTCCTGCATCCAAAGAAGAGTAGAGCGAAGTGTGTGATCGCACGTCATTTTTCCCAGTGTTGGTCCTGGACCAAACCTTTCTTTGGACGCAAGATAGTTATACAGTTCTATGAACTGCATCCTTGAAAGAAGACCATTCACACGACCCCTCCTTTTTTTTACAGGAAATACATTCTTCCATTCCGTTTTAAGACGAGATAGAGAAACATCCAGCAGAAAAATCCTCTCACATATTCTTTCTAAGTATTATGTTATCTATTACCATAATAGCATGTTGTGCGCTCTATCTCCATTACCAAAGTTTACCACCACCTACAAGCACTGCATTTCTTACGAGCTGTATCACCTGATCTAAAAATTCATTCGCTTCATGAGTCCCTGCTTCATCAACAATTGGGGCAGCACTCGTGTAAATCAGGTCAATATCATGTGCCCGAACTCGTGTAGATCCCGTTCCGCTACGGGAGTATGCTGTTTCCCAATCTGGTACATGAGTACGAATTAATCGCTTTCGAGCAAGGATATGAAATTGTGTATACATTTCTCGCGTAATGGTGTCGATGGCGACTTGCTGCATTTCGTCTGAAAGACCTTCAGCATGTTCCCACTTCAGTGGCTTCTCAAGAAATCCCCGAATCTGCTCACTCAATTCTCGAATGAGATCCGCGACTGGTTTGAGATCATCATATTCATCTAACCCAAGTCGTGCGGGTCTTCGCGTAAGCGCTTTGATTCTTGTCCAGTGTTCAGGATACCGGCTCGATTGAGTTGTGAGTTGAAGGCGTCCACGCCACGCCTCACGAAAGGATTTCACCGCTCTTTGAATGTAGAGAAGGAGGTAGGTATCATCATAGACTGGTCGTATCTCTGTTGACGTTGATATGAGCACTGTTTCCTCAAGAACCGAGAGCAATCTCATAAGCTCTGCTCGTGTCGCTTTTGCTTTCTCTGAAAGCTTCCTCTGAATGTTTGAGACAAAAAACGTTCTCTCTTCTAACGTATTTCTCAATGCAACACTTGTGCGTATCCCTACTTCTTTACTCAACGCAGTGATTTCGTTCTCCAAAGAACTAAGCACGTGATTTCGCTTTGCCTGGAGGTCTGGAAGATTGTCACCCTTGACAGCATCAAAGTGCGTGAAGCACAGAAACAACTTTGCTCCATGACCGCCCGTCGCAACGCTTTTTATTGCGCTTACTGGTGCGGCTTGCAGTGGTTGTGAAGCATTGTCAACAAGCACAATAGCATCAGCATGCTCAAAACGAGTGGTAATTCTGGTTGAAAGACTCGTTGCTGTGTCCGCCGTATGACCAAGACCTTCACCATCCATGAGGACTAAACGTGGTGTTGCGCCTTCTTTCCACTCTGGTTGGAATGGTCCAGCAACACGAATTCCTTGAACCAAAGGAGTGAGTAGCCGTCCAAAAAGCGGTGCGTAGTTGCTGGAAAACTGGTTGACCGTTTTCAGAAAATCCTGACGATCTTGCATTTCGACGGTCCAATACGAAGGCCATCCTCCTTTATCTCGAACAATACTCCCTTTTTGCAGTAGAGTGAAGCGCTCTTCAAGTGCATCAAGAATGTCATCAACGAGCGTTTGAAAGCCGTCATACTTGTACAACTCGCCCTCTAATAACTCTTGTAAGAGCGCGTCACGTTCATCCTTATTGACAACATCATGTGGAAAGTGGGGGTGTGTTTCAAGATCTCCACGAACGATCATCGCCAGACGTTGCACAGTGCGAAGATACTCCTGAAGAGTTTCTGTATTTTTGAGACGTTCATCGAAGGCAATTCCCTCTTCTCCCATTTCATCCTGTTCATCGTCCTCGTTGTCATCATCAAACAGGTCTTCTTTTGCATCAGAGGATGTTGGTAGTGTCCCTAAAACATAGTTCAGGCGAAAACGTTGTTCAGTATGTTCGAGTAATTTGCGTACAATCTCTTGAGTTGGTCGGTTTTCCAGAGCAGCAAGTACTGCTGCAACGATACATTCTTCCACATAGATTTGAATGGTATCTTTCGGCTGAAATGTCACAACGGCTCGAAAAGGGTGTTCAGTAAACACAATTTCCATATCGCAAACAGTCGTCTTTGCCGCCGAAGTCGAAGGGAAACGTTCAGTGAAAGGATTGGTTCCAAGAAGTTGTCGAACGATGGTCGTTTTTCCTGCACCAGTTGTTCCAACAAATAAGACGCGCGTGTAGCCGTCTGTTGGTGTAGGAAGTGGAAGAACACGCTCTCGTCTTTCCCAAAAGTCATGTTCCCAAGGCGTTAAGTGATCATAAAAGGCATCCACGATGCGTACATCGTATAAATGGGTTACGCTTTCACGTGCTGTTGGTAGCCATAATGCCGGTTTGGAGAGTAAGTCATTCATTTGGTTTTTAAGGCGTTCAGCTTCGGTACGATTACTCGTTCCTAAACCTCGTCGTACTCTCAAACCTACATGCCCTTGGGGATCGCGTCGAAGGGGATGACGAAAAATAATACACCACGCACTACGACCTTGACTACGACTAAGACTTGCTGTGAATTGTTGCTCTCCCATTGCTTGCCTCTTTTTTGATCGCTCATAATACACTATGTTGTTCCAAGTTGTTCCATATAAAAGATACATCGAGAACGTGCCATTGTCAAGTCATTTGAGAACAACTTGGAACAACACCAGAATTGGTCTGCCAATTCAAGAAAGAGGGAGTCCTGGAATTTTTGTCAATCGAAACGACTCAGAGAGCTTCATCCTGAGACTACTTCCCATATACTTCGATCTACGGATTATCTAATCAGATGATTGAGTCGAGAGGATCATATTCAAAACGTTGAGTTCATAACTGGCAAACACCGAATTGCCTGAAAATATTCTATGACGTATCTCATCTAGATTAAAACTACGAAACACGACAAAAGGATACGCACGATAATCTTCGCTGATAGGGAGCATCGTATTTGTGGGGTACCACGTATGTACCAAACTGCCGACTATGGCGCGAAATGGTAATGGATTCTGATAATCAGCAGTCGTTTCAAAGTACTTCTCAAATATCTCAGGAACCAAAAATGCTATGATGGGAATAGCATAGTACTGATCAAAGTACTGACTGCTTTGAGTAAACTGTTGCGTTCTTTCATCAGAAGCACTTTGTAGAAGAAACAGCAAGTCCTTCGCCTTGCTTATGCCGAGACGTACATGCTCTGGAAGTGCTTCATCATCTTCCAACTTCCAGAGTAAACGAAGAGCTTTTTTCCCTTGTTCTGTGCGTGTACGCTCACGCAAGTCAAAAAGGTAGCGTTGATCTAATTTTTTGTGTTGGCTTGGAACTACCAGTAACCCACCTGAGTGGTAAATAAGTTCATGAACAGGCCATTGCAAGAGCGTGCCAAAGTGTTGCGAAATTCGATCTTGAAAACGATGAAGCAGGAGAGTACGCTGCGGGAGATACGGCAATTTTTGTTGGTTTGTCGGAGTCTGTTCTGAGGAAGACTCCCAGCGAAAATTGCCTTCTCCGAATAATTGCTGCAAGTACTGGGCCGCACGTGCCACATCAGGTCTATCTGGATGTTGACGCGCTTCATTTTGCAGACCTTTGATAACATCCGCCATTGTATCTGGAAACGTTGACCCTGCTGAGGAAACTGCCTTGCCTCCAACAGGAATCATTTGAAAATACTGACGCCTCACACGACCAGTACCTGCAATACGCGTCATCATCGACGTTTTCAGAATGATAAGCATATCTACTATTCCCAGAACACGTTCACGTAACGCTCTTGCTCGATCAGAGCCTTCCATGTAGAGCACGCGATCCGACAGATAGAATTGAACATATTTTTGATCAAGATCACGTGTTCCTCCGCGACCTCGATACATGACTTGCAATATCTCCATCGTGTTTGCCTCAATCGCGAAGCGCGGCACATCAATCAGAAAATGAGTTGCTTCGGGAAACGAAAGTCCTCGGCTGGCTGAAGCAGTCATAAATACGACGCGAACGAGAGTACGCTTTTTCTCGGCTGTCCTCCTGGCTTTTTCAGAGATACTCGCATGAATCTCCAGGTAATCTTCTTCTTTCTGAAACTGACCGATACGTTTTTGCACCTGCTCTATCAAATCAGCTAAACGTTGTTTATCTTGAACATACACAAGTATCTGTGGCACTTCCGACTTTGGGCGACCTAGCAGACGCAAGAGATCTTCTAACAATCGCTTTTGCAAGGTTGGCGTCAGCGCACTTTGAGGAATCTGAGTCATGTGTTCATGATAGCTCTGACTTTCTACACAGAGATTGTAGGAGAGATGTAACGAACGCGCGGGATACGTATTTGTATTGATTGCGATAGCTGGAAGATTTTTAAACGGAAAGTCTTCTACGGAGACAGGAGCCAGTTGCGTTGGGTCAACAATATGCTGAAAATAAATTTTTTCAGGCTCATATGCACTACTTTCTAGGTGTCGCTCAATAACCTTTCGATTCACAACGGATGCATCTGCAATGATAATTTTCGTATGAAACGGAGAGTTTGCTGAGAATAGTTCATACTCCTCTGCAAAAGCATGCAGACCTTCGAGAAAAGCAACACCGCTTTCGTCACCAGTAATCTCATCAACCATAAAGACAAGATGACGCATCCGTCCTGCTAAAGCCTTCATACGCTCTGGAAGAACTCGTCCTCGTGTAGTATCACGGACGCATGCAAATATCTTATCCAAGTGGCTCAACGTATCACTTGCACTTCCTTTCTTCTTCAGTGATTGAATAGAGAGTGTCGCCACAACTGCATCAGAGAGAGGATGCTGCATATTTGCGGAAAGAGCCTGACAGATGCTATACAAAACTCCCGGTGTACGTGTTCCACGATCCCATATTTGATCCTCTAGCAAGGAATCTAAACGATATCCTCGACGATTCTTCTCTTGTGCCTCAGGAGAACCGGACTGCAAAAACGTCACGTTAGCGTGCACACCCTGACGCATAATGGTGCCACGAAGGTGAGCAGAAGAATACAGGACCGTTGGGTCTGTTCGTCCTTCAAGAAGAGATGCATTCGAGGTAACAGCCAGCACCGAGCCATGAAGAGGTCCCTCCTTACCATCACGAAACTTTTCGATCAAATCCATGTTGACCTGCGTTCTTGGACTTAAATAGAGAAAGAGAAAGCCCTCCCCCTGACGTTCACATTCAAGAAGATACTGCACAATCGCCGTTGTCTTCCCAATACCAGGATTCCCGGTCAGAAAAAGATATGGGACCGACGATGAAAGTTCCTGTCGAACAAGCTGCGCATGTGCTTGTTGTACCGTACATGCTGCTGCCACCTGTTGGGCCGCCAAGCTTTTGCAGGAGTGCTGAGTCAAGATGGTTACTTGGAAGTGGGTCTTGTGAACTGAGGACAGGGATGGTCTCTACAAGAGGAGGAAGCCAAAAACATCCATCTTCGTTCGTGCCAATGGTGTTCAGATGGTCAAAGAGCACTTGTTCACCTTCAAAGCTTCTCTTTGCAGTACTTTGGATAATATCTACCACACGATCACGAGCGTGATCAATAGTATCTTCAGAAGGATTATTCTGATAGATTTTCTGACAGGTCTGCAAAATGGTCATATGCTCTCGACGGACATGCATCGAGGTAATATCACGGTCACTGACTCCAAAGGCATCACACACGACTTCATCCTCATCGTGAATCATTCCTCTCTTCACAAGCAGATCAAAAAAGTCATAGGCATACCCTCCTGCTTGAATGAGCTTGGCACTCTCTTTATCTTTCTTCTTAAACGCGGTAAGATAGTCTTCCAAACCACGAGAGAAGAGTACTTCAGGGAGTCCATCTGCGACATCGTAACTCAGGTTGGAGAAGATACCTCGCGTCCGCAAATAGCCTAACTCGCTAAGTAACATTTGTCGCAGAGTTGCAATGTTATTTGGATCGCGTAATTGACCTGTAGAGAGGCTGTGTGCAGAAAAATCCATGCAGACGATACGCCAGCGTTGGTGTGCTGTGTGTTTGCCTGTCGCTGCTGCAAGGAGTGTTGTTTTTGTTTCTAGGGACGAAGGTTTCAACAAAAATCCGCCTCGTTTGGGAGGATCTTTCACCTGTTGTTGAGAAGCTGGTGAGAAAGATGGTTCCTTGTCTTTCCATTGTAATAACAAAAGGCAATCGGCTTTGAGGAATTTGCCAGTTTGACTGTACGTCTCAATGCTTACATGAGCACTATTGAGTTCAGGGTCTAGTTGTGCTAAGCACATGCGTAGTACTTGGGCATCATCTGTTGGATTAGGCTGTATCATTCCGAGACTGTTATCACCACGAAACGAACATTGCACATAACGGACATGGAGTTGCTGACCAACGTATGTATTTCCTAACGAATGAAGGTATTCCTCTAAAAAATGTAATCCAAGAAGGTATCCCTTAAAACAAAAATGGAGCAGTAATTGTTCTGCCACACGTCGTAGTTGAGGAGATGGTCCTATCGCTTTTGCCTGTGCAATGGCATAGGAGGCCATTGGTTGAAACCGCAAAAGTTCCAGGTCCGGCTCATAAAGAGAGCGAATCTTTTGAGTGGTCAATGCTTTCGCCTGCTCTTGCTGAATAAGAAAGGTGAGCAGTCCAGCATTAAAACCCACTTCAAACAGACGACCACACTGCTGTGAGAGGAGATCACTCGGCATCGTTTGCACCTCTGTCCTCTTGTGCTGAAAGACCGTTTGTAGAAGAAGGAGGAGTCGTTGTTTGTGTATCCTTCTTTCGTCGTAGCATTCCGCGTACTAAAGTGAGAAACGCAAGCGTATTACTTCGTACTCGAAAATCCAAACTGGGAAGAAGCGCACGTGCTCCAACAGAATCAAAACCAATAATGGATTCGTAAGGATCGAGCTTTAATTGAATACCTTTTGTGTCGCGACGCTCATAGCGGACTCCATGCACATACGCGAGTGCATCAAGCATATCTGGACGGAGCGATCCCGGCTGAGAACTATCTAACGCGATGTGCAAGTAAACTTGCCAAAGAAAAAGTTCATGAGGTATCCTCAA
>CAXUIS010000243.1:0-8408 GCA_964250915.1 uncultured Ktedonobacteraceae bacterium | reverse complement strand
TTGCGTTGCTTGTGTCATGGAACGCAACCCGTGTGCGCCCATTGGAAGTGTTGCGGTATGAGTAGTAGTCTGTCAAAGTACATTTGGGACCGAAACTAGGGCGCCCGCAAGGGGACGCCCCTCCCATATGACATGGCTCCTCATGCGCGTTCGCATATGGGAGGGGCGTCCCCTTGCCCCAGCCACATCAAGATTGACAGACTAGTAGGGACCAATTGATCGTGTCCTAGACAGCAAATGGATATGTAATGGGTGTGTATGTCTGAATTATCCTAGATGCTTTTTGCAGTTGCTCTTTATCCCAACTGATGAGAGGAATGCTAAGTTGGTAGGCTACTGCCACATAAGTAGCATCACCTGCACGCAGTTGAAGTTCATTTGCAATGTTGATGGCAGTCCGAATCAATGCGAAATCCATAGGGACGAGACGCATTGCACTCACTTCGACTAAATTGGAAATAATTTCTTTTGTAAGTGTCGGGTCTTTCGTTTGCCTTGCTACAGCCGATGTAACTTCTACCAAGAGGAGTAAAGGGGCGATAATGAATCCTTCAGTACTTCGATAATGTTGTATCCATGTAAAACTTGCGTCATGGTGAACATCTTGTGGCCTCAACCAGCTAACCCATACGCTCGCGTCAACTACTATCATGTCCATTAAAGTTCGCGCCTTACATCGTGTATCGCGTCAACTGCACTTGTATCGTTTGTCCAGAGTTTACCTACTTCTGCTGATAAACGTTCCAAGTTTGCCCACGCTCTGTCTGATGCTTCCTTGTTAGAGGAAGATATTTGTTGTTCGAGGGGCGGTAGCAGACGTGCTACAACTTCGCCCTGATCAACAATCTCGACAGTTTCACCTCTATCTTTCAAAAGACGTAACGTTTCGTCGATATGTTCCACAAGTTCACGTATATCTACAGTCTTCATGTTGTTTATGTCCTTCTGCTTTTATCATAATGTACACTCAACTATACACAATATTTGCTTTGCTTACAATAAAGACTTGAAGACGCCAAAGGCATCATGCGGATACAATGTATCATTCGTGTGGTGCCTTTGGTCAACCTCTACTATCGTAAATTATCCACTAACCGACGTGCGATATAGAGCCACTCTTCGGGATTGTCGTCGGGAATGGAGCACCCATTGGCGAGAATCAGGCGCCGCCCTTTAGTTTGGGTTACGGCTGCCATGATTTCGTTGTCAATCTCGGCCTCGCTGCCATGTGTGAGGGGACCGCGTTCAGCGAGACCGCCCATGAGACATTTATCGGTCAGCGTGAATGCCTCGCTTAAGCTAGGACCGGTGAGACGGTCACTCCAACTCAATGTGGAGACCGGATAGCCGAGGAAATCATTGAAGTAAATTTCGTCGCCTTCTTGACTTGGATCAGCATGAACATGGACAATGTTGAGCCAGCCGTCCTTTGCCCCTTCAAGGGCTTGTAAGTCATAAGGGCGTCCATAGTGCGTGTACTCGTCACGTGTCAGGTCGGCATTCGTCGCGCCCATGCTGGAAAAGAAGATGCCACTGGCACCAGCCTCGATAGAAGCCTTAAACAGGTGACTCAAGTTCGAGGCTATTGTTCCTAACCCTTCCTCAACTGGTGCAGGATGTTTACGCAACTCTTCGATAGCCTTTTGTTTGCCCATCATGTAGAAGAGGTGTGTCAATGGGCTAAAATGCGTGATAATGAGCGGATAATCAGGGCCAAGCTGAGCACGTAGTGTGCGTATACACACGAGTTGTTGCTCGAATATTGGTGTATCAAGACTCAGTTTAGGCAACATACGGACCGCGTCTGCCTCAACAAGTTGCTCATCAGGCATAGGGTAGGGCAGATCAGGCATGATTTTTACAATATCTAAATCGAACTTCTGTCGAAAGAACTCCATTGTAGACGCTGCTAGTCGTTCGCCAGACCCTTCCGGCTTAAAGTGGTGCCAGAAGCAGAAGGGAACACGGTCAACATGCTCACCTTTCAAAGCTGCATGGACGCGCTCACTTGCTGTCATTGCCGTTGTCATGGTCTGTATCCCCTTACTTATAATCGTTGTACTGCTCTTGTTCTGGATTGGGTGTCTGAAACGGTGCCTGTGGTGGGGCGACTGGTGGCAGCACCACTGCTCCTAATCCCTGGGAGTAGCGTGTCTTATCGTACTCGGACTGCGTATGCGAATGTGAGGCAATCCATTCGTCACACAAACGCGCGAGGAATGCGCCAACAACCGCTCCACCCGCGAGCATCGCAACCTTTGCTACTGCTGTACCAATGTTACTCATGCGAATCGTTCCCTTCTTTGCTATAGTGGTAATTCAGATGTGTGCTTAAAATTTTATAAGTACGTTCATGTATACTCATTATACGTTGTATCAGCACTTTGCGTCTCTAAGGATATCTTCCTAACGCAATGTGACAATCAAAGACGAGAACATAGAACGCTAGGGGCAGCAATTCTTATCCTGATGCATATCGGGGACGCTTACCCCACTCCCCATCTTTGGACGCAATGAATTGCTGCCCCTACCGATGACTGAGAATGGTATACGAGCTAGCAGAATTGGCGTAAAACTCGACTCTTTTGACACAATCTGATACTATGTAGCACAACGTTTCATAACAACGGCGCGACATAAAAATTTCATACTAGAGAAGGCATAATGGCATGGACGAATTGAAGCGACGCATACAGATTGCGCGCGGTGAACTACTCGCAGATTTGGTACTACGCAATGCGAATCTGGTTAACGTGTGCACTGGTGAATGCTATCTTGCGGATGTCGCGGTTGCGGATGGTCTCGTCGTGGGAGTCAGCGAGAGAAATACCAGTAATGCGCAGAGCTATCAAGGACGTGAGGAGCGCGATGTGCAAGGACGATGGCTCGCACCAGGGCTGATTGATGGGCACATGCATATCGAAAGCACCATGCTTGTCCTTCCTGAGTTTGCGCGTCTAGTCGCGCCTCGTGGAGTGACGACGGTTATGCTTGATCCGCATGAGTTTGCAAATGTGATGGGCGTTGAAGGCATCCGTTATGTCCTTGAGTCGAGTCGCGGCCTGCCCCTCTCTACTTATATACTACTCTCTTCTTGTGTACCAGCATCGTCATTTGAAAGCCCCTATCGTGTGTTGACTGCTGACGATTTGCTTCCCCTTTTGCAAGATGAACGTGTATTAGGCTTAGCTGAGATGATGAACATGCCCGGCGTGTTGCAGGGAGATGAGCAAGTCCTGGCAAAAATCGAAGCAACGCTACAACGCAATCTGGTTGTTGATGGACATGCTCCTGGTCTGATTGGGCATGACCTTTGCGCCTATGCTGCTTCTGGTATCATGTCCGATCATGAATGTACGACGCTTGAGGAGGCGCGACAACGACTACGTTTAGGCATGTGGTTAATGATTCGTGAGGGGTCTGCGGCGCAAAATCTGGACGCGCTCTTGCCATTGGTACAAGAGTTGCATCCGCCGCGTGTCTTCTTTGTCACAGATGATCGTGACCCACTCGATCTGACAACTCGTGGACACATAGACTCGATGGTACGACGCGCTATTGAGTTAGGGTTGGACCCTGTAGAAGCTATTCGGCTAGCTTCCTATAACACTGCACAATATTTTCGTTTATATCATCGTGGAGCGATTGCACCGGGATTTGTCGCTGATCTCACCGTCTTGGATGAGTTGCAAACCTTCAAGGTCGAGTCCGTTTATAAAGATGGCATACTGGTCGCTCAGGATGGCAAACTGCTGGTCGATATTCCATCGGCTGCTGTGATGGGGATAGAGACCGATATCGCTATGCGCGATATCGAGGTAACGGAGACGGTACATATCGCACCTATAACCGAACGCGATATTCGTATTGTCGGCAAACCTGGACTTGTCGAGGGAATCGGTATTCAGAAGGGGCAGATTACAACACAGCACCTGCAAGTCGAGGCTCCTATTCAGGATGGTGCAATCATTGCAGACCCGGAGCGCGATCTGCTCAAGTTGGTTGTGGTAGAACGGCACCATGCTAGTGGACGCGTTGGACTTGGGCTTGTACAAGGCTTTGGCCTTAAAAAGGGTGCAATTGCATCGAGCGTCGCACATGATGCTCATAATCTGGTGATTGCTGGCGCGAACGATAGCGATATCGTACAGGCCGCACAGACGTTACAAGAAATGGGTGGTGGCTTCGTGTGCGTCGTAGAAGGAGAGGTGCGGGCGCGTGTACCACTACCACTTGGTGGACTCGTATCACCTTTATCTGCTGATGAACTCGTACAACAATTGCGACATCTGGATGAGGTAGCAGCCGAACTTGGTTGTACTTTGGATCATCCATGTATGACATTGAGTTTTCTTTCGTTATCGGTTATTCCATCACTCAAACTGACGGATCAGGGGTTGATTGATGTAGAGACGTTCACCCTGCTTCCGCTACAAAGGCCATAATTTGTATGTTGCGTAATCTTGTTGAATATCATTGGGCTGAACATATTGATGATGCGTTAGAACTGCTAGCACGTCTTGATGTAAAAACAGTTCCACTTGCAGGTGGAACTCATCTTTTGAGTCAGGACGACGAGAGTATCGAAGCCGTGGTGGACTTACGCGAATTGGGTCTCTCGTACATCACCGAGGATACACGAAGGGACATTCATATTGGGGCAATGACTCCACTTCAAACTCTTGTTGATGCTCCTCTCCTCAAAAGTTTCGCATCAGGCTTGTTATCTCGTACTGCTCTTGCATCGTCATCTTCGCACCTTATCCGTAATAGCGCGACACTTGGAGGTACGCTTGCTGCTGGTGCTGCGTCACAAGCAGATGTACTGACCGCACTTTCTATTTTAGAGGCGCAGGTTGTGGTGCGCTCAAGCTCGAAAACATCTGTCAATCTTAGCGGTGGCACAATGGAGCGACCAGGACTAGCACTATCAGGAGTGGTCTACAAAGGCAAGCAGGAACGCCGTATTGCCTGTGACGACGTGGTAAGAGAGCGACATCCTAACGAACTCATTGTAGAGATGGTACTTCCCTCAGTAAACGCGATCTACGGTACCGCCTTCGCACGCGTTGGACGAACACCAGCAGATGTTGCTCTGCTCAACGTTGCCGCATTTGTAGAGCTTGAGCGTGACTTGTACAAACGTGTGCGGCTTGCGTTTGGGGGTGTATATATGGAGTCAATACGTGTGCTCGCAGTCGAGCACGCGCTTGAGGGGCAGTCGAGTGACGACAGTGAAAGCATAGTGACTGCATTGCAGCGAGGTATGGCTGAATTCCGTCCACCAACCGATGCACGCGTCAGTGGTGGCTATCGTCGTGTCAGTGGTGTTAAGCTTGCGCAACGCGTACTTGAAGAGGCGACCTATCTCGCGCGTCATCAGGGATTGTTGGCGGCACAAAGCGGTAAAAGCAAGGGAAGCATATAATCATGGAGCTTGAGTTACGTGTCAATAGTGTGGTCGAAAGTTTGGATGCGACTCCCAACGAGTCACTACTGACGTTGCTACGTCGCAATGGATATACAAGCGTCAAACAGGGTTGCGAAACTGGCGAGTGTGGTGCATGTACTGTGCTGGTCGATGGCGTTCCCAAAACGAGCTGTACTATGCTCGCTGCACAGGCCGGAGGCTGTACGCTAACAACTGTTGAGGGATTAAGTACTACAAATGGAATACAGCCTATTCAGCAAGCATTTATTGCAACGGGAGCCGTCCAATGTGGTTTCTGCATTCCTGGGATGATGCTATCAGCATCGGCTCTGCTTCATCGAACACTTGACCCTACAGAAGATGATGTACGCGATGCTCTCTCTGGCAATCTCTGTCGCTGTATGGGCTATGAAAAACCAGTACAAGCGGTGCTTAGAGCCGCGTCCGTTTTACGTGGTGACGTACCAGCAGAATATGGAAGCCTTGGTGGAAATGTTTTGAACGGCGCACGCATCACAGGTAGACAACGCGCTGTTGTGCTAGATGGAGCAAATGCCGTCACCGCAAAACAACGTGCCATACAACCTATGACTCCTTTCACAGGAATAGGAAGTTCTTCACTCTCCGTCATTGGGAAAACAGTTCAGCCTGTTGACGCGGTAAAAATAATGAGTGGTCGCGCTACCTTTACCGATGATCTGTCTATCAAGGGTATGCTTCACGGTAAAATATTGACCAGCCCACATGCCCATGCTGTTATTCGTAATATCGATGCATCTGAAGCACGGGCAATGCCGGGCGTTCATGCGGTGTTGACGTATGAGGATGTGCAACGTGTGCCTTATGCAAGCGGCAACGAGGTAGGGCCGCAAGATCGTTATAGTCTCGATTATATTGTGCGATATGTTGGTGATCGAGTTGCCGTCGTTGCTGCCGAGACGCCCGAACTCGCGCAACAGGCTCTGGAACGTATTAAGGTTGAGTATGATGTTCTACCTATATTGCTCGATCCACGGCAGGCATTAGAAGCGAAGAGTGTACAGATTCACACTGAGTCTGAGTCTCACAATATCTATGCTGCCGAGCGCAATATCGCGGCTCGCACACGTATTGAGACGGGTGATGTAGAACGTGGCTTTGCGGAATCAGACGTGGTGGTAGAGGGTGAATACAGTCTGTCAATGACACGACAGACCGTACTCGAAACACATAGTGTCATTACCTATTTTGACGAAGACGACTATCTCGTTGTGTCCTGCAATATCTACACACCACATCGAGTACGTCGTGTGCTGGCCTCCGTACTTGGTATTGCTCTTCATCGCATTCGTGTCGAGCAACCTGCGCTCGGTGGAAGTGCGACGATACAGCAATCCATTGTGCTTGAAGATATTTGTGCGCTATTAACACAAGCAACGCGACGACCTGTTCGACTGGTCTACTCGCGTAGCGAGGAATTGCGCGAGAGCGGTGCTTACCCCCAACATGTTGTCCGTATGAAAACAGGTGTAAAGCGTGATGGAACGCTTGTCGCAAACCAGATGATCGTGCTTGCTAGTACCGGTGCATATGGAATGTATATGCCTACAAGCGCAAACGTGCTGGAACTGTATTCCTCTGCTCATACACGCTTTGTTACCGAGGTTCTCTATACAAATCATCCACCCGCGAGTAACACGCCTGCCGCTAATGCTGAGATGTACGCTCTCGAATCACATATGGATGAGATTGCTAAGCGAGTTGGAATGGATGCTATTGCACTGAGGCGCAAAAACTGGGGGACAACAGGAATACAGGCAGAAAGTCGCGTACCAGAATCTATGCAACTTGTTGAGACAAAGCTACAATGGGAAAGCAAGCGTGGACAGACATGGAATAGTCGTCTGCATCGTGGTGTGGGGGTTGCGCTCACGCGCTATAATAGTGCGCTTAGTAACGCTGAGAGCAGTGGAGCTATCGTAAAGCTCAATGAAGATGGCTCGTTTGATGTCTTCGTCAGTGCTGTCAGCTCCACCATGAAGACGATGCTTGCGCAAATCGCTGCCGAGGTGCTAAGTGTATCGGTAGACGAGATACTTCTACATACCTCTGGTACAGACATCGTTCCGTTTGCCACAACGACCAATATGGCCTCTACACTGTACAATGCTGGTGCCGCCCTTCGCCGTACAGCAGAGCAGGTGCGACGACAGGTGCTTATTGTTGCTGGGCGTTTGCTCAACGTAATGCCAGAAACTCTGAAAATAGATGAAGGAACGATTACACCTTCACCACTCAACGGGCAAACGCTTACTATTGCTCAGGTCGCGGCACATCTGCTTTCAAACGAGGGCAAACAAATCGTCGTCAGTGCATCATGGAAAGAAGCATATCCACCTACTGTATATGCCGTACAAGGCGTAGAGGTAGAGGTCGATACGGAAACAGGAGCACTGCGTGTTGTAAAGATAGTTACAGCCATCGATGCGGGACGCGTTATTCATCCCGCGCTTGCTGAAGCTCAGGTACAGGGAAGCGTGGTACAGGGGTTAGGGCTTGGTGTAAGCGAGGAAGTACTCTGTGATACACAAGGTCGAGTGCTGACAACAACATTAAGTGATTACCACATCTACAATGCGGCAGAGATGCCTGAGATGCAAACCTACCTGCTACAAGACGAGACGGCCTCTACAAGCGTTTTTGGAGCGAAATCCGTAGTAGAGGTTGCGCAGAGCGGTGTTGCTCCTGCAATAGCGAACGCAGTAGCAGACGCCTTAGGCTATCGCATTCGTCAACTTCCTCTGACACCCGAACGCATCTTACGAGCCATTCACAGCGCGAAACGCTTGTAAGGGACCCGTATATTTCGCATCAAATCAAAAATTGGTAGAGGCCGCGATGCATCGCGGCCTCTACCAATTTTTGATTTGATGCATATATTTGCCCCTATTTCGCTTTTTTCAACGTTTATTCTTTACCCACAAAAAGACACAAGTCC
>CAXUIS010000242.1:0-8520 GCA_964250915.1 uncultured Ktedonobacteraceae bacterium | reverse complement strand
GCCCTAGTTTCGGTCCCAAATGTACTTTGACAGACTAGTAGGGACCGATGTATCGTGTCCTTGTTAGCAATGGAGACGCTAAGAGGACGCGATACATCGGTCCCTACTAGACCCTTCTGTATACTAAAAAAGAAAACAACCTCTAAAAGGATATTGGAGCAGCTATGTATATACAGAGACACTCTTTTGGTCAATCGCTTTATCTTGTAGCTCTCTCTTTGCTCGTGCTCGGTATTCTGACCGGCACAGGTGTCTGGGTCTATATGCTTTCTTTACCAGATACAACATCACCGCCTTCAATACAAATGGGAATGATTACTCGACCACAAGATAAAACTGCTGCACAAGTTGTGACAACACAGTATATGCATGCGTTCCTTACACATCAGTATTCCATCATGTGGTCATTACTGCATCCCCAGGTGCAGGCGGTATGGACGAACGAAGAGACGTTCGCTACGTATTGGAATACACGCTTTCAAGACTACACACTACATACCTTCTCGATAGGAGCAGAAAAAACTGTATCATCTTGGACAAACGCGGAGACGATGATCGCCTACTCCCACGTCGAGCAACTCTCCGTCTCGCTACAGTTAGACCTGAAAGTGCAATTGCAAAGAAAGGGTGTGCCGCCGGAAGACGTGCATCCAAGTTCACTGTTTCAGAACCTGCCCTTTATTGTGCAGCATGTCAACGATACTCACAACACGGCGGGACGTTGGCTTGTTCTTAACGGAGGGCCAGCCGATCTTGAGGCTCCCATTTTACCGCCGACAACGCATAGAGCCACAACAGTTCATGTACCAATTCTGATGTATCATCATATCTCAGATGTACCAACACACAATGCTCTCGATTCAAGTTTGACAGTTACTTCTGCGTTATTCAATGAGCAATTGAATCATCTCAAAACGCGAGGCTATTCTACAATCACATTCAATCAGTTATTTGACGCGCTATATTATAACGGGCCGCTGCCGCCAAAGCCCATTATTCTCACATTTGATGATGGCTACGACGACGCTTATAGCGTTGCGTATCCTGCTCTCGTAAAACACGGGTTTAGTGGTATGTTCTACATCATTACGGGTAAAGTCGGCTGGCAAGGGCAGATGACGTGGCATCAACTGGGCCAAATGCTGACAGGTGGTATGCAAATGGGGTCACACACGATTCATCACGTCGATATGGGGCAGGTGTACACAGATTCCCCTGAGCAGGCACAGCAAGAACTCCAGATTTCACGCGCTACGATGCAACAACGACTAGGCATCGTGATACAACAATTCTGCTATCCCTCCGGTGAGCCATTCCGTCATGGGAGTCAATACCTACGTCAGGTAATTGTAAGCCTACTAGCGAACGATGGCTATGTTGGCGCAACTACCGATCCTGGCATGACAGGTACTGAACAAAATAGTCAGTCTCCCTTTGTGCTTCTACGCTTGCGCATAGATGGACGTGATGGGCTAGATAGTTTTATTGCACGTTTGCCATAAAAGATCGAATATGGCGTGCCTCGGTAGGGGCAGCAATTCATTGCGCCCAAAGATGGGGGTGGTGGAGGGGCAACACATTGGCAACGATTCCCACGCCCGACGCATTCCCCTCCCAACCCATCTTTGGGCGCAATGAATTGCTGCCCCTACCGATGTTCCCCCTATCAAAGTTCGTCAAGTATTTTCATTTTCCTAATCCAAAATTCAGAGGAACATTCAACACGTTAAGCAGGGCAACGAGCGCGGGCGCGAAGAGTAGCGCGGGCAACAGATTCGCCACTTTGATGCGTTGCAAATTTAAGATATTAAGCCCTAGGCCAATGAGAATAACGCCACCAGCAGCCGATAGTTCGATGAGACGCGGTTGCATAGATAGAGCAAGTGTGGGGTCCGAAATTAAGAGTGGTCTGATTAACCCCGCGAGTAGCGATATGCCACCTTGCACAATTAAAATTGTGGCACTTGAGAACAACACGCCTCTTCCAAGCGTACTCGCAAAGACAATAGCTGAAAAGCCATCCAGGATAGCTTTGATGGCAAGCAGACTGAAATTCCCTGACAGGCCATCGTTGATAGAACCCAGGATTGTCAGAGGTCCAACACAAAATTGTAGGCTAGCAATCACAAACGCAGCCGTGAAATCGAGTTCGGCATTCGGTCGTTCAACGCGTTTTTTTAGCCACTCGCCCAAATGTGTCAAGCCACCATCTATATTCACAAGTTCACCAATGATACCACCAATCACCAATGCTAATAATGGAATGAGCGCATTTGCCGTTTTAAGGGCCGAAGATATGCCAATCACCAGCGTCATCAGGCCAATGGCAGCAATCACGATAGCCTTGATGCGCTCTGGCAAACGGTTCCCTATTATTAATCCAAGTGTTCCACCGATCAACACAGTAGCAACATTGATAAGAGTTCCTAGTAAGGGTATATGTGGGAACGCGGCTTGTTGTATAGTTTGTATGGCTAGTATCATATTATTGTTCCTCCAGAGGAACCAGAGCACCCGCAAGGGGATGCCCCTCCCATACACGAATGTGCCCTATATACGGTATCATATGGGAGGGGCATCCCCTTGCGGGTGCTCTGGTTTCGACAATCAGGCTCCTTTATTTAATTTCCTACACTCCCTCAACACGTTCCATTTTCGCGCCGAGGCTTTGCAATTTTTTGTCAAGACGCTCATAGCCACGTTCGATATGCTCTATACCATAGACCTGTGAGACTCCTTCGGCACAGAGAGCGGCAAGAATATAGGAAAAGCCAGCACGAATATCAGGAATAGCTAGACGCGTGCCATGCAAGGGTGTGGGGCCGCGTACAACACAACTATGCAAATATTCCTTCTCACGAAAGCGACATGGTACTTCACCAAGACACTTTGTGTAGAGACCGATGTGCGCACCCATTCCTTGTAGTGCCGTTGTATAGCCAAAACGGTCTTCGTAAATTGTCTCGTGTACAACGGATATTCCATCAGCTTGCGTCAACAAAATTGTGAACGGCTGCTGCCAATCGGTCATAAAGCCAGGGTGTACATCCGTTTCTAATGCAATTGCTGGAGGAGTTTTTTTATCGCTGGTAAAGCGGATACCCTCGTCATCTATCGTGAAGCGCAGACGCATTTTTGATAGTGTATTGAGAAATGTCAGTAGTGTATCCTGTTGTGCATGACGCAAGTAGACATCGCCTTTTGTGAGATAGGCAGCGATTGCCAATGAAACAGCTTCGTTACGATCACTCAATAGCGTATGACTAGCACCACGTAGCTGCTCTACACCTTCTACAACGATACGACGATCAACCTTGATTTCGATGATCGCCCCCATCTTTTGCAGTAGTTTGATCAAATCGACAATCTCTGGCTCCAAGGCGGCATTCTCTATAATTGTAACGCCCTTCGCCAACGATGCGGTAATCAGGAAATTTTCGGTTGCCATCACGCTGGGAAATGGCAGCTTGATGGTCGCCCCATGCAAACGTTGTGTCGCGGTACAATGATATTCGTTGCCCTGCTCAACGATCTCCGCACCCATTTGACGTAAACCTTGTATGTGGAAGTCGATAGGACGTGGGCCGATACGGTCGCCGCCGGGTCGGGGAATATGTACCTCGCCACAGCGATGCAACAACGGACCAATTGTCATGACTGCGATACGATTTAATCCACCCACCTCTGCCGAAATCGTCGTTTTAGCAATATGTGGTGTGCTGATTTTCAGCGTGTGATCGTCTACATAGACCTGAGAACCCAGGTCTTCACACATCTTCAGCGTGAGATCAAAGTCTCCTAAAAGAGGTACATTGCGTAATGTGCATTGCTCGGTGGTAAGCAATGAGGCAATCACCATCTTAGTAACAGCATTCTTCGCGCCACTAATTGCTACCTCGCCATGCAGGGGTGCTCCACCCGTGATGAGATAGTATGGAGCATTCTTCTCCATCAACGTTTCCTCACATTACTATTTTTTTCTGAATTTCCTGGTGCCCGAAATAGCCAACGTAGCGCATGACGACGTGGCGGTGGGGGTAGCACATAATGTTGTCGTGTGGGTTCTTGCTCATTCTCATCGAGCACATCAAGAAAGCGGTTCACGCTCTGCGCAACACCCTCGACCATAAGATAGCCGGACGGTTTCACGGCATCGCCAACTAGATAGAGGCCCTGTGTTGTTGTCTCGGCGTGCGCGTCTTCCCCTTGTGCCATGCGGTTGACAGGCCATTCGCCGCGATAGGTTCCCATTGTCAAAATGCGACAGTGCTTGTCAAATGTCTCGCCGAACATGCTGCGTAAATCGGCAAGAGCCAATGCACGCTCCTCTTCAACATTGTTGCCCTGAATAACTTGATGGCTGATGAGCAGATGTTTGCCAGCAGGAGCCAAAGATGGATCACTATTTGTTGGTTGCACCATACCCGCAATACGCTGAGTATCCAGACAATACATAATACCTTTGTGTGGAATAAGTGATACATCACTCAGGATATGTATTTTGAGTCCCACCGCCTCATGAATTGTAGGTACTACATGTAGCCGCTCATCTTCCTGCATCGCTTGCTTTTTCAGCACCTGAGCCTGTGTGACTCTGTGGTTTTGTAGCAAGCCCTCAGTTGCCCGTGGTCCAATATCGCTCACGACAACTGGAGCAGTATACACTGACTCCTGCCCACTCGCCTTGTTCCGTACACGTACACCTATGACGCGCCCATCCTCATGAAGAATTTGTAGTACTTCACACGAGAGTTGCATAGTTACGTCATGGTCTATAACATGCTGCTCTAATGCCTGGGTCAAGCCACCGCAGCCCCCACGCACAATCGCAGGCGCACCATAGCGAAACATATTTTTGGTAATCTCGACAACTTCGGCTGTACTTACTTGCGAGAGTTCGAGACTGAGCGCGAACCGTGACACGCGCTCAAA
The DNA here is from genome assembly GCA_964250915.1 of uncultured Ktedonobacteraceae bacterium. Classification (GTDB taxonomy): domain Bacteria; phylum Chloroflexota; class Ktedonobacteria; order Ktedonobacterales; family Ktedonobacteraceae; genus JBBQVS01. The sequence goes on along the minus strand of CAXUIS010000242.1, from coordinate 3,588 downwards.
AAATGCTACGAGTTGAGGACTTTTGGCGATGTCTATATGCTGTTTCAACCATACGCTATAGGGAAGGACGAGTTCGTGTTGTGGCAATGTACGCAAAAACATTTGGTAGCCAAGTGAGACAAGCAAGGCAAACTGACGAGGACCTAGAAATTTAAAGACGCCGAGAATACCGTGTGCTTGATACTGCTTCCCACGCACGTGAAACGAGCCAAAGACATCCGCATCAAAAAAATAGTGTGGCACATGCAAATGTTGCAACATCTGCGAAAGCACGCCACTACTGCCAAAGGGCACCATATGCACAGCACCTGTGCTGACCTGCACGCCCTGAAATGTTTTTGCCGTAAACCGTCCACCACAATGCGGAAGGCGTTCTATGATAAGGACACGCTTGCCACGTTCGAGCAATTGTGCCGCGCTCAATAAACCGCCTAGCCCCGCTCCAATAATGATTGTGTCAAATGCTTGTGTTGACTGCGTTACATCTGTACCTTGAGACGAAATACGTTCCGCCTCTGCTTGTTTATACATGTAATTATCCAGTATAGTGTACCAATATGTGTATGTGACAAGGGCACCCGCAAGGGGATGCCCCTCCCATATAACGAATAGTTCTGAGGTGCATCATCGTATGGGAGGGGCATCCCCTTGCGGGTGCCCTGGCTTTGTCACCTAACGTTCTTCACCAATTAAACCACGTAACAGACTGTTACATTCGTACATGGTGTTGAGGACGTTTTGATGAATTTGGAAGATTTTGTTCAGTTCGCGTGCTTTACGAGCAAGCTTCGTGACATATTCGATATCGCGTGGGTTGTTCATTACATCTTCCATGAGCTGTGATAGGTCCGCCCATGCCAGAGCTTCACGACTGCGAGCCACATCAGCAATCGTGTTGTCCATACGTTCTGCCACACGTCGCACACCTGCACGAAGTTGATTCGTCGTTTGTGCGATTTCAGCATCATGGTTGTGCATGGCATCTTGTGTCGAGTTGATCTGCTCCTGCAACGACATTACCTGACCGTCCAGAGTTGAAAGGGCCGCCATAAGTGCTGTCATATCAGGCAACGAAGGTTGGGAGACGCTGGTGAGCCGACTGAATGTCACACCAGTGTCTGCATTTGTAGCAGTTGGTGCTTGTGTAGAAGTGTTTGATGATGGTGCTTGCATGGTTACACTCTGTACTGGTGGTGTGTTCACAATAGGAGAAGGTGTGCTAGCGACTAACGCATCGTCTTTTTCGGCAACAGGTGTTTCAGGTGCTGCGGCATAGGATGTAGCGACAGAAATACCAGGTGCTGCAATTGGTGCCTCTGGCATGACTGATCCGTTTGTTGCGGCAACAGTATGCTCTTGCGGCTGAGCCTCCTGTTCCTGTATAACAGGCTGAGCCTCTTTTTCTTGTGCGACAGATTGTGGTGGTTGAGCCTGCTGTACATCTTCTTCTACAGAGCCATTATTCATAGAATTTGTGCTAAATTGATCGTTTACATCCATTGTCGCTAACGCATCTTCACGCGTACGATAGGTCATATCTGCCGGTGACGGGCTTACTGCAATGGTTGGCAAGTCTTCTACACCTATCGTTGACGCGGAACCATATGAGCGGAACAGCAACTCATGTTCGCCGATGCCAACATGGTCGCCTTCTTCCAAGACTCGCGGTACCATCTCTTCTATCTGTTGACCATTGACAAAGGTACCATTCGCGCTACGCTCATCACGTAATACATAGTTCCCGTTCTCATAACGTACAGTGGCATGACGACGTGAGGTCAGCTTATCTTTAGAGAGGAGGATATCACTGTTTGGTGCGCGCCCGATCGATATCTCCACTTTGTCGAGCGGATATTCTTGCAGAACCGCTCCATCATCAGCACGTAAGATAAAACGTGCCGGATGTTCCATGCCATCCATTGACGATGATTGAGCGGACCGTTGTGTTGGTAGGTCTGCTACGGACTCTGCCATCGTTGGTTCGTTCGTGTTAGACCATGCACCCGATGTCGCACCTACAGTTACTAACTCAGGCTCTTGCTGCACATTCCACTCTTCGGGGGATGCTTGCGTCTCTTCACCGATTCCTGATTGAGGTTGTGCCGAGAAAGATGTTGACACTAGACGATTACCACAGTTCAGACAGAAATTGTCACCGGGTCGCGTCTCTGCTCCACAATAGGGACACTTGTCCATGAAAATCACTCCTCCATTCAACGCACGTACCAGGACGGTGAACGTGCAAGCGCAAAACTTCCGTTATTATATCAGAATCAACCGTTAAGAGTTGAGAATCATACATATATTGAGCTATTGCTAGTTAATACAACGAGTGTACCTCCACAATAGTACCATATGCATGATACAGCATGACATTAAGTAACTGGTACCCATGTAACGTTAGGTTGTAATGCATTAAAGGTTTGTTCCAATGCTGCCGTTGCCCCACGCGCTGAAAGGACAATATTAGTGGTATTATGTGCTCCTGTGCAGAGTTGTACTGGCTCGACGGTTGGTCCAGGAGTTGGTGTACCGCTCTTTCCACCTGTTGCGCTACTCGATGGGCTACACTGAAATGTTGAACTTTGCGAGGCAAGAGGAGCTTCAGAGAAACTAATCGCGTCATGATTGGGCAATACATAGCCGATTGTGAAGATAGCTCCAAAAGTGGGATCATGTATTGTGCCGGATGCGCTAATGAGACAGGACCCTTGTGGCAAGGTTGATGGTAAAAAGACGGTAAAGCCCAGACTTGGTTCCACCTGATTCCAATCCGTCAGCGTCTTAGGAGTGGCGACAGGTGTTGCAGCAGGAGTGCCTGAAACGGTTGGCGTGCCGGATTTGGTTGAACCTTCGTCACGAAACACAAGCACTGGCTTTCCGCACCAGTGCAGGTTTGCTAGCGCGACTTGCGGTACTGATGCGGTTGTCGCGGTCACACCTTGTGTTGTTTGCGCGGAACTCGTTCCGCCTAGGCTAATACCCGAACATCCAACGAGACAAAAACTCACAAAAAGAAGAATAGCAACCATAGAATATATATGTGTACGAACGCAACCATTAGTACATGAATATCGATTTTTATACAAAAATAGAGCAAGACCCGAAAACATAAAAAACTCCTTCGACAACGCCAACATATATGTCTCTTTAATTGATATATTACTACAAACGTACAGCGTGGCTATATGTTTCGAGAACATCACCTGGTCCTACAACTTTACAATATCTTTGAATATCCCAAAAATAACCCTTTACAGCGTTTTGATTTGGTGCTACTATTACTATCCGCCGATAAAATATTACACGGAAGCATTTTTTATGTCTATGAGCTATCTTTCTATCTAATAGTGGGAATAATACAAGTGGTAGACTATCTGTAAGGGGATGAGCGTGTGTGAACGCAAAACAAATTTGGCAAACGGCAATTGAACGATTGCAGGCAAAGGTGACGCCTGCGGCGTTTACAACGTGGTTTCAGGGTACATCAGCACACTCTTTCCAAGAGGGTATCTTTACTGTGCGCGTCCCAACCACCTTTGCAAAAGCACACTTAGAAAATCGCTTCATCGAGTCAATCCGCTCTAT
>CAXUIS010000241.1:0-8527 GCA_964250915.1 uncultured Ktedonobacteraceae bacterium | reverse complement strand
GACGTTTGCCCCACCACCCCCATCTTTGGGCGCAATGAATTGCTGCCCCTACCGAAATTTGTTACCCTGCATACTTAGGCACCTATCTTTATGTTGGGCTTATACTTGTAACACTATCACGCATGTGCTTCCAAAAGTGTGACGTAGTTCACATTTTCATTCGTACCCAAGCAGGCGTTGTTTGGTATACTATAACATGTTACCAAGAAGGATAGGAGCAACAGTATGAATAACTCAAAGATTATCGCGTTGCCCGCAAGGAACGTGTCGATAGCCTCGACCGTGCAGCAGCCGCTTGTACCAATAACGCCGGGCGCAACGCTGCATATGAGCATTCCAGATGATGCTGTGCTTTCCCCCGACGGCAAGCATATCGCATTCACCGTATGGGAGCGTATGGGTACTGAGGTTAAACGGCAAGGACGTATATGGCTTGTTGACACACTCGTAGCCGATGGTGGTGTAAGCGAACCTAAGCCTCTTCTGAAAGGACCAAAGTCGTCAAGTGTTCCTGTATGGTCGCCTGATAGCAAGAGACTGGCATATATAGCAGTTGTGGGTGAGGGGGATAAGGTGCAAGTGCAATTGCATAGTATGTCTCTTGAGGGGAATCAGGTACGGCAGATGTGTACCATGCCCAACGGAGTCAGTGAACCATCATGGTCGCCTGATGGCAAACATATTGCCTTTCTTTCCTATGAGGGTGAGAGGCCACATCCTGATCCACTTGTAATTGCACCCGCACGGCATAAACGTCTCTGGACCCTGCATATTGAGAGTGATCGTCCCACGCCCGTAACGCCCGAAGGCTTGACCGTTTGGGAATATACGTGGTCGCCTGATAGCCAGCAGTTCGCGCTATACTACTCAATCAAACCCGATGAGAATGGCTGGTATGCTGGTCAGATTGGTCTTGTCGCTTCCGGCGGGGGAGCAGTGCGCCAGATGACACAACTTACGATGCAGGCTAGTTCACTTGCTTGGTCGCCTGACGGTACGCAGCTAGCTTACATCTCCGGTGATTGGAGTGATCGAGGTCAGGGTGGTGGTGATATTTTTGTGCTTGCCATAAAGGAAGATGGTCCAGGCGAACTCCATAACCTGACGCTAGGAATAGCCTGTAGCCCAGCATGGTGTTGCTGGTTGCTGGATAATAAGCGTTTGCTTTTCGCGTCATATGAAGGTGTCACGCACTCAATTGCCTTGCTTAACGAGGATGGGACTGTCACGACGCTTGACGACGACTTTGTAATGTATCAACCTGCACTCTCTGTCTCATCAAACCTGAAATTCGTTGCGGCAATTCACGGCACCTCGAAGGACATGTACGATATATGGTTTGGCGAGATTATAGAGCATCATATCTCGTGGCATCGTCTCTCACGGCTCAATCCGCTTGTCGAGGAAACCTTTACATTAGGAAAAACGGACCGTATCCGCTATGTAAGCATTGATGGTTGGCAAATTGATGCACTTTTTACGTCGCCCAGTATTCGTAAAACAGAGGGACCACCACCGCTTATTGTCAATATACATGGGGGACCGTCATCGGCATGGGCTGATGACTTCGGCTTGTTCTGGACGCAATTGTTTGCATCAGCTGGCTATGCAGTGTTACGTCCAAACATTCGTGGTAGCTGGGGACGTGGTACCGTTTTCGCTGATGCTGTTATTGGCGACATGGGGGGCAAAGATTTCCAGGATGTGATGCACGGAGTAGATGCGCTAATTGAGCATGGGCTTGTTGATGCGGACCGCATCGCTATCGCAGGTTGGAGCTATGGTGGCTTTATGACTGCGTGGGCTGTCAGTCAAACAACTCGCTTTAAAGCGGCAATTATGGGTGCGGGTTGGGCTGATTGGCATCACTTCCACGCGCTCTCAAATCTCTCCGATTGGGACATGCGTTTCTTGCAAGCTGACCCTCTGGACAATCCAGAGGTATACCGCAAGTGGTCGCCCATCACCTATGCAAACCATGTCATTACGCCAACGCTTATTTTGCATGGCGATAGTGATCGGTATGTTCCTATCGGTGGTAGTTACGCGTTCCAACGTGCGTTACAGGAACGCGGTGTTCCTGTCGAACTTGTTGTGTATCCCCGTGAGGGACATGGTATCTCGGAGTACAGTCACGCCCTCAATATAGAGGAACGCATTGTACGCTGGCTCGAAAAATACTTGTAGTGTAATACAGAGGAATGCAGGGCCATTCGGTCCTGCATTCCTCGGTGTTATGAAACAGCTTCTGGTTCCGGCGTCGTGTTTTCTGGTAGCGTCTCTAGCACCTTTGCGGGTGAGACGAGCATCCACACGAAGTAGATTAGACCAATGGCAAACATGACACCGGAGTAGAGCCACGGCGTCACAAACTGTGCGTCACGGAAGATGGCAAGTTCAAAGACCAGCCATATGATGGAAAGTACAATGATCGGCCACTCAAACACACCAAGTTTGAATGCTCGCTCGCTTGGCAATTTGTCGCGTGTGAAGACATAGAGAATAACTGTTGCGAGATAGATGACGGCAGGAAGTAGGCTGGATGCGCTAAACAGGTTGACCAGCGCATTGGTCTGGTTAGCAAAGATCGCCAGCACGACCTCAATCAGAACGCCAAGCAGGATTGTTGCTGCAACTGGTGTGTGTGTTCGTTCATTGACATGACTGAAGAGTTCATGTCCTGGGAAACGGCGATCTCGTGACATGGCCCATGTCAGGCGTGTCGCGGTAATAAAAATCACCAAGCCACATGCGAAAATTGAGAACGTCACCAGCACCAGGAAGATGCTCCCAATTACAGAACCGAGCGTTCCTCTGACGATATCAGCAACAGGAGTTGCAGAGGCACCCAACGTCTTGAGGTCTCCTGACGTCAGATTGAGCGCGATGAGGAACAAGAAGCCGATAACGCCACTCAAAACCACCGCCGACCACATAGCGAACGGCACAACCTTGTGTGCGTTCTCTGTTTCTTCCGCCAGATTTGCTGCCGATTCAAAGCCTACAATGGTATAGGAACCGAGCAGGAACGATAACATAAATGGTCCAGTTGCATTCCAACTGCCCAGGTTAAAGTACCCAGTTGCAGGAACGAGACCCATACTGAAGAGATGGTCTGGATGCAAGAGGCCACGTGCTGCTCCCACGATGATAAGGAGCAAGGTTAAGCCAACGATGCCTACGACCTCTGTACCGACCGCTGCATTGTTAATGCGTGTGGACCAGACCGTAGAGAAGATAATGAGCACCATCTGAATCAGGACAATAAGTGCAGTGACGCCCCACGCGTTTGTAGCCGTCTCGGTATAGTTAAAAAGGCTGGGTAAGACGGTAGAGGAAATCGAGTAGTCAACCGAGACGGTGACGACAATCAGGAACATGAATGATACCCAACCAAGAAGCCAGCCAATCTTGGGATTGGTCAAGCGGGACCCCCACTGATATGAGTAGCCTGCAAGTGGAATACGTGAAGCCAGTGCCGCGAAAACCAGTGCGACGAAGAGTTGTCCGATTACTACGAACGGCCATGTCCAGATGCCAAGAGGACCACCCCAACCTAACATCGCGCCGTATGTCGAGAAAATACCTGTGGTAATGCTGATGAATGAAAAGCCTACAGCAAAGGAGGCAAAACGTTTGATTTCGCGTCGATACTGCGGCTTATACCCAAAACGTGTAAGAAGCTGATCCGCGTTTGATGTCTCATTCGTAAGTGCCATGAGAACACTCCTTTGGGTCTGAAATCCTACTTGTGTGTTTCATAAAACGTGCTACAGGGTACAAAAATACAAGGCTATGGTGTTGTGGGGAAAATGTTGTTCGGTTGCTCCTTTCGTAACACAAGTGTAACACATTTTGGGATGAAATTCATCGGGTATTCTTCCACAAGTATATTGTATAGTGGTAGCGATAGCATGTAGTCCTTGCTCAAGAAAGCAACAGAAAATACTATGTAAAGAGAAAGCATTCCTATGCAGTCATCATTAAACACACTTCATCCACGACCGCAGTTGACACGCTCTGATAGTGGACACGTACTGCGTGACCGTTACGGTAGTATTGAAGATGTGCTACGCACGATACGCGAGGTACAATCAGGAAATCATGCTGTGGATACTGCCAGGTTATCATAACGAGGGTGAGCCAATTATGCTCACCGAATTTGGTGGTATTAGCTATCGTCCAGGTGCTAACAGTGCATGGTTTGGCTACGGTACTGTTACAAGTTCTGAAGCCTTTCTTGTCAAGTATAAAGATCTGATTGATGCTATTTGGATAGTCCTGCGATTGCTGGCTTTTGCTATACTCAACTGACTGATACAGGTCAGGAGACCAATGGCTTGCTCACCGCGAACCGTGAGTCAAAACTCGATATTGAGCAAGTACGTCAAATTACCAGTCGAGTCTCTGCTGCGATACCAGGAGATGTGATCACACAAATGCAACAGATGCAGGGTATAATTCCTGTCGTTGGTGATGCAGGAAATGTAGGGGTCTAATTCTATTATATTAGGAGCGAGATGAACGAACCGCAGTATATCTCCGGTTGGGAAGAACGTTGGCATCCTCTACGCGAGGAATGGATTATCTTAGCTGCTCATCGGCAGAATCGTCCCTGGATTGGCGCGACGATTGCCGCACACGATACACCTATTCCAGCATATGTGCCAGATTGCTACCTGTGTCCTGGCAACACGCGTGTAAGTGGGGCAACGAATCCAAGCTATCGGAGTACGTTTGTGTTTGACAACGATCATCCATGTGTAGGTCAGGACGCTCCCCTGGAACCTGTACAACCTGCTCGCCCTTATCGTGTCCGTCCAGCGCGAGGCTGTGCACGTGTGCTCTGTTATAGTCCCTACCATAACCTGACGCTGGCGGAAATGACGCACGAGAATATCGAAGAGATTGTGCAGGTGTGGCAACAACAAACGCTTGATCTTGGAAATCGCGCTGGTGTAAATTTTGTGTTATGCTTCGAGAACAAGGGTGATGTTGTTGGCGTCTCAAATCCTCATCCACACAGTCAGATATATGCGACAAACTTTGTGTTTAAGACGATCGAAACCGAACTTGCGGCGTCGCAACGCTATTTTCAGGAGGAAGGCCACTATCTGTTCGCCGATATTCTCGCGGCAGAACAGGCCGACGGACGGCGTATTCTTTACGAAGATGAATATGCGATTGCGTTTGTGCCCTATTTCGCACGCTATGCCTACGAGGTCTATGTCGCGCCCAAACGTCGTGTCGCCCATCTGCATGCTCTCTCTAATAACGAGGTAGTTGCTCTCGCACGCGCTCTTAAAGATGTGACGGTGCGCTTCGACAATCTATGGCAGATGTCGTTTCCCTATGTCATGCCTATTCATCAGGCTCCTACCGATGGTGGGGATTATGATGCGTTTCATTGCTTTTTTGCTTTCCACCCGCCGTTTCGACGCCCCAACGTGCTGAAATATTTAGCGGGACCAGAAATCGGTGGTGGCAACTTTGTCAGTGATACATTACCGGAGGCAAAAGCGGCAGAGCTGCTTGCTCTACCAACAACGCATTATAAACGGTAGGGGCAGCAATTCATTGCGCCCAAAGATGGGTTGGGAGGGGTCTACGGTGCTACGAGATTCATTATGGAGGATGGTTGCCCCACCTCCCCCATCTCTAGGCGCAATGAATTGCTGCCCCTACCAACCATTATTGCCGTACTAAAGAGAGAAACAATCATGATTACAAACGCTTCAGCCCTGCTTGACCGACTTCGCCATATACATGCAGCTATTCGTGATGCTGTTGTCGCAACCTGTGAGCAAAACGCGATTGAGCAACTTGCAGCAATCGTGGCAGAGCAGGCGGGCGATACAATATTTGCAATTGATCGTATCTCGGAAGAGGTCTTACTAACACATTTCGCTGACTTAGGACAAGATTTCTCGTTTGTGCTTATCGCGGAAGGACTACATGAGGATGGGCTGACGACGTTTCCACAGAGCACAGACCCCGCAACTGCCCAATTACGTGTTATCATCGACCCGATAGATGGTACACGTGGATTGATGTATCAGAAGCGGTCAGCATGGATATTGACGGGTGTTGCACTAAATCGAGGTTCCGCAACCAATCTGACAGACATCGAACTTGCGCTACAAACAGAGATTCCGTTAGTAAAGCAGCACCTCAGCGATAGCTTCTGGGCTATTGCTGGACAGGGAGTACAGGGCGAACGATATAATCGTCTTACTGGCGAACGTCAATCGCTTCTGCCGCAACCATCACGTGCAACGACGATTGCACAAGGCTATGGCAATATCTCGCGTTTCTTTCCAGGTGGACGTGCCGAGCTAGCCGCGATTGATGATGAGCTTGTGACGCGCGTACTTGGGCCAGGAGAGTCAGGCAAGGCACAGGCATTCGAGGATCAATATATCTGTACAGGTGGGCAACTCTACGAATTGTTGATGGGGCATGATCGCTGGATCGCTGATATTCGTCCACTTATGGCCGCTGAGATGCGTAGACGTGGGCAAGAATTGCGTCTCGCTTGCCATCCCTACGATCTATGTACCGAACTCATCGCACGTGAGGCTGGTATTCTTGTAACGAATGAGTATGGGGAGAGGCTTGCGGCACCTCTCGATGTGACAACAGGTGTGTCCTGGCTGGGCTATGCCAATGAGCATATCTATCAGCAAGTCAACCTAATATTGCGTGCACTTTTTCATGAACACAATCTTTTGGCAACTCTATAGGCCCGCGGGGATAACATAAGGACTGAATTGGGACAAGGGCACCCGCTGCCTTCATCATTCCCCGAATGCGGCTTCGGGGATGCCCCTCCCATACGACGAGAGTGCGTAGAGAATAGTGCGTGTATGGGAGGGGCATCCCTTGCGGGTGCCCTAGCCCTGCTGAATCCTTTGAAATACTAATAGATGGAGTGAACGACGATGTGGCACATTGAATCCTCTGAACCTACTGTATTACCGGATGTCGAGCGTTTTTTAGGCGTGTTGAACGCTCATACGGATTTCTTCTCGCCTAACACGCCGCTTGTACTGGCTCGTGCCCCAGGACGACTCGATGTGATGGGTGGCATCGCCGATTATTCGGGTTCACTGGTGCTAGAATTGCCACTCGCGGCAGCAACATTTGTTGCTATACAGCCGACATCCGAAGCTCATATTGTCCTATGGAGCATGACCGAAGAAAATAGAGAGGAAGATGCTGCTGTATCATTGCCCCTGGACGTGCTTTACCCTGATGATACGCCCCTGGAATATGCCGAGGCGCATGCACTGCTTACCGCAGACCCAAAAAGTGCTTGGATAGCCTATGTTGCGGGCGTGCTTGTGCTGTTGCACAGAGAACATGGCGTCATATTTGAGCATGGTTTGCGCATCTTTATCGCATCCGATGTACCAATTGGTAAGGGTGTCAGTTCGTCCGCCGCGCTGGAAGTTGCTACGATGCAGGCAGTATGTGCGGTTAGTGGCTTGCATCTTGAGAGGCGCGAGATTGCGTTACTCTGTCAGAGAGTCGAGAACTATATCGTGAGTGCGCCCTGTGGCATTATGGATCAGATGACTGCCGCATGTGGCGAACAACACAGCCTGCTGGCTTTACTCTGCCAGCCTGCTGAATTGCAGCCAACTGTGACACTTCCGTCAGAGATTGAAGTGTGGGGCATTGATTCAGGCATTCGTCATGCTGTAACAGGGGCAGATTATGGGTCGGTACGCGTTGGTGCGTTCATGGGCTATCGTATTATCGCAGAGCAAGCCGGACTAGCTGTGAGATTACAGGAGCAAGGACACGTGCTTATTGATGATCCGCGCTGGCATGGCTATCTAGCGAACATTGCACCATCGTTATGGGAGACAGCCTATCGTGAACATGTTCCGATCATGCTTGATGGTGAGACATTTTTGACGCGTTATGGTGGTTTCACCGATCTTGTCACGCGAGTCGATCCCCGACGAACCTATGCGGTCCGTCAATCTACCGCGCATCCTATTTATGAACATGCTCGTGTAAGTCTCTTCCGTGGCTTGCTTGGTGAGAAAGATGTCAGCGAAGAGCAACTGTTGCGGCTCGGCGAACTCATGTATCAGTCGCACGCGAGTTACAGTGCATGTGGCTTGGGTTCGGACGGAACGAATACATTAGTTGAACTGGTGCGGCAGGCTGGCCCGGAAGCGCACCTGTATGGTGCGAAAATTACAGGCGGTGGAAGTGGAGGCACCGTAGCCGTTCTTGCTCGTCGTGGTGTACAAGAAACTATACAGCGCATCGCTACACAATACCAAACCATGACGGGGCGACGTTCAATGGTATTGGGCGGCTCCTCGTCAGGAGTTACGCTATGGCGCGTCGTGTTGGGGCCCCATGGATGCGGGGCTGGGGGGGGGGGGGTGTCCGGGGCGCCGCGCGGGGGGGGGCGGGGGCGACGGGGAGCGGGTGCGCCGCGGCGAACTCGATCAGCCGGGTGCGGCTGGTCAGGTCCCATTCGCGCCAGGGGGCGATCACCTTGATG
>CAXUIS010000240.1:0-8539 GCA_964250915.1 uncultured Ktedonobacteraceae bacterium | reverse complement strand
ATCTTTTGGTACCTTTCCAAAAAACCTACTGTTGAAAGCAAGGGGATGCCCCTCCTATACAACGTCGTTCCATATGCATGTTCGTGTATGGGAGGGGCATCCCCTTGCGGGTGCCCTTGCTTGTATGGTGCATGTTCTTGCACACAGAAAGGATTAACTGATGAACTCTCGTACTCGTCTAGGCTTGAGTATTGGTATTCCAGTACTCTTGATCCTCGCTGTTGTTGGTGCGTTTCTCGTACAACAACAGCGTAGCAATACAACAACGTCTACAGCACATGGACCTCAAAAGCTCACAAAGATGCAGCTAGCATTAGACTGGACACCGAATACGAACCATACAGGCATCTATGTCGCGCTAAAGAATGGTTGGTATAAGGATCAGGGTATTGATCTCACACTGCTTCCATATTCGAGCAATGTAACTCCTGATGTCCTGGTGAGTAGTGGTAAGGCTGATGTGGGTATCAGTTCTACTGAAAGCATTGTTGCGGACGCGGCAGTCAACCAGCCTGTTGTCTCTATCGCGGCAATTATGCAGCATAACACCTCGGCTCTTGTGACGCTAAAAAGTTCTGGTATCACACGTCCGAGTCAATTAGATGGGAAAGTCTATGGCGGTTTTGGCGCACCCTACGAAAGTGCGGTTGTCAGCGAGATTATCAAGCATGATGGTGGACAGGGAAAATTTAAAAATGTGACGCTCAATGTGGATGCGATGCAAGCGCTACAGTCGAAACGTGTTGATTTTGCCTGGGTTTTTGAGGGATGGGAAGTTATTCAAGCGCAACGTCAGGGTACACAACTCAATATCTTTCCCATCACAGATTACGGAGTTGCCGACTACTATACGCCGAACATTATCAGTAGTCCTACCGAAATTCAGCAGAAGCCAGACCTGTTGCGTCGCTTCATGGCAGCAACAGAGAAAGGCTATGGCTATGCACGTACCCATGTTCAGGAGTCCGCACAAGACCTGATTACTGAAGCTCCTAAAGGAACCTTTCCCGATACAGGCTTGGTACTGGAGAGCCAGCAGTACCTCAGCCCCCGCTATGTCGATACTGGACGCAAGTGGGGTATGCAGGACGCCGAGGCATGGCACGGATATCCAGAATTTATTCTCAACTCCGGCGGTGTGCAAGATGCATCTGGCAAGACGGTGAAAAGCTTGAACTTCGACGCGATGTATACGAATAAGTTCTTGTCATAAAGAGAAAAACACAACAAGGTGGAAATGGCGTTGCCACTTCCACCTTGTTGTGTTTTTCTCTTCTATTGAACCATACAACCTGCTTATCCGTATCTCGTATAGATAATAACAACAAAAATATTATATATTGACGATAGATATATTCAGGAGGCACATTTAAAATGAGTGATAATTGGGAGCCACAGGACCCACTATTTAAGCAGGGCCAGCCAAATAAAGAAGAGGTAGACAAGCGGTTAGAAGAGATTAGAAAAGCCTTTACACAAAGCGCGAATGAGGCCCAGCAGCGTATCAAGCGGGTCGTCGATAAGGCTGGTGGTTATTGGCAACAGGCCCAAACAGCACCCGCGCCACATCAGGCGACAAGTCTTGATGAGCAGCGTATTCGTCAACTTGCTAACCTGTGGAGTAACGAGAACTGGCGTGTCGCAAAAGACCTTGGTACCTATATGGATATCGTTTCATCACACAATGATGAGGTATGGGAGGTCACGGTACAAACACGCTGGGAGACACGGGCTATGGAGTCTGTCACCGAGCCATACACGGGACGTTCGGCTACGAATAAACCTCAACCAATTCTGCCTGTATGGGACTACGAGTTGCCAGAGGTGACGAGTCTCAAGGCACCCACTAGCCATACTAAACTAGAAGGCTTGGAAGAAGTTGCCGCGTGTATGACCTGTAATGGAACGGGTCGAACACTCTGTGTTTCTTGCAATGGACGTGGCTGGATTGTCTGCCCTGAATGTAAGGGTCGCACAAAAAAGAAATGTACCACTTGTCGCGGACGTGGCTATGTAGCTGACTGGACGGTTGGAGAGAAGAAACCCTTCTTGCAGAAACAGGCTGAGAATGTTGCTACTTCGGTTGGCGAGAGAGTATCGGACGTGTTCGAGACCATTCGCCAGCAAGGTGTGCCGATTCCCAATCCTGTCGATGCTGATCCCGCCAGCAAGGGAGCTACAGTGCCTTGCCCTGATTGTATTAACGGTGAGGTAGATTGTACCTGTGGCAACGGTAAACGTGTATGCGCAACGTGCGAAGGGACAAAAATGTCGCTGTGCGCCAACTGTGGTGGTACAGGCAAGGTTGTGCGTCACCGCGAGATTGCGCGACGCTTCGATCTCAATGTACAAACACGTATCGTTGGTGAGAGTGTTATTCCGCAACAACAACTCCTCAACGCAGGCGGTGAACTGGTGTACAACGCCGAAGTAGACGATGCATTCTTGCCTGATGTCGCGCCAAACGATGTGCCGATGGATGTATGGAATACAGCTGTGGCACTTGTTAGTGCAGAGCGTCAGGAGAAGCAACGCAGTACTACAAAACCTCTGCAACCGAACGATAGCGCACAATCCGCATCACGCGCTACGTTGCAGGTTGTTGAACTTGTCCGTATTCCCTACACGCGTGTCAACTACCGCTATGGCAATCAAGAATACATTTTCTGTGCCTATGATGCTGAAGGCCGCGAGAAATTCTATGCCGATCGCTATCCCGCACGCTGGGAGCGCATCGAGCGCTTGGTCAAGGCTATCTCGAACGATCTCTTAACGCCTGCACAACCCACAGAGCAACCACCCACGAATACAACTTACGGTGGTGGCTACCGTGTACCCGTTGAAGTCCCGCCTTACAACATCACTGAAGAGGATGACGAGGACGCTACCAATAAGCAATAAGCATAATAGATAAAAAGAAGTTCGCAATAATGCATTATTGCGAACTTCTTTTTATCTATCACAGCTATCTTGTAGGAAACTATATACGTATATTTCCAGCAAAATTTTCGATTGACAAGACCCCTTTTTTTATGTTATACATAGCAGGTGGACAAATGCACCCGCGTACTCAAACTCCACATACCGCGATACTATCACTAAAAGCACAGGCGAAAATTCTTCGAGCTTGTAGTGCGTCTATGTACATGAAGTTAGTGTAGCGTCAACTAAACGTCAAGGTAGACTTTTGAAGAAGACGAAACATATGTGCTGAAGCGTACATGAGACTCTTTCCTCACTCCACACAAACCTTCTCATATGCTTATAAGCACATCTATTCTCACCGAAGAGAAGGAGAACGACATGGCAGACAATAAATGCGTCGTCTACGTAGAACCAGGAAAAGTTGCCGTACAGGGTATTGAATATCCCAAGCTAGAAATACCAGCAGGTGTGCCAGGTAACGTCCGCAAAGCTGAGCATGGTGTTATCCTCAAGGTCGTCGCCACAAATATTTGTGGAAGTGACCAGCATATGGTACGTGGTCGTACCACTGCTCCTAAGGGTCAGACGTTAGGTCACGAGATCACTGGTGAAATAATTGAGGCGGGAAGTGACGTTCAGTTCCTGAAAGTAGGAGATCTCGTCTCCGTGCCGTTTAATATTGCCTGTGGTCGTTGTCGTATGTGCAAGACTGGCAACACTGGCGTTTGTCTCAACGTCAATCCAGCGCGACCAGGAGCTGCGTATGGCTATGTAGACATGGGTGGTTGGATTGGCGGGCAGGCCCAGTATGTTATGGTTCCTTATGCTGATTGGAACCTGCTGAAATTTCCCGACCGTGATCAAGCTATAGCAAAGATTAAAGATTTAACCATGCTATCGGATATCTTCCCAACAGGTTATCACGGGGCGTTCACCGCCGGTGTGACCACAGGCTCAACGGTTTACATTGCTGGTGCAGGACCTGTTGGCCTCGCTTGTGCTGCCGCAGCACAGTTGTTGGGAGCAGCCGTTGTGATCGTTGGCGATATGAATACTGATCGTTTAGCACAGGCAAAGAGTTTTGGTTGTGAAACCGTTGATCTCTCGACGAGTGGCGATCTTGCTGATAAGATTGCTCAAATTGTTGGTGAGCCATTGGTTGATGCCGCCGTTGACTGCGTGGGCTTTGAGGCACGAGGTCATGGTCATGGTGCAACAGAGGCACCTGCAACTGTGCTAAACGATGTTATGACTATCACTCAGGTTGCTGGCAAGGTTGGTATTCCAGGTCTCTATGTAACGGGTGATCCAGGTGGTATTGATGCGAATGCTCAAACTGGTCAACTTGGCATACGTATTGGCCTTGGTTGGGCCAAGTCCCTGACGTTCACAACTGGTCAATGTCCTGTGATGCGTTATCATCATCAATTGATGATGGCAATTCTCAACGACAAAGTACAGATCGCTAAGGCTGTCAACGCTACGGTCATCAAACTAGACGATGCGCCCCAAGGCTACCAAGACTTCGACAAGGGAGCCGCACGAAAGTATATTCTCAACCCCAACGAGATGATTCCCGCTTAAGCAGAAACTAGTGCAAAGAAACAAAACGTGATGCACTTTTACACATCGCGTTTTGTTTCTTTTAACAATGACCATCGCTACCGGCATTGTACCAGCGATCTTTGAACGTGTTGTTGGCGTTGAGACTATCCGGTTTTGCTAGCGTATGATGTTTATTATCTTGCATCACAAGCGCGCTATTGGCGAAGGAACCGATACTCAAAAGACCTCCACTCTTTGTATTGCTTCTTGCGTGTAGATTCGTCCAGCTACTATAGTGAAAGTTAGCGAGATCGGTCAAACTGCTACTACAGCTCGGACGCTCATCAATCCACTCTGCACTTTGCATATCAGGTTTGAACTGACCATCAGGAACAATATAATTAAGCGTAAAGCCTGTCGAGAGATTTTTGATAAAGATATGATTTTTATTTTTCCCTATGCTCACAAAATTGTAATCCACCTCAGCAGTAAATGCATTTGCGCAACTAAAGCCCTTACCATTAATCACAGGCGGATTTGGAAATAACTCATAGAAGAGGTGGAAACGCCCATCAGTAAGCAGAGCGGTTCCCACTTGCAGCAATTTCTGACTTCCATAGATGCCACCAATACCAACCCATTGCGCGACTAAATGGTTATTATTAACAGGCCCTGACATACAGGGGGTGCTCCAGTTTCCTGTAACTTGCTTGAAGCCACTTCCTGAGCCAGTTCCAACGTAAAAGCCAGACCAGTTTGAAGAACTCGCAATACTTGTGCTTATTAGTGCATCCGGTGAAAGCAATCCAGAGCTACGCGGGAGTGCGTGTACACTTCCATGTAGGCCAAAACCATGTGAGTCATAGAGAAAATCAGG
The DNA here is from genome assembly GCA_964250915.1 of uncultured Ktedonobacteraceae bacterium. Taxonomy (GTDB): domain Bacteria; phylum Chloroflexota; class Ktedonobacteria; order Ktedonobacterales; family Ktedonobacteraceae; genus JBBQVS01. Next base: position 3,192 of record CAXUIS010000240.1, on the reverse strand, counting down.
TTTTGATCTTGTATTTTGTGCAAATGATGCAGTAAGGGCGAAGAAAAAGACACTAAGAGCTAGAAGCGTTAAGAAAATAGAACTTATCCCATGTAAAGGCTTACGCATGCAATGAGAAACTCCTTCGTTAGATATAATCCGTGCAAATATATACTATTTTATAGAACGAAGCAATGAGCAAAGTACGAATGGTAATTGCTGGAATATTTCGTCAACATAGCAGGAGCAAGCCCGTTGACTCCAACTAATCCATATATCGGCTTGGTGGGCGACATGACAGGGGCAGAGCACCTGTCACTACTATATTGTCCCCCTGCGGGGCGAAGCCATGCGAGTCCGTGTATAGCAGTGACAGGTGCTCTGCCCCTGTCATGTTCCCTTATCCCTTCACGAACTTAACCAATCAGGGTTTCTCGCCCCACACGGTGAGCATAATCGTGAGACCACTAAAATCTTCTGCTTGTATCTCCTCCAATATTTGCGCGTGCATTTCTGCGTATGCTTCGGAGGTGATAACCTTTGTGCCGAGCAAGAGCGGTTGCACAAGTTCAAGCGCGAATTTTATATCTTCTAGCCCTTCTTCGTGTGCCTCCATATCGAAGGAGTAGTCGATGATATGTGGCTTGCTTTGAATATTTTGCATCCCAATTTGTTTGAGCAGTGGGCGCAACATTGTAATCATTCCTGCGGTGTGTCCGGTTGGAGAAAAGCTACGTCCTGCTTTATGTTGTGCGATGTTCAGTAGCGCCATAAATTGTTCAAGCATAGGCTTGTTCGTGAAACCATACTCACCCTCAGTGAGACGCAGTATTCCTCCTGGGCGTAATACGCGCTTACACTCCGTCAAATATGGAATCCATTGAGCGAGTGGCACAAAGCCGACAACAGTACGCATGTTCACGATGTCAAAGGATGCGTCAGGAAAGTCTAGCGGTTTCAGTGCGTTCATCACCACAAAATGAGCGTTGTTTAGCTTCCGTACCTGTGCATGTGCCTTCGCGTAATTGATTGTGTTCTTGCTGATATCAATACCGGTAACTTCGATGCGTGGATATTGTTGTGCTACTTCATTGACCCAACCGCCAGGACCACATCCAATGTCCAGGATACGCGTAACACCAGGAAGGTTAGCATCTTCTTGCTCTGACAAGACACCACCCATGCCTTTTGTCATCACTCTATCTTGATCGAGGAGACGTGCCATCTCCAGCGCACTTTCAGCATCTAAGAGATAGGTATTCTCAGTCTGTCCCTGAAAATCGTGTGCTTGTGTCATGTTCTACTCCTGTTCTATCTCGTTTCACGGCCTAAACGCAACAATTCATCTTCTAAATCGCGTAACACCTTTGCCTCCGCTTCCAATCGTGAAAGAGGTTTACCACCATGCATTGTACGCATATAGTGCGTGACACGATGCTGAAAGTGATGTAGATATGTTTGTTGTACATCGTGAGTTGGCATAATGCCCAACGCGATCTGTCCAACCTTGAAAAAGTCACATGGCTCGAAGCTGAGAAGTAATAGATTAGCATAACTTGTAATCACATCTTGTAGCGTTTGCAGAAAGTAATTTTGTAAGGGACTGGAAAGATAGAGACATCCCGCTACACGATCTGCTTGCAGCAAGGGACATGCTATTGCGCTCTCTTCCCACTCGACGACATGCGTGGGAAAAAGTGTTCTCTTTTCATCACTATTGTGTACTACGACGGCATGACCCTCCGTGACCGCGTATCCTTGGGGCGACTCGATGGCTAAGAAGCCTATACTGTTGCGCAAATGACTATGCCACGGTGATGTACCGCGTCCCATATCTTCACGCAAACTACATACTACACCCTCTGAGGTGGGAGGCATACATACGCTGATACTTACTGCCAGTCCAGCAGGTATGGGATCAAGCTGGCCTAACATTTGTTGAATAATGGTGATGCGGATTGACGAGGAGCGCAATAGCGGGGGATTAGAGGCATATGCTTGTAGCACGCGTTCATAAAACGCCGACGGAATTTCCTGCGCCACCTCCTCTATTGTAATCTCCTCGGTCAAAAACTCTGGGAACTCTTCGGGAATCAACTCAAGAAATTGGAGACGATAGGTGGGCAATGCTTGCACCAGACGGTGCAGACTTTCCATACGTGGACTAGATTTGTCGGTTGCCCAACGGGTCAACGTGACATTGTTAATTCCGATCATGCGAGCGATGCGCTGCCGCTCGTGTGGGTCGTTGACAACCCGACCTAGAAGCGTGCGCCATGCATATATTTTTTCATCGTTACTCATAGCACATCGACCAAAATATACCTATTCTGCTCATTTGTTCCACCGTTTACCTTGGCTGTTTGTCATAACACAGTGAAGTATTCCAGCATAGGATACTGTATGGAGGGTTGCTCGTCAATGAAATTCGTGTGAAATATATGTACAGCCATGCTTATTCATAGATGACTCGTTGTTGACACAACCCCCTACACGTTTCGCTCCACCCATTCACGGAAAATGGGCGCGATAATCGTATATAGCAGAATTATTCATAGCTTTACTACTAACTCATATTTTTGATGCGTTGCTCAAAATCTAGCCAGTACTGTACATCTTGTGGACGATAATGTGTTGGATCGGTTTGTGCTGCTTGCGTATCCTTTAACAGGATACGACCTACGAGTTGGAGTTTGAGCGGATACCATTGTTTTGTGCCATTTGGTCCGTATACGACTGAACGCTCTAGTAGATATTGACGCTCTTGCTCAGTGAAACCTGCTTGTACGCTTTTGACTTGAGCGAATGCTTCGGCGTCTTTTGTGTCGAAGGGTTTGAGCGTAAGAGTGTAGAAGATGTTGAAAAAGGGACTAGTGCGAGACTTTTCACCCAGGATACTGACTACCACATCCATCAGTGAAGTACGCGTGACAGTGATGAGTACAAGCCCTTCTTGTGCCATCGAGCGTAGACCAGCGAGAAAGTCCAGGTCAAATTCTTTATGTTGCCCAAAGCCTTCAAATTCGTCGATGCAGAGCACAGAACGTATCTGCTGCTGTTTGTACAGCTTTTTTACTGCGATTGCTACCGTCTTCAAATCAACTTTTTCTCGCAGTGGTGTCGTTGGCATAATATCGAGTGCTTCTAAGGCTTTGGTCGCAAAGTCTGTGATAGTGTGACACTCAGGACCTGTGGCATCGAGATAGCCAATGC
>CAXUIS010000239.1:0-8559 GCA_964250915.1 uncultured Ktedonobacteraceae bacterium | reverse complement strand
CGCATACGCGTCAGAAGCGACTCGGAGTGACGCATCACCACAAGCGCGTCCATAAAAATAATATAGCCGAACCAGAGCGGAAAGAAACTATAGCGGTATAATGGGTCAACGCGCAACCAGGAGCAAGCCCACGAGACAAGGCACAATGTTAAGCCCACAAAGCCATACCAGGGAAAACTTTTTGTCCGTGTAGAAGATGTCGTAATCACTCGGTTTTATTCTCTACGTCTTACTATGCTACTATTATCGTATGCAACTGCGAAACAATTGTCTTCAATTCCCCTGTAAGATACACTCCAGGAACCTGTGGAATCACATGGCTATTATATATGAAGACTTGTCCACCAAAGGCAAAGACAGGACGAGGTTGCGGCAATTCCTCAATCTTATGCGCTAGTTCTATCAGTGCTGATAGATACGCAGGCATCGTCAAGGAAACACATATGAGTGCTGGTGATATCTTACGCACACTTTGTAACAAGCCCTCAATCTCTATATTTTGTCCCAGGTACACAACACGTATCCCGCTACGGCGCAGAAACAGTGCCAGCATAAGCGGAGCTAATTCATGTGGTTCACCTGGCGCACAACAGACAACAGCGATTGGTGCACCTGCAAGAATAGGCGTCACCTGAAACAGGTTCGTAAGCAAGGCTCGAAAGAAGTTACTTGCAAAATGCTCCACAGACACAGTAATCTCTCCATCAGCCCATAGTTGCCCGATTCGCCACATCGTTGGCGTAATCAACTCTATACATATCTGATCCAGTGGATAGATCGCTAGCATTGACCCCATAATCATACTTGCCAGTGACTCGTCAAGTTGGCTAAATGCCTCAACAAGGCGTTCTCGAACCAGACGCATACTATAAATCGTCGGAAATTCCGACTGTTTCTGCCCGTTATGTAATGGTACCACATTTGCTGATGCATCTGACTCGATTGTTATGGGAGGGGTAAAGTGTGTCTCGATACTCGCTTTACTTGATATTTCACTTGAGGAAGGACTCTCACTATGTGTCTCATCATATTTGTGACGAAACAGCGCAATAGCCTGACTGATCGCCATACCAGCATCAACACGCTCTTTGAGCCAGCGAATCATGACAACGTCTCGTTCGCTATACAAACGGTACGTGTTATTTGCACGTTCTGGTGAAAGGAGCGTGTAACGGCGTTCCCACGCACGGAGTGTCGGTCCAGGTACACCCGTTTGTTGTACGACTGACTTTGTGTTAAACATAGGTGTATCCGAATACTTCTCCAAATCAAGCTTTTCGATGAATCCCCCCTGTACCGTCATATGTTTTCTCCGGTCCTTGTTGTCTCTAGCACGAAAAACATTGGAGAACATACACTCTATATAGCTTTTGCTAGCATATCATACCTTGTGCGACACCGTCCACGCTTTGTTTACGCTTGTATAAGCTTTGTCAAAGCATCATATTTGTGTAGTAGAGATGCGTAAGCAATACTATACGGGTAATATCAGTTAAAGCTTGTTGAACTATTTACAATACATCTTCCCTATGGTATGCTTGTTCTAGCAAAAATTTTATATGGCATGTGTGAGACATGTTCCTTCCCAGCGATATTCAGAGAGGAAGCACCAGCAGCTGAAAGTGCTCCTATCGGTAAGAAGAGAATACCCCTCATGCGCCTACACAGAGCAAGTAATGTGTACGCCTCAACTCCGTTAACAGTTGCACAAGCGTCTTCTCTCGATGAGCAATATTCCTGTACGGGTCTGCTTCAGCACACCCTTTCCAGCGTAATACGATATATCATGTAAATTAAGAGAAGCGAAAGCTGGGTGGAACCACGAAACATGCGTCACGCGCCTTTTCGTCCCAATGAGGGATGAGAGGGCTTTTTTATTGTCATTTTCTTGTAGGAAGCAGGGAGACCCTTGCGGTCTCCCTGCTTCCTGACATGTAACCTGTATCAGAACAGAAAGGCCGAACGCTTATGTCAGTAGAAATGGAACTGCAAAACGCAGTCAACTACACACCAATACAGCGTATGCGACACTCTGCCGCACATGTGATGGCGGAGGCGGTGCTGGAAGTATTCCCAGAGGCAAAGCTTGCTATTGGACCTGCCATTGAAGACGGTTTTTATTATGACTTTGACTTGCCACGCTCACTAACGCCCGATGACTTACCCGATATCGAGCAACGTATGCAGCGCATCATCGCGGGCAATTATCCCTTTATTCACGATAGCTGGCCTCGTGAAACGGCACTCAAGTACTTTCATGAGAAAGATCAGCCGTACAAAGTCGAACTCATCGAGAACTTGACCGACGAGGAAGTTGGCATGGAACGCCAAAATACGTTTCTTGACCTATGCCGAGGACAACACGTCGAATCAACGGGCGATATCGGTCCTATCAAATTGATGCGTGTCGCGGGTGCCTACTGGCGTGGTGATGAGCGGCGTCCGATGTTGCAGCGTATCTACGGCACGGCATGGTTCACGCAGGAGGAACTCGACCAGTACCTGTGGCGACTCGAAGAGGCACAGAAGCGCGACCATCGCAAGCTTGGACGCGAGCTTAAATTGTTCGTCTTTAGTGACGAGGTACCTGCGGGTGTTCCCTTGTTTCTGCCACGCGGCGAAATGCTGCGCCACCTGATGGAAGACTATGTACGCACGACGCAAGAAAACTATGGCTATCAACATGTGTGGACATCACACCTCGGCAAGGTGAGCCTGTACAAAACGTCGAAGCACTGGTACACGTACCGTGAGGACATGTTTCCCGTCATGAAAGGTGAGCAAGAGCAATCAGAAGATGACTCCTACCTGCTCAAGCCGATGAACTGTCCTCATCATATTCTGATGTACAAAGCACAAATGCATAGCTACCGCGAACTACCCGTACGCTATGCCGAATTCGCCACGCTCTACCGCTACGAAAAAGCGGGTGCATTGACGGGTCTTGCGCGTGTGCGTAGTCTGACGCAGGACGACGCACATGTATTCATGCGTCCAGACCAGATTCAGGAAGAGTTTGATAACGCCTTTAATCTAACGTTGGAAGTCTTTAAAACGTATGGCTTATCGGACTACTCGGTGCGTCTCTCGTTACGTGACCCGCAGAAAAAGAGCGATTATGTGGGTAGTGACGAGGTATGGGAAGAGGCAGAGCGTACGCTACGTAACGCGGTTGATAGTAAAGGCATTGGGTATGAAGTGGGCATCGGCGAGGCAGCATTCTACGGTCCAAAGATAGATATCATGGTGCATGACGCCCTTGGTCGTGAGTGGCAGGGACCGACGATTCAGCTTGACTTTGTGCAGCCAGAGAACTTCGAGCTTGAGTACATTGGTGAGGATGGACTAGCTCATCGTCCGGTCATGATTCATCGTGCTGTCACGGGTTCGACGGAACGATTCCTGGCGTTGATTATCGAACACTTTGCAGGAGCCTTTCCTGTCTGGCTCTCACCTGTACAAGCGATGATCATTCCCATCGCTGACCGTCATCATGAGTATGCAAATAAGGTGGTGAAGATGCTTAAAGCCGCAGGCGTACGAGCCGAAGTCGATGGTCGTGGTGAGCGTATGAACGCGAAGATACGCGATGCACAGATGCAGAAGATACCATACATGCTCGTCGTTGGTGATAAAGAGGCGGCAGCTGAAGCTGCATCCGTACGTCTACGTACAAATGTTGACCTCAAAGCTATGCCCCTGACGCAATTTATCGAGCGCGTCACAGGCATTGTCAAAGAGAAGAGCCTAGAGCTGTAACACAATACAAAATCAGGTCAATGGGCACTTGCCGCCTTTGGCGGCAAGTGCCCATTGACCTGATTTTGTATTGTGTTAGTTGAGATACTGATATGCCGGTAACGTCAAGAACTCCACGAACTGATCGTCCATGATAATCTTGTCAATTAACTCAGAAGCCGTCTGGAATCTTCGGCTCGCATATTCCTGTTTGCCGATAGCTGTTTGAATCTTGTCCAGTTCCTCCGTCATCAACTGATGAAACAGGTCTGCCGTTACTTTGCGTCCATCGTCAAGTGCAGCTTTAGAATTATGCAACCACTGCCAAATTTGCGAACGCGCAATCTCGGTTGTTGCCGCATCCTCCATCAAATTGAAGATTGGCACACAGCCATTGCCACGCAACCAGGATTCCATATATTGCAGGCTCACGCTAATGTTGTTACGCAAACCAGCCTCGGTAATCGTTCCCTCTGGCACCGCGATCAAGTCGGCGGCAGTAACATGCACATCCTCTCGCTTGCGGTCAATCTGGTTTGGCCCCTTCATCACAGCATCGAACTCTTCCATTGCTATTGCTACCAGACCAGGATGCGCTACCCATGTACCATCATGCCCATCCGTAGCTTCACGGTGCTTGTCGGCACGCACACGCGCCAGAGCCTCCTCGTTGGCCTTTGCATCATTCTTTATCGGAATCTGTGCCGCCATACCACCCATCGCATGAATGTTGCGCTTGTGGCACGTCTGGATTAAGAGCAGCGAGTAGGAGCGCATAAAAGGAACCGTCATCGTCACCTGTGAGCGGTCTGGCAGAATATAATTGGGGTCCTGATGAAATTTCTTGATGGCACTGAAAATGTAGTCCCAGCGTCCACAGTTCAAACCAGCCGAATGGTCGCGCAACTCATACAGAATTTCATCCATCTCAAACGTAGCCAGGATGGTTTCAATCAGGACTGTTGCACGAATGGTACCGTTGGGAATACCCAGTTCCTGTTGTGCTAACACAAAGATATCGTTCCACAAACGTGCCTCAAGATGTCCCTCTAATTTTGGCAGGTAAAAATAGGGGCCGCTTCCCTTCGCCAACAAACGTTTCGCGTTATGGAAAAAATACAGCCCAAAGTCAAAGATGCCGCCAGAGATTGGCTTTCCATCAATGAGGACGTGTTTCTCATTGAGGTGCCAGCCACGTGGACGTACCAGGAGTGTTGCTACTTTGTCATTGAGTTTGTACGCCTTACCCTCTGGATTGCTGAATGTAATGGTGCCTTCTATCGCGTCCCGTAGGTTAATTTGGCCTTGAATAGTGGCATCCCATGTCGGTGCGTGTGAATCTTCAAAGTCCGCCATAAACATTTTCGCACCTGAATTGAGCGCGTTGATGACCATCTTACGCTCAACTGGACCCGTAATCTCGACGCGTCGATCCTGCAAATCGGCTGGTATAGGTGCAACCGTCCATGTTCCTTGCCGAATGTGAGCAGTTTCCGCTAGGAAATCCGGCTTCTTGCCTGCATCAAGTTCGGCTTGACGCTGCTCACGTTTTGCGAGTAACTCCTCGCGTCGCGCCTCGAATGCACGTGCAAGCGTTGCCACAAAACTCATCGCCTCCGACGTCAATATCTCCGCAAATTCGGGCGTCACCTCTGCCGAAATCTCAATTCCCTGTGCATACTGTGTTGGACTTGTCATAACAAAAACTCCTTTCGACAATGAAAAAGGGCATCTATCCTGTTTATCAATATTATCTCATATTTTGAAGATGCCGGAAATTGTCGGTAGGGGCAGCAATTCATTGCGCCCAAAGATGGGGGTCGTGGTGGGGCAACGTGTTGGCAACGATTCATTACCTCGACGTGAACCCCTTCCCACCCATCTTTGGGCGCAATGAATTGCTGCCCCTACCGGACCTAGTGGAATTGTTCTTCCTCGGTTGAACCCGCTAGGGCGGTGGTTGAAGATGTGCCACCAGAGATGACCTGTGCGACCTCGTCGAAGTAGCCTGTACCCACCTCGCGCTGATGTTTGGTCGCGGTATACCCTCGCTCTTCCATGCCAAATTCGGCTTGTTGCAATTTCGAGTAAGCTGTCATACCATACTGTTTGTAGCCAAGTGCCAGGTCAAACATGCTGTAGTTCAGCGCGTGGAAACCTGCGAGCGTGATAAATTGAAACGCGTAACCCATCTTGGCGAGCGTCTGCTGGAAGTGTGCGATGGTTTCCTCATCAAGCTTCTTACGCCAGTTGAACGATGGCGAACAATTATAAGCTAGCAATTTCCCTGGAAACTGCTCATGTACCTCGTCCGCGAAACGTTGTGCCTCTTGCAGATTTGGTTCCGAGGTCTCGCACCAGATCAAATCACAATAGGGTGCATAGGAGATACCACGTGCGATGGCTGCTTCGATACCCTGTCGTGTGCGGAAAAAGCCCTCAGCCGTACGCTCACCAGTTAGGAAGCGGTGATCGGTTGAGTCAATATCGCTTGTAATAAGGTTTGCACCATTCGCATCGGTTCGTGCGACAATAATCGTTGGCGTTCCCATCGTATCTGCCGCGAGCCGTGCCGACACAAGGTGCTTAATCGCGGATTGGGTGGGAATAAGCACCTTGCCACCCATATGTCCGCATTTTTTCTCAGAGGAAAGCTGGTCCTCAAAATGGACGCCAGCCGCACCAGCCTCAATCATCGCCTTCATCATCTCGAACACATTGAGTGGACCACCAAAGCCTGCCTCGGCATCTGCCACAATTGGTGCATACCAGTAGGTATCGCCCTTGCCCTCGGCGGTCTGAATCTGGTCAGCACGTTGCAATGCCTGATTGATGCGCTTGACCACGCTAGGCACACTATTGGCGGGATACAAGCTCTGGTCAGGATACATTTGACCCGCGAGATTGGCGTCTGCCGCGACCTGCCAGCCGCTTAAATAAATCGCCTGTAGGCCAGCCTTGACTTGCTGCACAGCTTGATTTCCGGTCAACGCGCCTAATGCTGCGACATACGGCTCTTTATGTAACAAATCCCATAGACGTTCCGCACCGAGTCGTGCCAGCGTATACTCAATTTGCACTGAACCTTGTAGGCGGCGAACGTCCTCCGCAGTATAGGGACGTTTGATGCCCTGCCAGCGCGGATCGGTCTCCCACTGCGTTGTAAAGTCTGTAGATTGTTGACCGTTTGTCATGATGTGCGTTCCTTTCATGGTATAAAGCTAGACTAATGTGTGAACAGAGAATTTCATACTTCCGCTATGCTCTGTAGCAAGGATACCATGCTTTTACACAAGAAAGCCATGATTATGAGTAAGAGGATGTGATTATACACATAATCAAAAGGTTATATATATATCTCTTCCAGCGTTTCAAGAAGCACATCTATTTCTGCTGGTGTATTGTAAAAATGCGGCGAGATACGCACTACATCGCCACGGGCGGCAACATAGATACGACGATTTGCCAGCATATCTACAATTTGCTCTACCGTCTGCTCTTGTCGCTCTGGGTGAGTACGAAAGCAAACGAGACCCGATCGTTCGTTCTGTTCCTGCGGAGAAACAACAGGATAACCAAGACGCTCCAGACCTGCAATTGCATGGTGTGTTAAGCCAAGAATACGTGCCTCTACCGCTTGCATGCCGCCATCAATGCTCTCGAATACTCCGAGCGCGGCATCAACACCGATGATCGCAAGACTATTAGGCTTGCTCGGCTCGAAACGTCCCGCGCCTGTTTTGAGTGGTTGAGTGAGATTGAAAAAGTCAAAGGGTTGCTCAACGCTGAACCATCCACGACGCGGCGTATTCAGTTTCGGAAGTAGGGAGTCAGCAACATAGAGAATGCCACACATTTGTGGACCCAGTAACCATTTGTGGGCTGCTGCTGCCATAAAATCTACATTCAGTGCCTGTACATCTATATCCAATGCCCCCAACGCCTGCATTGCGTCAATACCGCAGAGTATACCGCGCTCATGACAGTAAGCTACGATGGTAGCAATATCGTTGCGGTATCCCGTTGCAAACTCAACAAGACTGAGACTGACTAGCTTGGTGTGTTCGTCGATAGCTGCAAAAACATCCTCTGGCACGATACGGGCATTGTGTGTTGGAACGATATGCAGTTTGACGCCTTGAGGTTGTAGATTGAGCCACGGATAGATATTTGTGGGAAACTCGCCTTCGGCACTAATAATGGTATCGCCCTCTTGCCACTGTAAGCCTTGTGCGATATGCGTAAGGCTATCGCCTGTACTAGCAGTAAGCGCAATCTGCTCAGAACGTGCATGAATGAGAGAAGCAAGGCGACGATGTGCGCCACGTTCGTACTCTTCCCAACGATCCTTGTGAATACCGCCGAAATCGCGGTAGTCGTCCACATATTCATGTATCGAACGTGCAACAGGACTCGGCAGTGGACCGCTCGACGCGTGATTAAAATAGATATTGTGGCGCGTCACCGGAAAAAAGAGGTGGCGCAATTCTTTTACATCCGCGCCATCCTCAAACTCATGCTCGCCCTCTTCAACGAGCAAAAGCGATTGCAGCATGTCGTCCAAGTTAGGAAGCGACTGAGAAGTGTTCGTAGTCATTTTTGTACCTTATACCCTAACAATTTTTCGGTTCAGTATAGCTGATAACCGAACGTATTGCAATTCAAGCATATAGATGAAGTTTCGTAAAAATGTTCCGTAGGGGACATAATTCATGACGCCCTCGCCCAATGGTCAATGTCGGCGAGGGCGGCAAGCATTATGTGCCCGTCAAGTTGTGTCAATCTTGATGTGGGTGGGGCAAGGGCGCCCGCTGCCGTTCG
>CAXUIS010000238.1:5327-8705 GCA_964250915.1 uncultured Ktedonobacteraceae bacterium | reverse complement strand
TATGGGAGGGGCATCCCCTTGCGGGTGCCCTTGTACTACATGGTAGGCTATTTGTTTCATCATCTCGACTTCATAGACATGCTCTGCTATAATTTGTCTGTGAAATAAGGGCATAGGCTACGAGGGAAAAATGATGAACATCTGGGACTCTGTGCAACGCGGCCTGGAGAAAGCGACGCATGAGGCTGGTCGCATTGCCAAAATACAACGTCTTCGCGCGACTCTTGAAGGATTATCGAAACAAACAGAAACACAGCAGAATGCTATCATTGGGACTGCAATGGAGCTTTTCAAAAACGGACAGCTTACTCAGAGTGAGCTTCTTGTTCTTTGCCAGGCATTGCAAACTTCACAGCAACAATTCGCACAAGTACAAAGCGAACTGAAACTGATGCACAATCAAAGCAATTCAGGTACGCAAGCAGTTCAACCTGCTTCTACCGTTGCATACACACAACCAGCATATCAGCCCTACGATAGCACGCTTCCAGCACTTGTCCCACCACCACCACCAGGAGTTGAGCCGCTCACGGTCAGTTCACTCGAAACAATGCGAATGACACTCACCACAGTGGAACAAACACAATGTGATACGTGTCAAGCGCATCTGATTCCTGGCAATGCCTTCTGCCACAATTGTGGTATGCCTGTACATGTCAATAACTCAGCATATCAGCCAACGGTTCGTGGTAATATTAGCGAAGGGGTCGAGGGCGAAAGAACAGTCCTCGATGTCGCAGACCAAGCCACAAGACGCGCTCCAGAAGCAGAATCAACACGACAGGACACATCTCATGATGAAGGAAACTCATAGTGCGTCAACATATTATTACCGCTCTCTGCTTGTTTCTACGCATTCCGTTTGCGCTTTTCGACGCTATACAGCATCCTTTTGTGCAGCGTGCTTGGAACTGTCCACGTTCGATTGTAGTAATAAAACCATGTTGCCTCGGCGACCTGCTCATGACTACGCCCCTCTTAGACGTTATTCGGCACAACTACCCTGACGCGACAATCACGTATGTCGCGGGTACGTGGTCGAAAGTGGTTGTAGAACATGTGCCAGCCGTTTCTAACGTGATAGACTGCGGTACAGTTGGTATTGCTGGACATTATACTTTGCGAAACTACCTTCTGCTGGCGTTGCATCTGCGTCGCAAGCACTTTGACCTTGCGTTTGTGCTTGACCGCTCACCGATGTTAACGCTCTTACCGTGGTTAGCTAATGTTCCGCGTCGCGTTGGACCCGATAGCCTCGGACGTGGTTTTTCATTGACAGATCGTGTCACCGTCTCCTCTTCGCCCGAACACCTGCAACATCAGGCCGATATTTACCTCGATCTTGCGCACGCTCTCAAGCTAGTCGTTAATCATCCCTACATGCGCTTTGTGCCAACTGAAGCCGAGCAACAACATGTGCCGTTCGCGCCTGACAATTCACATCTGCTCGTTGCCGTCTTCATTGGTGGCGGTAGCAATCCAGGTATGGAACTGACCGCGAAACGCTGGCCTATTGAACGCTATAGAGAAATCGTCTATAAACTTGTTCACGAACGTAATGCGCAGGTGCTTTTAATAGGCGGTCCCGACGATGCAGCACTCAATTCATTGCTGTTACATAACTTGAATGTACCGGAGGGTAGCGTGCTTAACCTTGCAGGCGAAACAAATTTTGGCGAATCCGCTGCTCTTCTGCAACGCTGTAAGCTCTTTATTGGTAATGATAGTAGTCCGATGCATCTCGCGGCAGCCGTGAACATACCCGTTATTGCTATCTTTGGTCCGACCAGTCCGCAAGAATATGGCCCCTATCCACTGGACGACCCGCAGCATATCGCATTGTGGCGTAATCCTAAAGGTAGACCGTGTTTCTTTTTAGGCAAGATGCAGCCATGCGCTGATTGTACCTGTATGCAATCCGTCACCATTGCCGATGTATGGGACGCGGTACAACGTCTTCTTCCTCCAGCAAAAAGTGAAGAGGTTACAAATTGATAAAACGTCTTCTTCGCACGCTTATACTGCTGTTTGTACGGATTATTGGCTTCCTGCCTGTAGGGACCGATGTATCGCGTCCTTCTGAGCAATCGACCGCCGACGAGGACGCGATGAATCGGTCCCTACAGACGAGACCACGTGTACTGCTGATTCGACCTGACCATCTTGGCGATCTTGTGCTCACAACACCAGTCCTTGACGCGCTCAAGAAACATATTCCCGACGCACATATCACAATGATGGTAGGCCCGTGGTCGAGCGAAATCGTCGCACGTCACCCTGCCCTTGATCGCCTCATAACATGCCAATTCCCTGGTTTTCGACGCGCAAAACAAGGCATATTTGAGCCGTATATTCAGCTTTTCCGTGTAGCCCAACAAGTGCGTCGTGGAAATTATGATATTGCGATAAATCTGCGGCCCGATTTCTGGTGGGGTGCTGCTCTCATGTACCTCGCGGCTGTTCCGCGACGCATTGGTTACGCCCTACAGCCAGGGACACCATTTCTTACTCACGCCGAACGATTTCACACACCGGAGCACGCAACGGTTTCTAATGTACGTCTTATAAGCGCGGGCCTAAAAGCACTGGGGAGAGATGGACTCGACGAACCGTTCACGCCAGAACACTACCCACTTGTGTTTATACCAACGGAGGATGAGCAAGCATGGGTAACGCAACGCTTACAGAATGCAGCAATAAGTACAGATGTGCCTCTTGTTGTCATTCATGCTGGTACGGGAGCTGCCGTTAAATTATGGCGCACAGAGGCATGGACAAGTATAGCTAATGCGCTTACTACCACATGTTCGGCGCGTATCGTTCTCACAGGAAGCGAATCTGAGCGTCCAATGCTTGAGGAGATAGCACAAGGCATTACTCCTGCACCATTGCTGATCACAGATGCAACGGTAGGACAGCTTGCGGCGATATTGAAACGAGCGAGCATGGTACTTGGCGTGGACAGTGGACCACTACATCTAGCTGTTGCGCAAGGCACACCAACACTACAAATTTTTGGGCCAACCGATACACATATCTTTGGACCATGGGGACCTGCACAACGACATGGTGTCATCGCCTCAACTCATTGCTGCCCATCGTGTCTCGTTATTCCTTGTGGGAGACTCGACTTTAGGCCAGACGAACTTGCTGCTCATCCCTGCGTTCGTCTCGTCTCAGAACAGCAGGTACAAACCGCTAGTATTGCATTGCTCCAAAAGTATAGTACAGCTAAAGATAAAAAAGTATGAGAAAACTTCTATTCCAAACATCATCAGCACTTCCTCTACTTGATGAATATGGTTATCCAATACGCCCAAATTCACAACGAACACTACGCAATTTCATGGTACGCACAAGCAAGCGTCTCTTGCTTCT
>CAXUIS010000238.1:0-5227 GCA_964250915.1 uncultured Ktedonobacteraceae bacterium | reverse complement strand
ATCCAAAACGGATTCTGCTGATTCGTGTTGATTTGATTGGCGATCTGGTCATGTCGCTGACAGCAGTGCGAGTGCTTAAACGCACATATCCCGATGCGGAATTTGACCTGCTCGCCGTGCCATCAAGCGCGAGAGTGGTAGCAAACGACCCTGATTTAGCACACGTCATTGCTTACGATCCAAACATCTGGCGGCGTCCGAAAGCACTTGTCACATGGCGCAACTGGCGCGATCTGTTCGCTTTGAGGCAACGCTTACACACACGACACTACGATCTCGCAATTAATCTGTTTGGTCAGTGGGCATCTCTTTTGACAGTACTGAGCGGCGCACAACGTCGTTTAGGCTTCTCACATGAAAATTATCCTGGCTTTCTCACCGATAGCGTTACAGGACAACACTGGGACGAGAACGATGCTAAGCACGAAGTTGATTACTGCCTGGAATTAGCACAAGCAGCAGGTGCAACGGTAACAGTAGAGGATCGCATTCCGCATCTAGTAGTTGATCCACAAGCGCGACAGCAAGTAGAGCAGTTACTACAACAGGAAGGTATACAGGTAGATAAAAAACTGATTGCTTGCCATGTCAGTTCAAATAACGGACAAGCTAAACGTTGGCCCGTTCCCTATTGGGCTACGCTCATAGATCGCCTGATACACGAAGACGATGTACAGATTGTCTTGACTGGTGCGCCAAATGATATACCGCTCGTCGCGGAGGTTCTGCATCGCACTCATGAACACGTGTATAATCTTGCAGGCAAAACAAGCTTGACACAACTTGCCGCACTCTATCAATATGCTGACCTTCTTATAACAGGAGATAGTGGTCCTATGCATATCGCGGCGGCAGTGGGTACGCCGCTTATCGCCATTCATGGTCCAACCGATCCCGCATTGAGCGGTCCAGTTAGTCCGTTTGCAACCATTCTACGTAGCGAAATATGGTGTAGTCCATGTTACAATGCAAAAGGCCCAGCCGAGTGCCGTTTTCATACCACGCAATGCATGAAAAACGTTACGCCCATGCAGGTGTATGATGTAGTACGCGAAAAAATCATAGAAAAGACCAACATAATAGGACATCCTAATGAACACTGACACTTAAATATGGGAATGTAGATCGGTAGGGGCAGCAATTCATTGCGCCTAAAGATGGGTTGAGGGGATGCACATTGCCACAAAATGCGTATCGGGACGCTTGCCCCACCACCCCATCTTTGGACGTGATACATCGTCCCTATAGAAAATAGGAGATACATTATTGATGAGCCAGATTGTGCAAGAACTCGGCACACCAGCTATGCTAGCAGCGATGGAGGCTAATTTTGCCGAAGAGATGATGAGCTTCGGGCGTGTACTTCCAGGTGGTATAGTGCGGGAAGGACCTGAACTATGGTGGTTCTACACAGGGCGTCCTCATCTCAATGGTGTTACAATGACGCATCTTGCTTCAAATGATAAAGCCTATATGGACGAAAGAATTAGTGAGGCTTTGGACTTCTTTAGCACACGTAATACAACAACACATTGGTCAATATCGCCTGCAACACGTCCCGCCGATCTAGCAACATACTTACAAACTCGTGGCTTTGTCAAAGTTGGCAGGGACATCAATATGGCACTAGACTTGCACATAATGAACGAGGGGATGCCCTTCCATACTGAACTTGTCATAAAAGAGATTGCAGACCTCGAAACGTTAAAAATACAACGCGATATCTCGATGTGCGGCTTCGACTCAACATCAGAGGTAGCGCAAACATACTACGATAATTATGTAGCTAACGGTTTTGGCAAAGGAAAGCCGTGGCATCACTATATCGCGTGGCTTTCCGATACTCCGGTTGGCATTGCATCGTTACTACTACATGCTGGTATTGCTGGCATTTATGGCGTCACAACTCTACCAGAGGCACGTAAACAAGGTATAGGTGCTGCATTAACACGATATGTTATGCAAGAAGCCCGTGCATTAGGCTACCACGTTGCTATCCTTGCGCCTTCACAAATGGGTCTACATATGTACTACTCAATTGGTTTTCAAGAAGTGGGAATGACACACTACTATCTGGCGTCACAACAGTAAGATAAAGCGGTTATGTTTATGCAAAAAACACAGGTTCAACTACAAGCGGATGCACGTATTCTTGTCGTGAAGCTTGCTGGCATTGGCGATCTCCTGCTTGCCACGCCAGCACTACAAGCGTTGCGCGATACCTACCCACAAGCGACAATAGACCTGCTTGTGACACCTGACTCCGCGGGTCTGCTTAACGGGTGGAATGCGATTAACGATATTATCGTACTTGATAAATACCTCTTTGATTATCCCAGTCAGATGCTTAAACATCCAGATACGCTCTTACAACTCAGACCACTTTTTGAACAGCTACAACAAAACTCCTACGATGCAGTTCTGCTCATGCATCACCTGACACTCCCCTTTGGGCGTCTCAAGTATCAAGTACTTGCATTTGCATCAGGCGCGAAATGGCGTGTAGGGCTGGACAATGGACATGGCTGGTTCCTCAATGCAAAGGTGAAAGATGATGGATTTGGTGCGCTGCATGAAGCAGAATACAACCTTGCTCTTGTCGAAACTGTTGGTTCGGCTATAGGAAGAGGAAATTTGTTTGTACCATTGAGTGATGAGGAACGTAGAAAGGCATGGCGGCTTGTCTACAATAACACTTCCGTCAGCGAAACGCCTCATCCTATTATCGCTATGCATCCAGGCAGTGGCGGTTATAGTACAGCACGACGTTGGGCACCTGAACGCTTCGCGCAACTCGCTGACACGCTTTTTCGAGATGGTGGTGGACAACTAATTCTCGTCGGCGGGCTGGAAGAAGAACAGCTGCACCAGGATATCATGAGCAGAATGCAATCAGCCATGCCTGTACGAAGTTTCGCCGGCAAAGGCAACATCAAACTCACTACCGCCGTGCTTGAACTCGTGGACCTGTTTGTAGGCAACGATGCCGGTCTGATGCATCTCGCGGTTGCAGTCAATACTCCTACAGTCGCAATCTTTGGACTCTCCAATCACAAAGCATGGGGACCATACACAGGCGAACGGAACAGCAAACGTGCTACAGTGGTGAGGTTGGATTTACCATGTATGCCCTGCTTCTATAGCGGTCATCTGCTCGGAACTCCCGAAGGCTGCTCTGTGCGCGACTGTCTAGGGCTGCTGGAAGTTGACCCTGTAGCGGTGGCGGCTCGTAGGATGCTAAAAGAAACAGGAGCATGGGTGTAGTAAATTAACTTACATTAGCAGTACGTACCCGACTCACCGGACGTGAAAAGTTACCAATCTCGACATCGGGAGCTTCGCGTTTCAATATCTCGATCATAGTACGCATGCCCAACGCTTTGCCCATTGTATCTAGTGCTGGCATACGTGGTAGCAATACCTCTGGATCGATGTTGAGATTGCGCAATTGAATCAGTTTGAGGTTCGTCTCCTTAATTAGCGTGAGAAGTGCCTCGACTTCACGCTCACGGTCGATCATGCCAGGGAAGCATAAGAGATTGATTGAACTGTACAAACCTGCATCGCTGGCCCGTTTTAGCGACTCTTTGACATCCTCAAAGCTGTAACCAATGGGACGATAGTATGCAGTATATGTTTCGGGATGGCCTGAAATGGTGCTGGTACGAAGTGTGTCCAATCCTGCATCATAGAGGCGTTGCAACCAGCGTGGATTACTAGAGTTCGAGTTGATATTGAGCACACCCTTATCTGTGCGCTCCCGAATCGCTTTGATGGCTTGCTCGATGCGTCGCCATTGTAACAGAGGTTCACCCTCGCAACCCTGTCCAAAGCTGACAATCGCGTCTTCCGCGCTTTCCAGGTGAGGCAATGCCACCTCGACAATTTCATCGACGGTAGGTACGAACGTCAGACGGTCTTGTGGCGAGATCAAGCCCTCGTCCTCTTCCTGTTTCGAGATGCACCCGATACAGCGCGAGTTACAGCCAGGAGAGACGGCAATCGCCATTTCCCAACGTCCAAAGAACAGGTTGCTCGCGGTTGGACAGGAATAATCAAGGGCACAATGGGCATGTTGCGCGACGACGCGGTTATGAGGATAGGCCGCTTGCTTTTCCTGTACCAACCGTTCTAGCTTTTGACGTGGAAACGAGCGTGAGTGCCATTTGCGCGGCTCATCGGTTTTGACTGCGGCAAGATAGAGTCGTCCATTCATACCTGCAACAGCACTATAGCCAAAGAACGGCAAAGGCTCGGCATCAGGTGCTTTTTCATAGGCTGGTAAAAGTGTACGCGTATAGCCAATAGGCAAAAGAGCGGCAAGTGCCCACCCTCGTGTGGATGGCAGAACAGAGCGTTCTCCGTTGCGCTTCTGCCCAACGGCGAGACGTTCTGGCATCATCGAAAAGGTAACTCCATCGGGCGCAGGTATCAGATCGGCAACCTCTAATGGGCGACCATCAAAAGAGAGTGCTCGTAAACGGATTTCTTCGTGTATCTCTCCATCGGGAGAACTGTAAACCAGATATGGCGTTGGCATGACTATCCTTATATTATTAGTGCATTGGCGGTGGCGTGGCGGGAATGCGCGGACTGGTAGGACGATCCTCTCCTACGGCTTCATCATCAAAAAAGCGTGGAAAACTGCCAGTAGCTCCTGTTTGCGCCTGTGTTGCCACACGTAACTCTAGTTCTTTGGTCTCTTCATACACAAAGCTAAGCAGAATGTGTTCGCCGCGCATACTTTGTGACATATGACGAACACGTGGTTGCTCACTCTCCATCCAAGCATTGACCATCGCTTCGAGCGCAGACATACTATCGCCACAGTCTATACTGTCAAAGCCCTTGAATTTATACATAAGCGCATCCTTTCGGTCAAGGAACCAGGGCACCCACTACCTTCATCATTCCCCGAATGCGGTTCGGGGATACCCCTCCCATACACGAATTGTCTCTCCAGGTCTCATTATATGGGAGGGGCATCCCCTTGCGGGTGCCCTTTTCTCTCAAGAAGCTGTTTTGCCTATGATATGCTTAGAGTGCCTGATGGTGTTTTCCTCTGTTATCGTTGAGAAGTATTGTACCATTTATGTACATAGTTGACAACGGAATAGTAAGAAAAAAGGTGAATACTATTCATTAGGGGTCTGTTTCAGCACACCCAATAGCGAGCCTTACATACCACCAATGCTCATACGCTGCAATTCTTCAAAGAAACGCGGAT
>CAXUIS010000237.1:0-8715 GCA_964250915.1 uncultured Ktedonobacteraceae bacterium | reverse complement strand
TTCTCCTCTCGTATCCTTCGTCAAGGGGGCTTTGCAAAAAAATAAATCACACCCCCATGAAAACTCGTACTTGACACATTTGGCAAACACCTCTATACTGAATGTATACACAACTGAATATGGAACGCATCGAACAGGAAGAGTACATAGCCTTACAAAGGGCACAGAGAGTCGGATTGGTGGAAACCGACACCGTTGCGGTTATAGAATGGACCTGGGAGCGAAAGACGAACGTTTCTCATGAGAGTGACGAACCAGTAGTGCTTTATCGGAATGTCCCCCGTTATCGAGGACAGGATATCTACGTATCTGCTCACAACAGCAGTGCGCTATGTATCCGGCAAATGAAGAGAGTACCCACGACAGAAAAAGTATATGTGTGGGTAGTTTGAATGAGGGTGGTACCACGAAAGCTACGCGCTTCTCGTCCCTGTGTGGATGAGGGGCGTTTTTTATTGGTCTTTTACACTGTTGAGGGAGGGAGGCATTATGTCAATCGAAATTCGTCAAGACGTACAACCTGCGGAGAACGCAGCACTCGTCAAGAAGCGGGTCTTCTCTGGTGTGCAACCAACAGGCAACATTCATCTAGGCAATTACCTGGGAGCTATTCGCAACTGGGTCACAGCACAGGCAGAGTATGATAACATTTTTTGTATCGTCGATCTACATGCCATTACGTTACCAATCGACCCACAAGAATTGCATACGAACACGCGCAAACTTGCCGCGCTCTATCTTGCTTGTGGTCTGGATACGCGCTACTGTAAATTGTTCGTACAATCACACGTTCACGAGCATGCCGAAGCAAGCTGGATTATGAATTGCTTCACACCTATGGGCTGGTTGAATCGCATGACGCAGTTCAAAACAAAGGCTGGCGACCATGCAGACAGCGTAGATACTGGCCTGTACTGCTATCCTGTTCTAATGGCATGTGACATTCTGCTTTATCAGACACATTATGTACCCGTCGGTGACGACCAGCGCCAGCATATCGAGCTAACACGAGATCTCGCGCAACGCTTCAATGCACGCTACAACAAAGAGGTGTTCACCATTCCAGAGGGACAAATCCGTCAGGTGGGTGCGCGCATCATGTCTCTTGACGACCCAACGAGCAAGATGAGCAAGAGTGCGGCAAATCCAGCTTCACGTATCAATCTACTCGACGACCCGAAAACTATTAAACAAAAGATTGGACGTGCTACCACCGATTCTGATCGTCTTGCGAAATTTGACCCACAGCGTCCCGGTATTACCAACCTTCTAACCATTTACCAGATGCTTACAGGCAAGTCACAGGAGGATATCGAGACCGAGTTCGCAGGAAGCGGCTATGGTGCCGTTAAATCTGCCGTTACCGATCAGCTTGTAGCGACACTTGAGCCAATTCAGAAACGCTACTACGAACTCGTCAACGACCTGTCAACACTGGAAGGCATTCTCAAACAAGGTGCAGACGCAGTACGCCCACTCGCCGAGGCAACAATGCGCGATATCAAAAATGTCGTCGGGCTTGGCTAATCCTGTATGGGGTCTGCTTTAGCACACCCCTTTGACATAGATCGGCGAGGGTGTGCTAAAGCAGACCCGTACAGAGGAACGGACTTAAAAAATATGTATTATCCAACATTTGAGGAGACGCAACGGCTCAGTGATACCTCAAACATTCGCAATGGGAAACGTCCGTTGCTCCCACTCTACCGCGATATTCTCGCGGATATGGAGACGCCCGTTTCGGCGTATTGTAAGACAGCCCAGCGTCCATACAGCTTTCTGCTTGAGAGTGTAAGCGGCGGCGAACGTGTCGCTCGCTATTCGTTTATAGGCATCGACCCCTATATGGTTATGACGCATCGCAACGAAACAGCAACACTACGTAGAATGCATGATGACACCTCCACAAGTGAAGATGTTCCTTGTCATGATCCGCTCGCGTTTATTGAGTCTGAGCTTGGGCAATTTCAGCTTGTGGACTATCGAGGAGCCGCACGTGATGAACTGCCTCAGTTTCATGGTGGTGCTGTTGGCTATCTCTCGTATGACTCCGTTGCACGTTTTGAGCGTCTTCCCGTACCGGAAAAGAGCGAACTCGGTCTACCGCTAGCAGTATTTTGTTTTACTGAGACCTTGCTTATCTTCGATCACGTCAAACATCGTGTTCGCATTGTCACGCATCTGCACCTCGACGCGCCTGACCTTGAGACGGAGTATAAACGTGGCATAGCTATTATTGATGATGTACAACATCGCTTGAGTCAGCCAGTACGTGTGCCAGATGAGCCGGAACCTATTCATGATATGACAGCGTTGCGCGTCACGTCTAACCGTACACAGGACGAATTTGAAGATATGGTACGCCGCTCGATAGAATACATCAAAGCGGGCGATGTCTTTCAAGTTGTGCCTTCGCAGCGTCTGAGTCGGCATGTCAACGCATCACCGTTCACGGTGTACCGTGCGTTACGCGCCATCAATCCTTCGCCGTATATGTTTTATCTCGACCTGGACGATTTTCATATCGTCGGAGCCTCGCCCGAATTACTTGTACGGTTCGAGGATAACGAAGTGACCATCCGCCCCATCGCAGGCACACGCCCACGTGGACTAGATAGACAAAGTGACGAAGCATTAGCCAAAGAACTGCAAAGCGACCCAAAGGAACGGGCCGAGCATGTCATGCTGATTGACCTCGCACGTAACGACGTGGGACGCGTCAGTACGCCAGGAACTGTGCAGGTGAGCGAACTGATGGAGATTGAACGCTACTCGCACGTCATGCATCTTGTCTCGAACGTGATAGGGCAGCTACGAAAAGATATGACTCCTTACGATGCACAACGCGCTGGCTTTCCAGCAGGCACGGTTTCCGGTGCACCCAAGATTCGTGCAATGGAGATTATCAGCGAGCTAGAGGGTGAGCAACGCGGTATCTACGCGGGTGCCGTTGGCTATTTCAGTCATTCGGGCAACCAGGAGACCGCAATTGCCCTGCGTACAATGGTCATAAAGGATGGTCGTGCCTATATTCAGGCAGGATGTGGTGTCGTTGCCGACTCCGACCCTTCTACTGAATATCAAGAAAGTCTGAACAAAGCAAAAGCCTTGTTACGAGCCCTTGATGAAGCCGAGCTTATTGCTAAAACACATAGAGAAGGGGGAAGAGATTAGTTATGTTGCTACTCCTTGATAACTACGACAGCTTTACCTATAACCTGTATCAATATCTCTCGGAACTCGGTGCCGATGTGCAAGTACACCGTAATAACCAGATTACGCTCGACGAAATCGAGGCATTGCAACCGAGTCACATCGTCATCTCACCGGGGCCATGCACACCAAATGAAGCTGGAATTTCATGTCAGGTTATCGAGACCTTTGGGCCACGTATTCCATTACTCGGTGTTTGCCTCGGTCATCAGTCAATTGGACAGGTCTACGGAGGGCGCGTCATTCGCGCGCCAGAGCCGATGCATGGCAAAACGTCTCCAATGCATCATTCTGAACAGGGAGTGTTTCGGGGCTTACCACACCCATTTGAGGCCAATCGCTATCATAGCCTCATCGTCGAACGCCCATCCTTACCAGATGTGTTAGAGATTACTGCTGAGACAGAAGACGGTCTCATCATGGGTCTCAAGCATCGTATCTATCCTGTTGAAGGCGTACAGTTTCATCCAGAGTCGATTATGACACCCGTTGGTAAGGACCTGCTACGAAATTTTCTTAAACGATAAATACGCTATGTAGGGGCGCAATGAATTGCGCCCCTACATAAAGGAGGACCCTATGATTCGAGAGGCTATCACTCACGTCGCAGCCGGAGCCACACTCAGCGAGGCCGAAGCTGCCGCAGTGATGGAAGAGATTATGACCGGTACCGCAACGTCCTCACAAATGGGCGCGTTTCTTACAGCCCTACATCTGCGTCCAGGTCATGAAACCGTCGCGGAAATCGCGGGTATGGCGCGTGTCATGCGCGAAAAGGCGGTTCATGTCCATCTTGATGAGAGCATAGCTGAACATGCAATGGATACCTGTGGCACAGGTGGTGATGGGTCAGGCACGTTCAACGTCTCAACCGCGGCTGGCATCGTGGCAGCCGCAACAGGAGCATTGGTTGCAAAACATGGTAATCGGTCCGCCACAAGTCGCTGTGGTAGTGCTGATGTGTTAGAAGCATTGGGCGCGAAAATTGATCTCGGTCCCGAACAGGTCGCTCGGTGTGTGCAAGAAGTTGGCTTTGGTTTTATGTTCGCACCAGCATTTCATCCCGCGATGAAACATGTCGGCCCGACACGACGCGAAATTGGTATTCGTACCGTCTTCAATATTCTCGGCCCACTCACCAATCCAGCACACGCGCAATATCAAGTGCTCGGTGTCGCTGATGGTTCTCTGTTACGCAAAATGGGCGAGGTCTTGTTACATCTTGGCTGCCAGCACGCTCTAATTGTGCATGGCGAGGATGGCCTTGATGAATGTTCGCTTAGTGCTCCCACGCATATTTGCGAAGTGCGTCAGGGTGAGGAGTTGCGCGAATATACAATCACGCCGGAAGAAGTGGGATTGACCAGCATCACGGACCGTCAAGCATTCCAGGGAGGCGACCCGGCACATAATGCCATACTCCTGCGCGAGTTATTGAGTAGTTACGTCGATGTACCAGCAACGCATATGCTGTGCTTGAATGCAGGAGCAGCTCTGCTTGCCAACGAGCAAGTTGAAACGTTGGCGGATGGTGTCAAATTAGCGCGTACCACATTACGTGAGGGTAAGGCCAAGCAGAAACTTGCTGATGTCATTGCCTGCACACAACGGCAGGTGTCCCATGTTTCTTGATCGAATTGTAACCCAAACACGCGCCGACTTAGTGCAGCGCAAAATCGACCGTCCGCTAGCAGAGCTACAAAGCCTGGCTGCTCAACAAGCACCGCCACGTGACTTTGTAGCGGCCTTCACGCCACGCTCGCGAGTCCACTTAATAGCGGAGGTCAAACGTGCATCGCCCTCAAAAGGAACGCTTGCACCACATCTGCATCCGGTAGAAATAGCTCGAACCTACGAGGCAAATGGTGCGTCAGTTATCTCTGTCCTGACCGAGCCACATTTCTTTCTTGGCTCGCCCGAATACCTCACGGCTATCAAGCAGGCTGTACAAATTCCGGTGTTGTGTAAAGACTTTATTGTTGACGACTATCAGGTTTATGAAGCACGGGCATGGGGAGCCGACGCTATCCTGCTCATCTGTGCTATTCTGGACGACACGCAACTCCGTCATCTACTTTCGATTACACATGAATTGCACATGCACTGCCTTGTTGAGGTTCATAGCCGTGAAGAGGCACAGCGTGCTGTAGATGCGGGTGCGATGGTCATTGGTGTCAACAGCCGCGATCTTGTCACCTTCAAGATGAAGCCATATCTTATACGTGACATTCGCTCCATCATTCCTGCCAATCGAGTCGTCATAGCCGAAAGTGGCATTCATTCATCAGCTGACGCACGCCGACTAGCACGCTATGATGTGCAAGGCATGCTTGTTGGTGAATCGCTTGTCATTTCAAACGATGTGCCAGCACAGATGCGGATGCTTTTACAAGGGGCAAACGCAAGCACACAAGTAAAAATCTGCGGCCTCCGTCATCCCGAATCTATACATACAGCCATAGAAGCAGGCGCAGATATGCTGGGGTTCATTTTCTATGAACCTAGCCATCGCTACATTCAACCCCGACATGTGCAGGAGGCTCTTGCAATCGCTCTTTCGACGTTAAAAGAGCAAGTACTGCCTGACCTTGTTGGCATCTTTGTCAACAAAGAAATTCATTTCATCAACGATGTGGTTGAGGAAGCTGGGCTACACTATGTACAACTACACGGCACAGAGTCGCCCGAATTTTGTCAAAAGATTACGCGACCTGTGATTAAAGCTATTCCGCTCAAGAATGCGTCAGACCTCGCACAGGTGGCACAATATAAGAATGTTGCGTGGCGGCTTCTGCTCGATACGCCCACTCCTGAGTGGGGTGGCATAGGCGTAGTACATGATTGGGAGCTTGCCAGCACTATCGCACAAGAGACACGTATCCTCTTAGCGGGAGGCTTGACGCCAGAAAATGTTGCACAGGCACTTCAACAGGTTTCCCCGTGGGGCGTTGATGTTAGTAGCGGCGTCGAAACGCAAAAACAGAAAGACAATCAAAAAATACGTGCATTCATCGAGAATGTACGCGCAACAACACTAAAGAAGGAAGAACATGCAAATCCAAGATAAAGCACCCTACCAGCATAATGTCTACCCCGATGAGCGTGGACGCTTCGGCGCGTTCGGCGGTAAATTCGTTCCCGAAAGCCTCATGTCTGCGTTGACAGAACTAGAGGACGCCTACAATTCATCACAGCATGATGCCGAATTTCAGGCCGAGTTAGCCGCACAATTACACAGTTTTGTTGGTCGTCCCACGACCCTACATTATGTACCGCGCTTCTCCGCACTGGTCGCGCCCGATGTGAAGGTGTATCTCAAACGCGAAGACCTTGCACATACGGGAGCACATAAAATCAATAACGCGCTGGGACAGGGCTTGCTCGCAAAACGCATGGGTAAGAAGCGCATTATCGCAGAAACAGGCGCGGGACAACACGGCGTAGCAACCGCAACAGTCTGTGCCATGCTTGGTCTCGAATGCATCGTCTACATGGGCGATGTAGATATCGAGCGTCAATCGCTAAACGTCTTTCGTATGAAATTGCTCGGTGCGAAAGTGGAACCTGTTAGCAGTGGCACACGCACTCTAAAAGATGCTACCAATGAAGCTATCCGCGATTGGGTAACAAACGTAGAGACAACCTACTACATCATTGGTTCAGCCGTTGGTCCACATCCCTATCCACGTATCGTACGTGACTATCAATCCATCATCGGTATCGAAGCACGGAAACAGGTTTTGCACCAAGCCGGACGCTTGCCCGATATGATTATCGCATGTGTCGGCGGTGGCAGTAACGCGATAGGCATGTTCTACCCTTTCGCCGATGCACCTGAAGTGAAGCTACTTGGTGTTGAGGCTGGCGGTTCAAGCACAAAGGTAGGAGAACATGCTGCCACACTCTCTTTAGGAAAACCAGGAGTGTTGCATGGTGCGTTGAGTTATCTACTGCAAAATGAAGATGGGCAGGTACTCGACACACAAAGCATCTCGGCTGGTCTCGACTATCCAGGCGTGGGGCCTGAACATAGCTACATGCATGACTCAGGCCGTGCAACCTATGTTTCCGCGACTGATGCTAGCGCGTTACGTGGTCTGCAAGCGTTAAGCCAGACCGAGGGCATCATTCCAGCATTGGAACCCGCCCATGCACTTGGCTACTTGTTGGAAATGGGTGAACAGGGCAAAATTCCCGCCAATTCGCTGATCGTCGTCAACCTATCAGGTCGCGGAGATAAAGACGTAATCACGGTGGCAAAAGCATTGAATGTGAACTTGTAAGAAGGCGATATGATGAGTACCTTTCAGTACGACAAAGAAATACTAGTACGTTATCCAACAACTGTTGGAGGCGTCATTCTGGCTCAAGACATTACGAATGAACCGACCCCAGAGAGCCTACAAGCAGCATACCATGCCGAACAGCAAGCAGTTCTACAACGTATCGGCCAGACGCCTTTAAGTCAAATCGCTTCACTAGCAGCATGGCGCAGTGTCTTCCGTAGCTTTGGTATTGACCCAACGCAATACCGTAGTGCTGCCGAAGCCTTGCTACGCCGTCTTACAAAAAAAGGCGATATTCCAAGCATCAACACATTAGTTGACATCGGTAATCTTGTCAGCATTCGCTATGCCCTACCCGTTGCCATGTTTGATACCCACATATTGCAAGGTCCAGTTACCGTACATTTTGCTAATGGGACAGAGCGTTATACGACACTTGGTCAGGACGAAGTGGAACATCCAGAGGTCGGCGAGGTGATTTTCTCAGATGAGACAGGGCTGGTCATAGCTCGCCGTTGGTGTTGGCGACAAAGCGAACAAAGTGCCGCACAAGCGTCAACCACTAACGCGATTATTACGGTTGAGGCGCATCATGCGAATGGACACCAAGACGTACAAGTTGCACTTAACGATTTGCTTGAACTACTCCGAAAATATGCTAATGGAAATTTTACATTTGGTATCTTAGATACCACACATCCAGCCCTATAGAACGAGTAATAGCTTAATGGACCAAGACAGGGCGCTCGCAAGGGACGCCCCTCCTGTATGACGGAGCTGCTTGGTAGCCACTTCGTGTATGGGAGGGGCGTCCCCTTGCGGGCGCCCTGGTCCGCTAGAAGAAGGTTAGAGATGACACAACTCATTGATCTCAGTCACTCGCTTGAACAAGGTATGCCTGCCTATCCAGGGCTACCAGAGCCACATTTTCGCACATGGTTCACTCATGCTGAAAGTGCTAGTCGAGGCTCGTATGCATCTGGGACAACATTTCAAATTGCGACCTATGAGATAGGTGGGAACACAGGCACTTATGTCGATGCTCCCTTTCATCGCCATCCACAGGGCCACGATCTCGCAACACTACGTCTTGAACAATTAGCAAACATACCAGGAATTGTTGTTCCTGTTTTACACGATGGAGCGATAGGACCAGAGGTATTTCAAGGGCTTGACCTTGCACAAAAAGCTGTCCTTGTTCACACTGATTGGTCAA
>CAXUIS010000236.1:5444-8723 GCA_964250915.1 uncultured Ktedonobacteraceae bacterium | reverse complement strand
CAACCCAATTTCCATTAAGATTATGCGATTCCTGATAATGATTGATGAGCAGGTTCTTATCAAAATCCATAACACGTCCCTCACCAACGAGACGATCATAGAGGAAGATACCATCTTGATTGGCGTTGACAAAGCGACCTACATACACTTCCCAGTTTGCATGCCAAAGCGTATAGGACTGTTGCACATGCACACTAAAATCTTTATTGAAGTCAAGTACCAGAATATTTGCGGTACGTCCTGCCTTCTCCCAATCGTCTGGTGCACTTCCACTTAGCTCACGTCCACTCGCCGTTGGCGTGGGTGATGGCGATGTGCTGGCATATACAAGGTCAGCATCAAAGTTCTGTGTTCCTGTTGAACTTAGCTTTACCGGTGGCTTTCCTATTGTTTTTGGCTTCGGGGTTGAGGTAACAGTCAAGGTCGGCTTCGGACTAGGTGTCACCGTGGGACTCACTTTCACCGTTGATGTTGCCGTTGGACTTGGCTTGACCGTCGGACTCGCTTTAGGTGTCGCTGTCGAACTCGGTTTCGCTGTCGGTGTCATCGTGGGACTTGGTTTGACCGTCGGACTCGCTTTCGGCGTCATCGTGGGACTTGGTGTGATCGTTGGACTTGCTTTAGGTGTAACTGTTGGACTCACTTTAGGTGTCACAGTCGGACTTGGCTTGACCGTTGGACTCGCTTTCGCCGTCGGCGTTACTGTTGGACTTGGCTTGACCGTTGGCGTCACTGTTGGACTCGCTTTAGGCGTAACCGTTGGGCTTGGCTTGGGCTTAGTCGTTGGACTCGGCGTTGGTTTCGGTTTGGTTGTTGGACTCGGCTGAACAGTCGGACTTGGTTCAACAGAGGTTGATGTTGGCGTATCTGTAGTAATAGGTTGAATTCCATTGGACGTGTCTGTAGGAGTGGCATAAGAATCAGGTTGAGCATAACGCTTGTACATGAATAAACCACTCCGTTGCCCGTCAAATTTACCTACATACAGTTCCCAATCGGGACCCCAATTTGAAAGAATGACATGTTTCTTAATGGTAAGCTGAGGCGTCAAACTGAGAATTTGTATCGTTCCTGCTACACGATCATAAAGAAGAATTTCAGAATGTCCAGAGCCGTCAAAATCTCCAATATGTACGTCAAGTGACGCCCCCCATTTATCAACGGCTGTCGTAGCATCACTCAGGCTCACGGCTTGTGTTGCAGTGGTGTTATCGGAATTTGTTGTTTGCTTATCGGTCGCACGTGACACATATTGAGATTGTCCATGACTGAGTTTAAGGACATTTAAGCGTCCTTGCTGGCGATTGTACAGCAGAAGGTCACTATAGCCACTCCCCGTAAAATCTGCATTGAATTCTTGATCAGAAGAGACAGCTTGTGAACCAAGTGTGATGTGATTGCCCGTTAACGTGGTAGCTGAACTTGCAAATGTTTTGTTCGCACTCAAAACCATCCGAGGAGCATCCGTCCCAATACCTGGAAGGCTCTGAAAACGTTGCGGATCAATCATTTTCGGGAAATAGATAAAACGCATTTGACCATCTTGGAAGCGTGATTGATTGATCAAAGGAGTACTATATGCTGTACCCGTATACATTGGTGTGGGGTCACCGTAGTTTTGATAAGTGACATTGAAGGTCACACCATCGTCGCTCACAGATGTCACAAAAGCAACGTGTCCCGGCGTTCCATACGCCCATACACCATCAGCACGGGGAAAGACTGCGATAGCACCAACACGAGGCGTTGTACCGATTGGCAACCCTGTACGTTCAGCATCTACAATCCAATCAGCAGCATTACCCCAGTTTAAGGGCAAATCATAGCCAAGTAAATGCCATTGCTCCCATGCCCACCAGACGCAATTACCGCCTGTAGGAAAGGGGCCAGGGCAAAGAGGAAATGGATTACCATCGGGTGAGAAACCTACATTTTTACATGTATTGTCTACCGTTGGACTAGTATGGCTTTGCGCGTCCACCTGCGGAACTACCGCGATGAACTCGACAGATACTAACGCAAGCAAAAGTAACACACCAAATATGTGTATTGCATATCGTGAGTTTATAGAATGTAAGCTTTTTAGAAATACAGGTTTGACACGTTTATGATGCAAAATATTTGAAGGAGGCATAAGAACTGCACCTTCCTAAAAGGATTTATAATTTTGTGAAAGTATATACACGATCCCGTATTTAAAAATAATCGGCATAATGTTCGGCAAGATGACGCCAAACGTTCGTTTCCCAGCACATGTCAAAGTATAACATCAAAATTTGGTCAGACTCAAGAGAATTATAGGGAATTTTGAGAGAGTTTACAAAGAATTCACATATTTTGCAAGCCACCAAAAAAGAGTCTTGACAACGATTAGAGGCAATGGTATTATTGTCCTTGTTCAAGCAAGGACGATTAGCTCAGTTGGTTAGAGCGCTACGTTGACATCGTAGAGGTCACAAGTTCGAGTCTTGTATCGTCCACTATCGGCAGCTTCTGGTGAGGCTGCTTTTTTGATTACCCCTTAATTTTAGAAGAGGTATGATTTCAACTGAGGCAAGGAATACAGAAATCCATGCAACAGGTCATCACAGCAAAACTAAAACTTATAACAACACCCGAACAACACCATGCATTACGGCAAACTCAACTAGCTTACCGTGATGCTCTTAATTATATGAGCCAATATGCATTTGAGCACGGCAAAATCTCAAACGAGAAGAGGTTGCATCAAGGAACGTACTATGACATACGCGCACTTTTTAAATTGCCGTCAGAGATGACCAATAATGCTATACGCCAAGTAGGTGCAACCTACAAAGGATTATGGACAAAGGCCAAGAAAAATACAGAGCAACTCCGCAGAAAAACTACTAAGAAACGCTACAAAGGGTTAGATAAACCGCCCAAGTATGTTTACCAACTATTACCTATAACTTACAAGTAAAGCTTGCCCAGTGTGTGGACATACAGGTGCAAAGAACCGTCCTAATAAGGGTTTGTTGTTTGTCTGTCAGATATGCCGCTACACATTGCATAGCGATCTAATTGGTGCGCGAAATATTGCGATGCGAACGTTTCTCATCCGACATGATTGGGTGAGAACAGGTGTCTTGTCAGTCCGCCTTAATGTATCGGACAGTGAAGCCAAAGCAGAGCGTCTGAAAAGGTACTCTGAATTGCGGTGGAGTCCAGATACAAGCTCATTGCCTTCGGGTGATTGAGTTACTGACGTTCTGTACTGCCCCGATTAATAAAAAAAAAGACCATGGTTGAGGTGGT
>CAXUIS010000236.1:0-5434 GCA_964250915.1 uncultured Ktedonobacteraceae bacterium | reverse complement strand
ACTTATACATAAACACCAACAAGACGATAGCACAAATTGTGCCATCGTCTTCTTGCTGTATCTGTATACTTTACCTCTTCAACATCGGCAAGTTCATGCCTTCATCACGGGTGCGATGAGAACCAACGGTCTCTTGAATGCCGCCTTCTGGATAGACCAGTTTCGCCTCGGCAGCAGGCAACAGACTAGCAACTTCCTTTAAAACGGCGTCGAGGAACTGATCTTCGGGGACCGTCTTAATTTTCTGACCTTTACGGAAGATGATCCCTGATCCCTTGCCACCAGCAAGACCAACATCCGCATCACGTGACTCGCCAGGACCGTTGACAACACAGCCCATGACCGCAACTTGAATAGGTGTCTGGACTTTTGCAAGTCGCTTCTCCACCTCGTTCGCAACCTGAACTACGTCGATTTCGACGCGCCCACATGATGGACAAGAAACAAAGGTGACACCACGATTGCGCAGTTCAAGTGCCTTCAAAATGTCATATGCAACTGGAATTTCTTCCTCCGGCTCCGCACTTAAACTGACACGAATCGTATCGCCAATACCTTCTGCCAACAATAGACCTAAGCCAACAGCAGACTTTACAGAACCACCAACAAGCGTGCCAGCTTCGGTGATGCCTAGATGCAATGGATAGTCTGAACGCTGCGAGAACTTACGATAGGCTTCAACGGCAGTGAGCACCGTCGAGGACTTCAATGAGACGATTATCTCGTGATAATCTACCGCCTCACACCAGCTAATATACTCTAGTGCCTTCAAGACCATACGCTCAGAAAGGTGTTCGCGCTCCTTGCGTCGGGCCTCGGCTGGATCAGTACGCTCTAATACGCCGTCGTCGCGTAGACGAACCTGGATACGCTGCATTTGCGCTTTCTGATCCAACGCGTCAATCGAACCAGAGTTCACGCCGATACGCATCGCAACACCGCGCTCTTTTGCAGCTAGCGCGATTTCTTCAAGCGACTTACGCCCATTAAGCAAGTTGCCCGGATTAATGCGTACCTTGTCGATGCCTTGACGAATGACTTCTAGTGCAAGGGCTGGATCATAGTGAATATCCGCGACAAGCGGAATAGAGATTTGCTTTTTAATCTCGCTGATGACAACCGCATCTTCCATCTCTGGTACAGCGACACGCACGATTTCACAGCCAACGTCCTCAAGACGATGAATCTGATCGACGGTGCTTTTTATGTCGCGTGTATAGGTTGTCGTCATAGATTGCACCGCAATAGGTGCGTCTCCACCAAGAGCTACATTACCGACATGTATCTGTCGGGTCTTCTTTCTCATTACAAGTTACTCCATATACAAGTCGAGAATCGTTGTTAGAGCGTCCGTGATCGCTCACGAACGCTCTGCTCGAATACTTGCGTCTAGCCGCCCCAATGGGTGACATCACTAATAGTGATAACAATCATTAGGGTCAATAAAATTGCCATACCGACTAAGTTAATAATACCTTCACGCTCTGGCTTGAGTCGCTTCCCACCACGTAGAAGTTCAATCAATATAAGTAGGATGCGTCCACCATCCAAAGCGGGGAAAGGTAAAATGTTTATTATCGCAAGGTTAAGGCTTAACACAGCCGTCAAACTGAGAATAGGCCACCAACCAAGATCAGGAACACTTTGAGCTACTTCACCAGTTATCTTTACAATGCCAACGGGTCCAGCAAATTGCGGATGAATGGCACCAGTAATCATCTGCCCGATGGCACCTATGAAGTCGCGTGTCACCTCATAAGTATGCACAATACCCTTAAAAGGAGCTTGCCAGAGAGGAGATGTGACAATAACCTCTTTCGTAGTGATACCCATTTTACCCTGATTCGCCTGTGGATGTGCGCGTGCATTCACAGTCACAGGAATGTCTGTTGTGTTTCCTTTGTGTTGAATAACAAGATTGACTGGCACTATGTTGTGCTTGTTGTTGTCGGCGGCAACAACCTTATTCACCTGCGCCACTACGTCATCAAATGTTTTGACAGAGGTGCCGTTTACGCTGACAATGGTATCATTGGGACGCAAGCCAGCAACCTGCGCGGGTGATTGTGCTTCGACAGTGCCAACCATTGCTGGAAAGGTCGGTTCGCCGAGACCGTATGCTACGGTAAACAGCACCATAGCGAGAAGAATGTTCATCGTGACGCCAGCGACCAGCACAATAATGCGTCTTCCTGCTGATTTTGCAGCAAAGCTTCCCGCATCATACTTGCCCTCGGCATCGTTGATATCACCGTTCTCTCCGGGCATACGCACAAACCCACCAATAGGCAGAAAGTTCAGCGAATAGATCGTATGATCTGAGACGCCAGGAGTACTTACGCCACCACTTGTACCACTAAATGGCGTTTGCTTACCATCACTATATGTATCTTCGGTATTGCTGTTCCCACCAAGCCAAATGACTTCCCAGCCTCCACTATTGCGCTTACGGATACCAACGAGACGTGGAGGAAAACCAAGGCCAAACTCCTCGACACGAATACCCGCCCACTTTGCGGTGATAAAATGTCCAAACTCATGAACGAGTACCAACAACCCGAATACTGGAATGGCAGCAAGTAAGTACCAGTTATTCATCCCATTCTTCCTTTATAGTAAATTTTTTATCTTCGTTGAATAAAGTTCTTGTGTCATCCTGCGCGCCCATGCACAAGCATCTAACGTTTCAGCAACATTTGGCTGTGCGATAGGTATATGACGCGCTAATACTTTTTCGATCAGTTCTGCTATTTCTAGCAGTTGAATTTTCCCATGCAAAAACAGGTCTACCGCCTCTTCATCCGCTCCAACAAGCACACCTGGATAGGTACCACCCTGTTTCGCTGCCTCAAGCGCAAGCCTGAAGCAAGGAAAACGCGTGACATCCAATGCCTCAAAGTTGAGTCGTGCTACATCCGCCCAGCGAAGCTCACGAATAAGCCCACTATCTGCGACCTGTAAACGATGAGGATAGGCAAGAGCGTTCATGATTGGCAAATGCATACTAGGTAAACTTGCCTGCATCTTGATAGAACCGTCGATGAACTCAACCATCGAGTGCACAATGCTTTCAGGTTGGACAACCACCTCAATATTCTCATAGGGTACATCGAAAAGCCAATGCGCCTCGATCACCTCTAAACCTTTGTTCATCAGAGTTGAAGAGTCTATCGTGATCTTCGGTCCCATCCGCCATGTAGGATGTGCTAACGCCTGCTCAACGGTCACTGATCGCATCTGTTCAAGTGTTGCATGACGAAATGGCCCACCAGAGGCAGTTATAATCAAATGACGTATATCCGCATGTTCTTCCCCACGTAGACATTGCCATATCGCGCTATGTTCACTGTCTATAGGAAAAATGTCTATATTAGCGCGTTTAGCGGCAGTCATAACAAGATGACCGGCCATGACGAGCGTTTCTTTATTGGCAACGGCAATAGTTTTTCCAGCTTCGATAGCGGCTAATGTGGGTTCAAGGGCCATCAAACCAGAGGTGGCAGCAACCACGATGTCTACATCAGAATGTGTTGCGGCAGCCGTAAGTCCCTGTGAGCCAAGAATAACGCCGGGAAGTGCTGATGACGCAGCGCGTTCTAGCTCTGGTGTTTCAGCAAAGCACGCAACAAGTTGTGGATGAAATTCCTCTACCTGTTGTGCCAGTAAAGAGATATTGCTACGAGCGGCAAGGGAGACAATACGAAAATGTTCTGGGAAGCGTCGTACAACGTCTAATGTTTGTCGCCCAATTGAGCCTGTACTACCAAGTAAGGCAATACGTTTAGGGATGATGGTCATAAATTCTTTATTCCATAACAAATCTTATGTTTGCCTACTACGTTGACAAACATTGTGTTTTGTCCCTCTTTAGATTATAGCAGGGGCACGCTAAAGTGAAAGCAAGGGCATCCCCTTGCGGGTGCCCTTGCTTCCCGAGTTGCTACTTCCCGACAAGTTGCGCAAAGACATAGACAATGATTACAGCGAAGAGCAAGCTATCTATGCGGTCAAGCATTCCACCATGCCCTGGCATAAATTGACCGCTATCCTTGACACGCGTTTGACGCTTGATCAACGACTCGGCGAGGTCTCCATATACGGCTGCAATACCGAGTAGTATACCAAGCACAATCGCAAGATACCACGGAACGCCCAATTGTACTACAGTTAGAATCAAGCCAGCCGTAATAGATAGGATAAAGCCGCCAAGTACACCTTCCCATGTCTTTGCCGGACTAATTCTTGGAGCGAGTTTGTGGCGTCCAAAGTAACGTCCTGCGAAAAATGCTGCCGCGTCGAACCCCCACACACCGAGAAGTACCATTAAAAGCCACCACACACCACGAGGTAGATACAGCCATGAAGGATTCGTCAAGATATGAAATATATCTATACGACTTGATTCAGGACCACGCAACAATAAAAAGAAACTCATGGGCCAGCCTAAGTAGATCGAGATAGCCAGCGTCAAGGCCCAATCTACCATTGCACCATCAAGCTTTTTGCGAGCAAAGAGCCAGGGAAATGACACAAGTAATCCCGCGCCCAAGCTCGTTTCGAGAATCAACTGTCGTTGCTGGGGAAACATCGCAGCAATCAGGAAAAGTACACTCAAGCCAAAGCTCACCCAGATTAACGGATGATAGCCTGCATTGAGCAACATATTGTGTAGTTCTAGTGTAGACAGGATAACAACGAGCAACACGGCGGCAAACGCAACCCAACCACCGAACCAGACAAAAGTGAGTACAACAGGGATGGCGACACCCGCAGTCAGCAAACGCTGACCAACAGGCGATTTTTTCTTTTCGCCAGTCTGTACTACCTCAGCCTGTAACGACTCTTCGCTTGCTCGTTGCACCCCATGACTCCTCTGCATAACCTTAATTAGGGTAGATTCCACAACAGAAATAAAACAATGTATAGTATTCTTTACGACAAGAGATAGTTTCTCGTTACAGAAACACAACAGGATGCACTGAAAGATGGTATAAAGGTATCCTACCCCGTTTTTGATTACCTTGCAAGCACACAAGACTCTTCGATGCGGTATTATCTCCACCAAAGATATGCACGTAGAACTTCGTCAGTATGCTCAAGTGTATGTTGGTACGTCTTAGTGATAACCCACCTAAGCGGTACACTTCCCCAAATTGCCTCATGTTCCTCTTGCCAACTTGCCTCGGTAAATTGTGGAAATAGTGCGAGTTGTCGAGAACGAACATCATTGAAATCAGCAATCAATGCCTGTATCTCATGACCGTTACCATCATTCCAAGCCTGTTCATCTTTTGCATTGTCTTCTTCTTGTGTTCCAACAATCGGCTGCGGTCCCTCTAGCCATTGTAGCATCGAAGGCAGTGCCAGACGTTGTTCATACCGTGTCAAATGAAAAATGATGCGTGCAATAGGCCATCGGTTCGGACGAGGAGCA
>CAXUIS010000235.1:0-8739 GCA_964250915.1 uncultured Ktedonobacteraceae bacterium | reverse complement strand
GTTTCGCTATCGGCCTGGAACGCCTGCTGATGCAATTAACAGGCGTTTCAAACATTAAATTGGCGACAACCTTTCCGAGGGACATCAATCGCCTAGAACCATAGATGGGCAAGGTGATATGTGGCATGACAGGGGCAAGCCCTCATAGCCGTTAACGCAA
Organism: uncultured Ktedonobacteraceae bacterium; assembly: GCA_964250915.1. GTDB lineage: Bacteria > Chloroflexota > Ktedonobacteria > Ktedonobacterales > Ktedonobacteraceae > JBBQVS01. The sequence continues at coordinate 8,579 of CAXUIS010000235.1, read as the reverse complement.
GGAATCGATGAAGACACTAGGGCACCCGCAAGGGGCATCCCCTTGCGGGTGCCCTAGCCTTACCGGAAACATCTTTTTACCCTTACGTTAACGCTTATGGGGCAAGCCCTGTCATGTTCATGTTTATGTTCACGAGATTTTGCGACTACCCGTTGTTGTTTCTCTGTGCTTCTTGTTCTATGATATACATGAGGGTATTGAAAGACTAGTACACAGACAGAGACGAGAACACATGGCTACCATTCAACAAGAACTTCGCACAACACTTCCAGCAGGGCCGACGCCACTTCCCGTGATTGGGAACGCGCTTTCGTTTCGGACGGACCCGCTTGCGTTTTTTCAACAACTACAGCGTACCTATGGCAATATGGCAACCGTCTATTTAGGACGTGTGCCGATTGTGTTGCTGTTCCAGCCTGAACATGTGCGCTATCTCTTAATAGAGCATCCAAAGATGTTCACAAACCGCGAATTTACACAAGGAAGTGGTGGTGGTGCTGAAGGTATTCTCGATGAGGGACTGCTGACGATTGATGGTGAGGCACACCGTCAGCAGCGTCGTGCCGTGCAACCCGCCTTCCACAAAAAGCGCGTCGAGGGCTATGCGGACTCGATGGTGCAGTTCTCGCAAGAATTGCTCAAAACATGGCATGCGGGCGATGTCGTAAATGTGTCGCGTGCAATGCAGGAACTCACGCTACGTATCGTGGGCCAATGCCTCTTCAACATTGACCTGAGTAGCCAACTTGCCGACCTCAGTGTCGCGTTTGATGGGGTTATTGGCACGCAACCGGGGATACTTGAGACACTGCTAAATATTCGCATCGATCAGCCGTTTACCTCGTATGGTAGGCGCCTGGCAGCAATTCGTCGCCTTGACGCACTCATCTATACCCTCATAGCACAACGTCGAGGTGATGACCATGATAGAGGCGATGTGCTTTCAATGCTGCTTACGGCACCCGATGGTCGAGATGCGGAACGTGCCGAAGTTCCGTTAAGTGATAAGCAGATACACGATCACATCATGACCTTTATCGCTGCTGGACATGAGACAACCGCCAATGCCTTGACGTGGACATTTTATCTGCTCTCGGAACATCCAGAGGCACGCGAAAAGGTGCTTAATGAGATGCGTACTGTGCTCAATGGTCGCACCCCGACAATGGAGGATATGGCGAATATGCCGTATCTCGATTGGGTACTCAACGAGTCGATGCGTCTCTATCCGCCCGCGTGGATACAGGGCCGACATGCCACCGAGGAATTTGAACTGGATGGTACGCGTTTTCCCGCAGGTACTTTATTCCTGCTCAGTCAATGGGTCACACATCGCATACCAGAGCTTTGGGGCGATCCCGACGTGTTTCGACCAGAGCGCTGGGACCCTGAGAGCGGACAAAAGATACAGCAAGGTTCATACTTCCCCTTTGGCGCGGGACCACGCATCTGTATCGGTATGCCCTTTGCACAACTTGAGGCCAAACTGATTCTGACAACTATCCTACAGAAATACACACCGCGCACAACTCCAGGGTATCGTGCAGAGATCAGTCCACTGATTACGCTGCGTCCAAAAGAGAACCTGCGAATGACGCTTCTGCCAACCTCAACGGATGCCTCGTCTGGTCCATCATGGGAAAACGTTCTGCGCGTTCCCTATGCGTCTCAAAACGAAGCCGTCAATCGACAAGGCTGTCGTAATGCATTTGGACCGATCTTCGATTTATTGAAACTGTAGAGGTCTAATCAAAATTGAATGTGATGCTGTAGGGCGCAATTCATTGCGCCCTACAGCATCACATTCAATTTAGTAAGCTACAAATGTGTTCGAACGTCGCGCACACGTAGCCAAATATCGGCGATAATAACAATGGTCAATGTTGTAGCGGGGATAGCGATACGTAGCCACGGCAATGAGGTGATAGCCGTTGAATTTTGACGCAGGTCGTCGATAATCATGTTCGCGCCTGTCCAGGCCAGTACAAGGGCGGCAACATCCAAAAGCAACGTCAGGCGTCCCACAACTTCTGCAATGAGGGCACTGCCGAACAAAAGAATTGCAACACTGACAAGTAAACCGACAACTAAGAGTGGAATGTTACCGTTTGCCAGCGCACCGACGGCAAGGATATTATCCAGGCTCATCGTTACATCAGCAATCAGGATCGTGAGCATTGCGGCAACGAGTCCTTGTTGCACATGCTGTGTTCCATTGGATGCTCTCTGTCCCTCTTTTTCAGCAGTGTTACTTTTGCGGTCGGCGAGGAGCCGTATCGCAATAATCAGCAACACTACAGCACCAGCAGTTTGTAGCCACGGCAAGTTGAGCAACACCGTGGAAAGGAGCGAAAAGACGATGCGAAGCAGAACCGCGGCGGCACCGCCAATGAGAATGGCAAGCCAACGCTGACGACGTGGCAAGCCAGCCGCAGCAGTTCCAATAACGAGCGCATTATCGCCACTCAGTAGCAGGTCAACCAGAATAATGCTCCCAACAGCACCCAAAAGAACAAGCACAGCCGATGTACTCCTTTTTATAGCATATCCCTATCCTATACTATACGCAGCTTTTCGTGCGATATCAAATATGACCATTCATTGCATCCTTTTTGGAAGAGGACGGTTCTTAAATGAAATATATTGTGTGCAAGGACTTGTACAGTTCCCCAGACCCAACTTTATTCTGATTTTCTAGACAAGCTAGCAGAAATATAGTGACAGATATTGATTTTTGTCATTCTATAGCTTATACTACTATCATCAATCTGGATGAACATCCCTTTACCTGGAAACTTTCAAAGTGTATAAATAAAGAGGAGCTGAGAAGATGATTACACGTTCACTTGGAACACACGGGCCTGAAGTATCAGCCATTGGCCTGGGCTGCTCCGGCATGTCTGACGGCTATGGTTCGACAGATGATGCTGAAAGCATTGCGACGATTCACGTCGCGCTCGATACTGGTATTACCCTGCTTGACACGGCCGATTTCTACGGTATGGGACATAACGAGATGCTGCTACACGAGGCTTTACGTGGACGGGCGCGTGAGCAGGTCGTACTCAGCGACAAGTTCGGGGGGTTGCGCGACCCTGATGGTCGCTTTATTGGCACCGATGGGCGTCCTGCCTCTGTAAAGAACTTTCTTGCCTACACTCTGCGCCGTCTTGGTACCGATTACGTTGACATCTATCGTCTCGCACGCCTTGATCCTGACGTGCCCATTGAAGATACTATTGGTGCTATCGCGGATATGGTAAAGGCTGGGCACGTTCGTTATATTGGCCTCTCCGAGGTCGGGTCCGCCACGATACGGCGCGCACAGGCAGTGCATCCCATTTCCGACTTACAGATCGAGTACTCGCTGCTCTCACGCGACATCGAGGCAGATATTCTCCCTACCTGTCGTGAGCTTGGCATCGGTATAACTGCGTATGCTGTCCTGTCACACGGTCTGCTCAGCGGACATTGGTCGAAAGAGCACTCACCTGCGCCCGGTACTTTCCAGAGTATTAGCCCTCGCTTCAATGGGTCTAACCTCGATCACAATCTTGCCCTTGTCGAGGCATTGCGCCCGATTGCAGAGGCAAAGGGAGTAACTATCCCACAGCTTGCTATTGCCTGGGTGCTTACACGCGGACAGGATATTGTGCCAATAGTCGGAGCACGTCGGGGTGCGAGCCTCAATGAGTCTTTAAAGACCCTCGACCTGACTCTGACGACCGATGATCTGGCCCAGATCGAGCAGGCCATCCCAGTAGGAGCCGCCGGAGGTGAACGCTATCCCATACCACTGATGGCTCTACTTGATAGTGAACGAGAGCAGAATCGATGACCAACGAAACACTCACCCCTGAACGTATTCTCGAAGTAGCGGAGGGAGTCCTGCGCCGCTTCGGGCTTGCCAAAACGACCGTTGTCGATGTTGCACGTGTCCTTGGTGTGAGTCACGGCAGTATCTATCGGCACTTCCCAAGCAAAGCGGCACTCCGCGATGCCGTTGCCGCGCACTGGCTAGCCAAAAAGTTGGTGCCGCTTACCACGATTGCGAACGAGGATGGACCGGCCCCGGAGCGTCTGCGGCGCTGGCTCAATCTGTTATGCTCCAGTACACGAACATATGCGCTTGACGACCCGGAGTTATTTGCGACGTACAAGGAGCTTGCTGGCGAGGCAAGGGCCGTAGTCAGGGCACACGTCGATTCCCTCGTCGAGCAAATCACACGTATCATTAGTGACGGGGTTGCTCAGGGTGAGTTTGCTACCGAGAATCCCTTCGTTTCCGGTCGGGCGGTGCTCACCGCAACAACTCGCTTCCACGATCCGGCCCATGCTGCCGAGTGGTCTGATCCCGACATCGATGCCGCATTCGACGGCGTCTGGTCCCTGCTTCTGGTCGGTCTTCGCCCGCGTAACATTCCACAATGATCCCTCATTTCTGCTGCGCCAAACGGTTCGCAAAAAGTGTCGCACTACTAGCCATTACTAATAGCACAAGTACGACAGTGAAGGCATGTTGAATGCCGAAGTTGTCGGCAGCCCAACCGAGTACAAGGAGATAGGTAAAATAGCCCAGCATTACATAGGCTAACCACGTGAAGCGAGTTCGCACAAAAGGTTGCTGTGTAGTAGCTTGTACCTGTATATTTGCTATCTGTTTTGCTACGATTTGTTACCTATCCGCAAACTCGCAAATCCAAGAACGTTATTTGTTTGAAGTACCTAGTGGGCTAACTTACAAGGATATTTTGATGCTCATCTGGAAGGAGTTCGATAGCTAGTTCTACTGGTTTAGATACCTTTTCTTTAGCTTGACTATGTTTTCTATTTATTCGCCTGTTCCTTAGTTTTTCCCATATAGTACGAAGTTGTTTCGTTTCCTCAATGCTCAAGCCCATACCTTGTCTTAAAAGAACCTCGTCGTTAGCATCAAGAATTGCATGAATATTTCCATTCCGCTCAAGTAGATCAAGCTTATCTATATCGAGATCATCAGACCCAATAAGAGGGATTGGAAGTTTCTCTGCTTCGTTTGGTTCGAGTTCTAGTACACCGCCTCCATAACTTCGGCCTATAACTTCAGAAAAAGCGAAAGTAAGGGAGTTCATAAACGCAGCAGCAACTTTTCTTGGTTGCGAACCGCCTCGAAATTTTACTCTATGAATGGTATCGGTACAAATAGCTGTAGCATCGTTGAGTATAACCTTAGGATATCCATGTACTTGACGAAGCATAAAAGCTTGAGGAACCCAAACAGATGGAACTACATACCAGTGATTACGAATTCTGCACTTATATCCTCTATGCATCTCTTTTTCTTCGCCTACGCTTATATACTTTTTTAAGACTTCAGGAAGCTCATCAAAAGGTATATTTGGCACGTTAAGAAGGAAACTAGGCGTTTGATTGGCTCTGTTTAACAGCCAATCAGTTTCGGAAAATATAAGACCCTTCAATTGAAATGATCGTCCAACAAGAGATTGTGTGTAAGATGCAATATTGTATTCTTTAACTTGTTGTTCTGTAAGAACGAAAAACTCGTTTAAACCCGTGACTACACCGACATCTACATCAATAACGTCTCTTGCGGTTGTTAACCGACGGTCTCCTTGTAATTTGCGAAGAAGTTGGAGTTCCTCCTCTTCAAGAAAATACATTGTCCATTTTTCTGAAGAATGGTCCATTTCTTTTAATTTGCTATCCAAACCAGTAAGATGGTCAAATGATTGCAAGTCTTCCATTCCCTCAAGTTCGACTGTCCGAATTCCTGTATACTCGCTTCCATTTCTTTCTCCAAGTAAAAGTATAATCTCTTGCTGTATATCCTCAAATACAAGCTTTTTAAAAGTAATAAGAGTAAGACGGCTGTAGTATTTACTGAGAAAGAGTCTCAGTTCTGCTGCATAATTAACCTGGAGCAGTTCTGCTGGAATAACCATTGCGATACGACCGTGATTATTAAGTAAAAAGGTCGATGCTACGAGAAATGGAACCCAAGAGTTAGTGAGCCGATTAGGATGTAATCCACCTTGTTCCATGAGATCAAAGGCTATGCGACGATGTTCTTCGGGGAAGTTTTGATAACGAATAAAGGGAGGATTTCCAATTACAACATCAAAAAGATGTTTGTCAGATAAATGCGCTTTACAGTAAGAAAAGAAATCATCATTATGTACTACTTGCGTTGTTGAATTAGTTAAAGCATGTATTCTTGCTGAAGCTTCTAAGGCTTCTTGCTGGTCAAATTCGATGGCATGAATGAGTTCCGTAGTTGTAGCTCTATCAGCACCGAGCTTGATAAGAGTATTTATAGCAGCCTCTATAAGAATACCATCACCGCAACTAGGTTCTAGGATTTTTGCATTTGGATATTGTATTGCCCATTGAGCAAGAAAGTTTGCGATAGGCTTTGGGGTATAGTATCCTCCTCGGAGCTTTTGTTGTGTTGCAGCAATTTTCATTGAGGTAGAGTATCCTTACAATATTGATTACTATAAGCATCAATTACTAATACTTGATGCCTTTTCGCATCTTACCATAGATAAACCAGCTTAGTAAATAATATAGTTCAAAAGTTCTACAACTAAACTGGATATTCATTCTGTAGGTGCATGAGGGGGAAGACCCTTATAACGATTAACATATGCAAGTTCTACTTGGTTTGAGAATTTTTCGATACGTATCGGTGATGAAGGGCTTGGTAAAGAAGTATCTATAGTTCCGTCGTCTGGGTTCCAGAATACTAACGAAATTGCTTCTGCCATATAAAAAGAGTCTTCTACATTGTTTCGACGAGCGAGGCGTTCAAGTGTTTCAATAATTGCTTTTCGTACAGGCCCTGAGGCACATGGTTCTGGAATGACTACCATAAATGCAACTACTGCGTGTGGAAAACGACTATGAACCGTAGTTGCTTCGGTAGCAAGGTCATTGACCATGTTTTGCCAATTTTTCCCAACACTTTTTGCGTCATTAAGCGTTTTGGAGTCAAATGCAATACGTATTCCATCAGGTCGATAACCGACATCAAAATTTTGAGGACGGACTCCTCCGATAACTCTGACGGGTCCAACTTCAACGCAATTAGGTTGTGGTGGAAGAAGGGTATTATAATCAGTAATTCTAACTAAAGGAATGTTACCTAGCATTACCGCTAACGCTTGACCTACAGCATTGTCAAATAGTTTTCCTAAATCTCCTGATGAGTAAGGGGGAGTCCTGCTCAGTGATTTTTGATTGCTATACCATATTTTACCGAACTCGACTAATATTGAGGTATCAATTGTTATAGGCGGCATGGCTTGTAAGACAGGCACTGACTTTTTGCTCCTTGTAATTTTTTATGGTACTAAACTGAACTTACCTATCCGCGAACTCGCATATCGCAGGTATGGCGCGCGCAAGTTCCTCCTCGGATGCGCCAAGCGAGATACGGATAAAGGGTTCCGATACTGCACCGAAGCCACTGCCAGGGGCAACCATAACGTTGTATTCGCGCAGCAGGTCGAGCGCGAACTGTCTACCACGCAACTCTCCATGTTTGCCAGTTACGTCAATAAGGGCATAAAATGCTCCATGTGGCGTGTAGAGATAGCGTCCGTGTTCTTTGAGCAAGCGTACAGTAAGGTCACGGCGACGACGGTATGCATCACACATCTCAACAGAACATTCTTGCGGTCCTGTAAGCGCGGCGGCGGCGGCGCGTTGAATAGGTGTGCTCATGTTCGTATAGCTGGCATTGAGCACATCGACTATCGTCTTGAGCAGGTTTGTGCCTGTAACGACATAGCCGATACGCCAGCCAGTCATCGCATAGGTCTTCGAGAAGGTATAGATGCCGATGAAACGCCCCGACTCGAATTCTTCCTCTGAAAGCATCGTTGCGGGGCTGACGTGCTCACCCTCGAACACGACCTGATCGTAACACTCGTCGGAGATCAGGTATAGGTCATGACGACGCGCGAAATCGAGCAGGTCGTGTACAACCTGTTTAGGAAAAATCGCGCCTGTAGGATTGCCAGGGCTATTGATAAGCAGAATACGCGTACGGGGCGTGACCAATTTTTCCAGGTCCTCGATATTCGGCAACCAATCGTTATGTGGGTCAAGAGCATAGGGCACACCAATCGCGCCACAGGCCGCGAGTTGCATTTGATAGAGAGGCCACGCAGGATCGGGCATAAGCACCTCATCACCATCTTTGACCGTCGCGGTGAATGCAGCCAGAAGCGCACCTGTGCCACCCATCGCTATCGCAACATGCTGTGGACTAATGGTATAACTGTTGATGCGCTGTATCTTGTCCGCAATCAATTCACGCAGCCAGGGCCAACCTGCCGCAGGACCGTATGTAAGCGGCTCGGTCTCGATGGAGTGCATTGCTGCTAGTCGAATGTGTTCTGGTGTGCGAAAGCTTGGTTCACCAATTTGCAGCAGAATTTGTGAAGGTAACACAACACCGCGCTGCTGCGCCTCTGCCTGCACCTGCCGTGCATACTCGCCGAGCGTTGTAATATCGTTTACAGGTAAATCGTGAATGCGTTGCTTGCCCAATTTCATGATGTTATGTTCCTTAT
>CAXUIS010000234.1:0-8739 GCA_964250915.1 uncultured Ktedonobacteraceae bacterium | reverse complement strand
ACACGAGAATGTTGTTTCGCTTGCGGGATTTCCAACACAGAGCCAATTGGTGACGACAGAACAAATACGCCGTTTTGAATTGTTACGTTTGGCGTTTTTTGTGTTGAAATTACGAAGATTCGAGCAAACACACGAAGAAAGCGAGGGTATAACTCAAACGTATGCGTTACGCTCTAGCCTGCTGCGCCATACCATCTTTCAGCAGGTCATCACGCTTACTCGTCTGGATGCACGCGAACAGGCTATTCAGTTAATCAATACCTGCCGTAAGTGACATAGGATTCATAGGGATTCTTGGGGCGCGAAAAGATATCGCCACTGATATGTACAAAGATGCCCGTTTTCTCAAGCTCTTTGCGCACAGTTTGTAGATTGACACTGCCACTTACCGCGAAGATGCACGGTGCAAGTTGTCGTACACCGAGTTCTTGCAATGATGGAAGAAGCGCAAGTATCTTCCCAGCATCTTCGCTCGATACCTCGAATAACAATACCTGCGAAATGCTCGCGCTCTTAAAGGTTTTCGTCCAATCGTGTAGCGTGTATTCGACGTTCTGCGGCAATTCTTTTTGACTATGCTCTTGTAGAGCAGAGAATATCTGCTTTACGTTTTTACCCGATTGCAAGCCACGTAGCACCGACGCTTTCGTCAGCGTAAGACGACTTACCAGCCCAAGTTGATTCGCTTGCGCGAACGGCAGCAACGAGTAGAGTGTGGAGAGGTCAGGTTGTAGCAATAAGAGTTCAAAGTTCGGCTGTATAACGAGACCATGCGCCGGAAGTTGCTCTTCCTGCTTCTCTACGCCATCAGAGCCTAACTCCAGTACCTTGTGACCAAGTTCCGTAATCAGAAAGTAGTCAGGGTTTATGGGTATGTTTGAACTCAATGCATCAGGATGTGAATAGCCGATATCTACAAGGCCAAGTTCGTAAAGCGTTGAAGACAAAATGCCACGGTAGACCTCGCCCTCGCATCGGTTCCACTTCTCCCTCGTATTGGCATCCTTAACAACTTTCCTAGAATTTCCATAAAGTGATGTTGAGGAACGATACGCAAATGCATCCTCACGCCATATTTCTTGCAAGAGCGCATCAATGGAGTACCAGTGTCCGGGAGTATAGCTATACAGGTGTTTAATGAGTGCTTTCCGTCCACCGGAGACATCCCAGGAATAGGTGGACCAGGAGCTATAGTTGACGCCGTAGACATCGCGCCACGCGAAGTTCTCAAGCCAGTAAAAGATGAGTGCGTGCGTCTGTTCAACAAGCGATCTCTGTGCCCACTTTTCGACGGTAGGTGTTATCTCGTAAGCTGGTTTGCTATCTTGAAACGACGGGTCGGTGAGTTTGGTAATGTTGAAAGACTCCATCACGTTCAGTAAAATTTCGATATAATCGTCGCCATCTTCGTAATTTACACGCGGTTGTCCACGAAGGGTTGTACGAATCTTGTTAGCGATGCGTTTTGGGACCCTACCCGCCTGCGTTGGCTCAATCGTCTGCTGATAAATCGTGTTTACCAGCGTTGCGATATCATACACAGCAATGCTCTCACCTACTCGTATGGCTGCTGGCTCGTGCTCAAGTTCTTTTACTGGAACCTCCTCATCCACTTTTTTCATACTGTTAAGGTTAAGAGGGTTCATATTGCCATACAGGTCTCTCGGCACAAACACGACATGTATACCTTTAGAGAAACTGTCAAAGACGAGTCCATACAGGGCAAGTGTTCGTAGCATTCCTAAAAGCACGCTATGATCCACCTTCATTGCCTCTCGTACCGCTTGTATAGACGCTTTACCATCGTGGTTACGTAACCAGACAAAAAGCTCACGTGCCTTTGGCTCAAGGCCCGAAAGATGGTTAAGCGGTTCCCGCATGTCCAAGAGGTAGTCCGCGATCATGTCGGCCTCTTCATACTCATAGTAGTAGGCAGCCTTTTTCTTGGGAATATCATAGTTTTTCATCAGGTCGGCTAATGCGCGTGGATGCAGTGTTGATAAAAGCTTATTAAGGTCCCACTTGCTTCGATCACCCGATGGCGTGAAGAACTCTCGACTCACCTGATAGAGGACATCCACGCTCTCGTTAAATGCGGCAATCGTGACGGTATCTATAGCACGTGTAGCTTGTTTCGTGTTTGTAGGAGTACTTGCAGCTATGTGTGATGTGTCGGTAGACTCCTGAAGAAGCGCGTACTCAATCAGGGAATTTAATGCAGTTTCGTATCGCTCAGGAGAAAGTTTCGTCTGTTTGAGAAGAGAGCTAGATCGTATACCATAACGCGCTGAAGTAGGTAAAACGCGATAGATTACCTGACATTCATCGTCTGTGAGTTGCTCCCAGGCAAAGCGGGCAGCGATAGGATTTGTTTGCATTCTGCTGGTGAGCATCTCTAGCTGCTGTTTTGTGCCCTTCTTGTCCTGTTCTCCGGTCATGACCCACAAGCGGAATATTGCGGCTAGTTGCTCATCGGTAGCATCTCCTATTACTTGTCGTAATGTTTTCATAATATTATCTACCTTTTGATATGATAATTTTTCGTAGGGACCACATTTATGGCGTCCGAGGCCGATTTATCGGCTATATTTTCTTAACTATCGGCTTTACCAACCGAACCTCGCGCAATAAATTGCGCCTTGGACGCCATAAATGTGGTCCCTATGATTCTTGATATTGTTCCAGATAACGAATGACTTCACGTGTCAACTGGCTTGGAGTCGAGGCGCCTGCCGTCACTGCTATGCGTTTCTTTCCTTGCAAGAGCGTGAGGTCAAGTTGTGATAGATCCTCTATGCGTACAGCAGGAACATGTGCTAATTCCTCGGAGACCTGTACGAGTCGATTGGTATTATTGCTCTTAGGATCGCCAACGACGATGGTGAGATCAGCACCCTTTGCCTGCTCTGCGACCGCTTCCTGGCGCGTCTGCGTAGCGGCACAGATATCGACATGCACCTCGGCCTGTGGATAACACGTTTTGATGTATTGAATGACGCGCTTCGTGTCCCACTGCGAGAGTGTTGTTTGTGTGGAAACCGCGAGCATTCGTGTTTGTTCAGGCGTCAATGTAAGTGCGTCTACATCGGCTTCGGTCTCGATTAAGCTGATATGTCCTGGCACCTCGCCGATGACGCCCTCTGGTTCTGGATGACCTTTTTTACCAATGTAGAGAATGTAGTAGCCCTCTGACACAAGTTTGATGACAAGATCGTGCGTCACCGTAACATCGGGACAGGTGGCGTCGATACAATACAGACCACGCTCTTGTGCACGTTGCTTGACCTCTGGTGAGACGCCGTGCGCGGTAAAAATGACGGTTCCCTCTTGCACCTGCTCCAAGATGGTTGCCCTATCAGGACCATCGAGCGTAACAATCCCCATATTTGTGAGTTCATTGATAGCATGACGGTTATGAATAATCTGCCCAATGATATAGATTGGACGAGGCAACGTCGTATCTTTTGCCGCCTGACGTGCGATCTGTAGTGCGTCAACAACTCCATAACAATAGCCACGTGGCGATATTTTTATAACTTCCATACATTTCCTCGATTGGGCATACTTACTCTTAATGCTTCTGAGCAAGGGCACCCGCAAGGGGATGCCCCTCCCATAGGACGACAGTATGATATAGATATGTTCGTCTATGGGAGGGGCATCCCCTTGCGGGTGCCCTTGCCTCATCTATCTTCCTACATACGGTTATTCTTACTGTATCATATATATCAATAGCTACCTGCCCCGACCTGTAAGAGGATACGTTGCACGTCCTCTGGCGTATAGAGGCAAACAGCAGGGAGCAGACCAGCGATTTCTTCAACTGAGGTTGATTGCGCAAGGTCAAAGATCAGCAACGGTGTGTGGCGTCCTGCACAACCGCGTGCGATACTTGCCGCAGTGAGAAGCGGGACGGGTTCAAACACGGCTGGTGCGGGCACACTGATTAAGAGTTGTACTTGTGACAAGAGAGACGAGACATAAAGTGGTGTATCTTCTTGAAAAATGTATGTCATCCCTGCACGACGCAGGAGTGTTGCGTATGGAGATCGTTGCTCTTGTGGTCCAATCAGCAGTGCCGACCGACCATACAGACCACCAAGGCAAGCATCTGCAATAGATACCACCTCTGGCGCAATGTCCTGCATTAATTGTGCTCCTCTACTACCACGTAGGTTATACCATGTGTTTTTATTGTGAACGACGTTCTCTCTACATACTATAGCAAATCTCGTCCATGTCGCGTCAATGCTCTTAGGTTATATGTACTACAACAACGAAGCGTGCGAAAAAAATCCATCCGTCTTGTCCTGTAACCTCAACATATGCTATGCTATACGTACATGTAGGGGTCTAATTCATTACACCCTTGTCCCACATCACAAGCCGAACGAGGGTGTAATGAATTAGACCCCTACAAAGCATCTCAGTTATATATAAAGGAAATTTTTTATGCCCTATGACATGGGGGAATATTACGAGAACGTGAGCGACTACGACCTTGAATATCAAGGACAATCGGAGCAGGATGTACCTTTCTGGCGTGAACTCGTGCTGCGCAATCCACCACAGCGCGTGTTAGAACTTGCGTGTGGTAGTGGACGCATTGGCCTCGAACTCCTACACGGTCCAGGCAATTTTGAGCTAGAGGGATTAGATATCGCACCAGAGATGCTCAATGCCTACCGACGCAAACTGGAACGCGAACCAGAGTCTGTGCAAAAACGTGTTACTCTGCATGAAGGCAATATGAGTGATTATCAGTTAGCGCATAAAGGGACATTCGATCTGATTTTTCTGCCCTTCAACTCTATCGCCCATCTCTATGAATTGGATCAGCAGCTTGATACATTCAAGAACACGTTTGACCACCTTACACCCAATGGACATTTTGTCGTCGATACCTTCTTACCCGACATAGACTATCTGAGCAATGCGCTCAATCTACCCTCGACCGTCTACTTAGAAGATGAATTTGAGTCACCTGAAGAACAGTTCACAATGCTACTTTATACGAGCCGTAAGTATGACCAGATCGAGCAAAATCAGCATATTACCTGGACACACGAAAAGTTTTTCGAGTCAGGGGAGAACGAACGCTATCTTACGAAGCTCGATATGCATGTCTTCTTTCCACGCGAACTACAACTGCTCTTCCTTGCAACCGGATTTAGCATAGAAGCCATTTATGGAAGCTACGACTGGAAACCCTTTGGTAAGGGCACACGCCAAATTGTGGTGGGTAGGAGACGCCATAATATTCAGTGAATAGGCTTCCTGATGAACATTGACAATCGAACACAGCAATAGCGGTAGGGGTAGCAATTCATTGCACCTGAAGATGGGGGTGCGGGGCAACGCGTCGGCAACGATTCTCTCGCCCCAACGCGAACCCCTCCCAGCCCATCTTCAGGCGCAATGAATTGCTGCCCCTACCGAGAGGATTTGTGTAAAGTAAGTGATAGCGAATAGAATAGAGGGCGGGATTTGTTCTTATTATTAGGAGTATAAGAAAAATAGAAAGGGCTAACATGAGCAAAGATTTTGGTGTTGTAGAGATATTAGGTGCTGAAGCCGTTGGACAGCCAGGACAGCGTCGCTTCCGCATCTATGTACAGGCAGAGCGTAATTCTGCAGTTATGTGGATGGAGAAAGAGCAGTTAAACAGTCTTTCACTCGCGCTTGACCGCTTTTTAGCACAAATCACCGAGGGGCAAGTGCTGCGAACAGAGGCACAAGCGGGCAATCGTCCGATCTCAGCGGGCATGCCTACAGATTTTCCAGTGCAACCAACCTATGAGTTTCAGGTGGGACAGATAAAGATTAACTACGATGAGCGTTCAACGCAGTTTTTGCTGAATGCCATTCCGTTGCAGATCGTTATGGAGCGCGATGAAGCTCAAGTCTTCATGGACGAGGAGCAAGCTGTTTCGTTTCTTTTTACTCATCGACAGGCTCAGTACCTCTCAAGCACTATCGCGCAGGTAATCACTGCTGGGCGTCCAGTATGCCCACTTTGTCGTACACCGCTTGATGGTGGACCACATGCTTGTATCAAGCAAAATGGACATCGGGAGATTGTGCAGATCGCGGATGCGGACGAAGATGAATAGAGGAGAGACATGTAGGACTTAACTTATTACGTCCTACACACCTTTCTCATAATATCCTGGGCGTGAAACATGTGCGTACAAACATAGGGCACAATGTGTACAATTGACTCCGCTAGTCAATGCAGAGGTACTTATTTGCCTTCTGAAGATACATTTCTTCGTTCGCCTCAATCATGAGTTTGTGCAACACCACAACATCGGCATCAGGCAGGCATTCCACTGGTTGCAAGCACAATCGCATAATCGCTCGTCCATTCTCAACGACCTGGACATAACCTTTCGTACGTGGCACTCGGTAGACGCGTTGTGGCTCTGTTGGACTGGGTACCTCCAGATAGCCATGCCAGAGTACTTGACGCACCTGCTCAGGTGTCAGTATGTCACGTAAGAGGTCTGCCGCTCTTCGTTCAGAGCGTGACCATCCTTTGAGATACGGTTGAAAGATGAGCCAAAGCATTGGAGAAATGGCGAGAGCGATGACGATCCAACCCAGGGCAGAAAGCACCTGAGGGACCAAACTTATCCTCCAACGACTCTTGGAACTATCACAATCTGCTCCGCAGTGGCGTCGAAGTGTTCGATGCGCTCCACTGGTTTGCCTGGCTCAACACGGAAGGCAGTCGCACCCTTCGCACGCTCTTGCGCGAAAATGTGCTCAGCTTCACGAACTGCGGCAATCGCTTCGGCGTCGCCAGCTAGAACCTTTTGTCCGTCCCAA
This sequence comes from uncultured Ktedonobacteraceae bacterium, assembly GCA_964250915.1. Lineage (GTDB taxonomy): Bacteria > Chloroflexota > Ktedonobacteria > Ktedonobacterales > Ktedonobacteraceae > JBBQVS01. Next base: position 1,908 of record CAXUIS010000234.1, on the reverse strand, counting down.
CTGAGGCGATCATCGCCACGTCGTGACATCACACGTAACATTCCCACAGTCGTTTCTCCTTCGTAGTCTAGCTATTCTTAACAGAATAGCGTTTTCAACGAATATAGATAGAGTCTGGTAGCAAACGAACTACATGATACAAGAGAAGCAGTTATGAGCGTCACTCCCCTTCTCTCTAAACACGTTTTACGCTGATAGATTGTTACTTCCTGGCATTCCAGGCCCTCTCATGCAAAATGCATTTGTATGCCTGTCATGTTACTATTGTACGTGGAACTTAGGTGTTAGTCAATGGGTAGCGCAAGGAAATTCAGAGTCTTTCTTCTTCCATTTTCTTTTTTTGCGGACAGATAATTATCGTCACCCTATCTTTGTTTGAGTTATCATGGCAGCCATCGCTTGTAACTGCGGCTTTGCCTGTCCATCCGCCGTAAGAAATAAGTGTCCATCACCTGTACCAGTACCAAGATTGTACTGATTCGCAAATGCAACCTGTCCTTGTGCAAGTGATTGAAGAGAGAGTGTTGTAAACTGGCGCATGAAGGCTGGATCGCTCTCCTCGGGCTTCGCCTGATCTTTCCAGCTATCGTTCCACTCTGTCACCCCGAGGGGCAACACTTTGCCCAATACCTGCATAACCGTGTTGCGCACTTGCTGAGCAGAACTAGCATAGCTATTGACCGATTGAGAGAGACATGTTTGAGCATCAACATCAGTGCAGGGATACAGGTGAAAGGTAACGCCGTCAGGGGCATTTGCTCTCGTCTGCTGCAAGAATGTAGAGATATAGTCTGTATCTGCATAAGCAACGGCTGGACCAAAGAACTTCGCCTGCGGTGATATTTGACGAAGCATAGGAATAATCTGATTCCACAAATTTGCATACTGACTTGCTGACATAGCATTAGGATTTCCTGGATTATCTGGCTCATTCCCAAATTCGTACATCTGGCAGCGTCCTCCCGCTGTCTGCACAATCTGCTGGTCAAGCTGCATGTTGCTCGTGCTCAATATCCCTAAACAGGTGGCTCCGATAGCTTCAATCTGAGCGAGGCGTTGCTCGATTTCGGTTCCATTGTTGGTTGCCAGCGGTGTCCTAATCAATGTAATTCCCGCCTGACGCAGAGAGAGACGCAGCGATTGTGATGTTGCAGGATTAAACGTTGGATCATTACTTCCAAAGAGGAGCGACGATGTACCATTTTTCCAGATTTGCTGACCCGGCAATAGAGCACTAGCATGGTTCGTTGGCTGAGCGGGTAATGGAGCTGTTGGCTGTCCTGGTACTAGAGCTGTTGACTGTCCTGGCACCGGAGTGCTCGTGTTCTTCACTTGGTGAGACCGAAAACGAGGAAGAATAACAAAATATGTTCCGACCCCCAATATTATAAGGAGTGTGACAGCCACACCAACTAGTAAGAAACGTGTGTTGCGTCTCTTCGGGTAAGAGTCGTAAGGAGGCAGCGTGTTTATAGGCATGCTTGCGTTCTCTTTTCTGCATGTTCGCGTTGTTCAATGATGTCTATATATATATCAAAATTAAGTAGCTTTATAAAAAAGATACAATTTAGCTCTTCAGATTGTAATAATATAGAAAACAGAGCAAAATAGCTATCTTTTGCATCAAAATAGTCAAGAAAGTACTACCAAGTTGTTCAGCTTTTATTTTTTGCTCTATATAATACTATAGCGCGAGTCGGAATACGAAATGATATAATGATTTTTGTATAAAGCCACAACGAGGAGTATGTAACATGACTAGTAGTACAGAGAACACCCGCACCGAGCGTGACTCAATGGGCGAGATGCAGGTTCCGATAGACGCATATTATGGTGCGAGTACACAACGTGCTGTACTCAACTTTCCTATCAGCGATCTGCGCTTTCCACGCCAATTTATTCGCGCAC
>CAXUIS010000233.1:0-8809 GCA_964250915.1 uncultured Ktedonobacteraceae bacterium | reverse complement strand
TATGGGAGGGGCATCCCCTTGCGGGTGCCCTGTCACATTTCCGTTTGATAAGTAAAAAAGGGTGAGATATATGACACAATTTATGCGTTTCCCGACAGAGCGCGAACGAGTTATTCGCAGTGGCAATACGGCGATTGGCGTCATTCCTGAGCTAAGTCTTGTCACACAATTTCAGTTCGATGCATGGGAAGTCCTTTATCGTCCAGCCGAGACAGGCAATGTGAAGCGTTGGGGTCTACCGTTGATGATTCCAAATTTTTCACGCTTGAAGGACGGTATTTTTCAAGAGAAAGGCACAACACTTCCCATTCACGGCTTTGGACGCAACCTGCCGTGGACAGTGACAGAGCACACCGAGACAAGCATCAGCATTCAGCTTACCAGTAGCGATGCCACGCGCCACGATTACCCCTATGAGTTCACCTTCACTGCCACAATTGCGGTGAGCGAAGGGACACTGCTGTACACGCTAACAATGGAAAATCGTAGCGACGAGATCATGCCTATAGCACCGGGCTTTCATCCCTATTTCACGGTTGCACAGGAAGAGAAGCCGCATCTCGTTGTAGATACCATTCCTGGTTTCAGCGTTGATAACTACCAGTGGGATATTAAACCGCCCGACAACCCATTTGTATTTCCGCACAGTGTCACTATTCAAATTCCTCAACACGGTACGCTCACCATCGCTGAGCTACCCGATGAGGGAGTCTACAGACTAAAAAATATCCAGGTCTGGTCGGAGCCTGCCGAAAAGCCCGATCATGATTTCGTCTGCTTCGAGCCAATTGTAACTAGTGAGGACGGTCTGAACCGTCCAGCTGACCGCTTGAATATCGAACCACACGGTACACAACGCATTCTCCTACAATTGACCGCGAAACCAGGTGCTTAATACACTCTAGCTTACCAGGAGTACAAAAAAACAGTGTTTTTTTGTACTCCTGGTAAGCTAGAGTGTACGTTTATTTTTTACGTAACAACTTAAACAGTTATTATGAGGATGGTATTTACATTCTCCTTCCTACCCTGATGCCTCTTCCCATCATTGGCCCGAACATAGGCATTTCCTGCTCTCCAGAAGGTTCGACTGCTTCCAGAGCAGTTGCACTAACCATCTGATCACGAAGGGTGTTGACCTGCCCAATCATAGTCTCCTCCATCGTCCCCTCCTGAGTGCGTGAAACCCATCGCATCATGGATGAAAGGAAGAGTTCTTTGAGATAAGCGAACGAAAAGCCTTCGCTAAGCTCGCTAAGCCTGTGGGTTGATGCATTGGAGAGACGAATAGCTGGTTGGAGTGATGCATTCCACATCTCAATGTAAGCTTCTCGTTCCGCGAGTTCAGGCAGGTCAAAGGAATATTTGCGGTCAAAACGGCTAGGACGGTCAAGAATGGCTGGGTCTAGTCGCTCAGGATGATTGGTTGTGGCAAGCGCAACGATGCCAGTATTAGCAGCGAAACCATCTAGCTCGTTTAGAAAGAATGAGCGATTTTGTGATGTGAGCAACGCATCAAGGTCTTCAAAGACAAGAATACAAGGTGCTGATCTACGTGCTCGCTCAAAGACCTGACGAATGTTGTCTTCGTCGGTACGGTACTCGGCATTGAAACTCTTGACGTAGAGACAGGGCTGATCCAGAGCATTGATAATAGCTTTCACAGTGTGCGTTTTGCCATTTCCTGGTGGACCAACAAGCAAAATACCTCGTTTCCAAGGAATACTATACATCTCATAGGTGGAACGCGCAGCGAAGAACTGTACAAGGTCTTGGTGGATTTCTTGCTTGAGGTCTCCCTTCAAAATCAGGTTGTCGAAGGTAGCGCCCTTGATTGCTTGAAAGAGTCGCGCATCTTTCTGCCAGCAGCCACTCGTGAATACCAGCACCTCACCACGGACATCTGCATTCCAGCGGCATACTTCTAGCATAAATTCTCTAGCTGTTTCCTGCACATCCGCTATAATCCAGAAGTGATACGTTTGGTGCATATTATCGGTCCAGCGCATCACAATCACATCAAACGTGAAACCGTGCCACGTAACAGTCATCCATGCATTCTTTGAGCCATCCACAACCTGATCCTGCTCAGTATCCCCTTGCTGAGTGCTAACGCTGTTTACAATACCCCCTATTCTTAACATGTTCTGGGTCCAGTTAACTGGACCAATTTGTCGTTCTATCCAGTAGCTAATAACTTGATTGTAAACAACATCGCTGCGTTCGATGCTACAATGCCCTTCTTTGGCGTATTCTTCTACATCAAAATGTCCATCTTCGCCTTCAACAAAGGTCTTGTCAGGAAAACGCTCTGCAAGTACCTGACTAACATGATATGCAATGACATTTTGTGGGAGAGCAAGAGCTTCCCGAATAAGCTGCTCCTTTTGCATAGTATTCCTTATTCATCTCATCTTTATAATACACGCTTCGGAGTCCAAGTACATGTACGTTATATAGGAGCAAAAGTTAGCTTCATCAATCCTGTAAATTACTCAGAGAGTATTCTGACAAAAGTGGATATTTGTCAGAGTCCTCTCTAAATAGTTATTTTTTTACTTCTAAATAAATGAGCAGGGCCATTGCATCTAAACGCATCACGTTGTCTTGCGACCCTTGCGTTTTGATGGCACCCTGCATATAGTTTGAAGCGGGATTTTCGTCGCACCAGAATATATTAGCAAGGTCTTCGCTATTGCCGCGCACAATCAGGTCTGGTGGTTCTGACGAGCCATCCTGTACAGTTGTTGTACCGCTACGTATCGTCATGGTAAAGCCTGCTTGAACATCCATCGCCTCAATGTAGATGACACAGTTCCAGTTGCGTAAAGAGCGTATCACACGCTCACTTCTTTGTGCCTGTGCCACATAATCATCCAGAGCTTCGCGTATCTCTTCTTGTGTTGCCATAACTTACTCACACCTTCGCAGTCTTCAATGCGTCAATAACCTCTATCGCCACACGTTCGCCCGATTGTACGGCACCATCCATGTAGCCATTCCATACCGTCGCGGTCTCGGTTCCTGCCCAGTGAATGTTGCCAATCGGAGTACGCAGAGCCTCTCCGTAAGCCGTCCAGACCCCAGGAGGCATATAGGCCACATAGCAGCCACGCGAATATTCTTCGTCCGCCCAGCTTTGTTCGACGTACTCACGGGGATTGCGCGCCTTTTCGCCAAAGTAGCGTACAAAACTCTCAATCGTTGCTATCTGTCGCTCCTCGATACTCTTGCGCCCCCATACACGGCTATCGTTGGCATCAATAAAACCCATTAATACACCAGAGGAACCGTCATCGGGCGAGTTATCATAAGTCACACGAACAGGACCCGTATCGCTGGCGACCTGCCCTGATAATCCGTCTGTGCGCCAAAATGGAGTATCGTAGACACACTGTACCTTGTGAATGCTACCCATTGGCATACGTTGTGTCAACTGGTCACGATAACCTGATAACACGGGATGATAACGCAAACGACCCGCGAGCGTAGGAGGTATTGTGACAACGACACGTTTCGCTGTTACCGTCAGCGTATCGCTTTCCACACGCACACCTCGCTCATTCTGTGAAATACTATGAACAGGCGTGTTTAAAATAAGCCGTTCGCCGAGCGTTTCCGCTACTTTGTTTGAGACTTCCTGCGCACCCTTATGAAAACGATTCTCTTGTGCTCCACGTGTCACGCTCACCAATTCGTTCAGACTGCCACCGGAGTGGATGTAGAAGAGCGCATGTAGGAGAGAAATATCGCGTGGTTCGGCGGCAAAAATAGATTGAATGGCGAGTGTTACCCATATGCGCGCACCTTCAGAAGAGACGTTCGCATCCAGCCATGTTGCGAGCGTTTGCGAATCCCACTCCAACGCTTTCTCGGCCTGCCACGGTGCGTCAAGCGGAACCTGACTCGCCATGATGTTGAGTTCGAGCATTGTCTCGACCACATCCATCGACACCAACGGGTCATGCATCGGTATCACACCAGAATATGCAGATAATGTACCACTGCGATATTCCAAGTTTTGCCCATCTACAAATGTAGGAAAGGTCGTGACACCCATCTCGTTCGCAAGAGCAGCAATGCGATGCTGTGTCGGTCCAATCCACTGACCACCGAGGTCAAGCAATGTGCCATCGCTAGCGAGTCGCGTATACGTGCGTCCACCCACACGGTCTCGCGCCTCAAGCACCAGCACGTCAACTCCTGCTTGCATAAGATTTCGTGCGGCAGTCAAGCCCGCAAGACCCCCACCAACCACGACCACATCAGTGTGTCGTTCTCCTCTATTCATAAACGAATTTGCCGAAGCCATGCTATACTGCCCCTCTCTTCATTGAAAAAGTAGTTCAGGTAATTATTTTTGATGATAGCACGGCGGGAGGGGAAATACAAACGTATGCAGTTTGAAATTAACAAGCATTGCTATTTGTACCAAGTACTTGAAATGAATGGTACAGAAGTAGTATGCTCTAAGGCATTTCGTTATATATAAGAAAAACTGCTAGTAGAGAGGTACACAAAAATGCAAGCTCCCGAGAGGTTCGCAGAATGGATGAGTAAACATGAACACAGGGACAAAACCTACGGTTACGTTTACAACTATCATCCAAGAAGTGATGCTCATTCCATCGCACTTTGTAATTTCATTTTAGATGATTTACTTGAAGCTTGCCCATTACTTCGAGAGCAAGCTATGCTTAGGAAAGTTGCCTATGGAATAAATATTCCATTTACATGGAGATCAACAAGTAAGATCAAAGCTCTTGACTTAGCTATTGGCCTACCTGCTGCTCTTCCTCAAGAATTATTGTTCACAAGTACGCCTATTATTAAAGTAGATCAACTGACCAGTGTATTATTTTCTTGCGAGGCAAAGTCTGTTATGACTGAACATGCTAAATCCAGGCCCAGAGTGTATGATGAGCTTAGCTCTTCACATGAGATAGTCCATCAAGGTAGTCAAGAAGCTATCGCCACAGGAATAACCATAATCAACATTGCTAAAACATTTATTTCTCCACTACGCCAAAAGAGTACTGACCAGATACATATCTCACAACACAAACAACCTCAAGCTGCAGCAAGTGTAGTCCAGCATTTACGTGGCCTTCCTATTAGAGATAAAGTTGGAGAAGTTGGTTTCGATGCTTACTCATCAATTGTGGTAGATTGTGACAACCAAAGTCCTGCACGTCTATGGACAGACTCTCCTGCACCACAGGTCGGAGACAAAGATCACTACAAGACTTTTATAAGCCGCATCAGCCAATTTTATACAGAACGATTTTCAGGTATTTAGAGGTGAACGCTAAACTGTGGATTTGTACCAAAAAGTGATGGACTACCTATCTCACGTCTAATTCTAGTTTCGGCCAGCCTAACATATTGTGGGTCAATTTCGTTGCCTATACTATTCCGTCTAGCCTTCATAGCCGCAATCATTGTAGTGCCAGTACCAACAAAAGGGTCCAATATCTGGTCTTCTACGAAAGAAAACATCCTAATTAGTCGATAAGATAGTTCTATCGGGAACGGTGCTGGATGATCTTTCGTAGAGGCTCCAGGAACATCTGACCATATAGAACGAAACCAATTGGCGTATTCCTCTTTCGAGAGCTTTGACAGACGACGCTGTTCCTCTGTAGGTTTTCTGTAACCACCCGATTTACGCAACATTAATATGTATTCCATGTCGTTTTTAATGATAGAGTTAGGTTCATAAGGCTTTCCCAAGAACGAAGTACCATTCTCAACTTCATGATTAGCATTAGAAATTTTATACCAAAGGATAGGAGTCAAATAATCGAAACCTATTTGACGGCATCTCGCAGAAATATCAGCATGTAAAGGCATTACCATATGCCGACCTTTGTTTCGGCGACGAGCTAAACAGACATCGCCAACTACACAAACGAGTCGTCCGCCAGGAACTAGAACACGATAACAATGCCTCCAAACCTCATCCAACATATTATGAAACTCATCATAATCTGCAATATGACCGAACTGACCAGGATAATCATTATACTGTTTCAATGTCCAATAAGGTGGTGATGTAACAACTAAGTGCACTGAAGCATCAGGAATCCAATCAAGAGTACGTGAGTCACCGAGATGCAATGAATGTTGTGTTGCTATCTCGTTGAACCCTGGACGATCTAAAGGTGTATCTTGCCTACTAATTACTGTCACTATTGTTTTGCCTTTTCTTAAACTTGCTATCTCGTGAAAGAGATAAGCAAGTTGATTATACTTAAACGAGAGACTATTATGCAAATGTAGAAGGTTAATTAACATCGCTGCGATGATTATATCACTGATGATATTAGTAGTCAAGCGATGCTAATTGTGTTAGAATTCTCTAATAGTACCTGATAAAGATAGTTGTTGAGTTTATATGTTTAAAGAAATTGATCTAAACCGTGAATACGTCTCTACCCCCGAAGCCGCAAAACGGTCAGGGTTGAGTAGAGTATATCTTGCGCAACTACTAAGGAAAGACACCCTTGATGGTTTCCGACTTGGTAGAGATGGCTTCATTTATACTGACTCCCTAGAGCAATTCCTAGCTACTAAACGTAAACCAGGCCCCCAACTAGGCTCAAAATATCCACATAAGAAGCCTAAAACGGATGTTTCATAATGTTATTACATGCCAAAGCCTAGAAAGGATTTAAAGACTCCAATTTAAGGCATAAAACAGCAACGAGACTAAGGGCTAAAGCGTATATTAAGATATAATGAAAAAGAGCATTCCTTACCCGAAAGAGTCAAGCAATACCTCTTTTTCTTTGATAGTCAAAATGCAAACAATCATGTACACTCATCTATGAGAATGTATACATACTTCAAGTTACAAGCGGAACGAGAATAGCGAAGACAGAACTCCAAAGATACGTCTAGCTATATCGTATATACGTAAGATATAATAGAAGTATATAGTTATGCCCCACTTTCCCTTTGCATGTGTTTTTTAGGGATCATGCATGTCGGAGGCGCAGAAAGCAGGTAACACGAAGATGAATAGACAGCCGGCTAACATGCACTGGCTACAAAATAATAATGAGCGACCAACACGCAGGCCAACAGACCCGACTGGTCGCCCGACACCGAATGGACAGACGACGCCCCCGAAGCGTGGCTCCAGTTTAAATCGCTGGCTACTCATACTTGTGGCAGTCATGGTTGCGGTGTATCTCTATAGCTACTTTAATTTCAACACGAACACTACAGCACCAACACGTACAGAGCTTTCGTACAGCGATTTTTACACACAGATTGCTGATAAAAACATCAAAACTGCAACACTCATTGGACAGACAGATATCCAGGGCGACCTGCGTAACGCTGTCGGAGGCCACACAGCCTATCATACACAGCAGCTTCCCAATGGTGACACCGACCTTCCCAATGCGTTGATTGCCAGTGGAGCTACCGTATCATATCAGCCACCACCAGACAACTCGTTTTGGCTGAACATCCTGATTACGTTCTTGCCGTGGGTAGCACTGGTTGGCTTATTCATTTTCTTCAGTCGCAGAGCTTCGCAGGGACAGCAAGGCATCTTTAGTTTCGGCAAGAGCCGTGCCAAGCTGATTCTTGAGGATCGACCAAGTACCACCTTTGCTGACGTGGCGGGTGTCGATGAGTCGAAGTACGAACTGCAAGAGGTGGTTGAGTTCCTGAAAACACCCGCAAAGTTTCAACGTCTCGGTGGTAAAATTCCACGTGGTGTCTTGCTCGTAGGCCCTCCGGGAACTGGTAAAACGCTGCTCGCTCGTGCTGTAGCAGGTGAAGCAGGCGTACCGTTCTTCTCGATGAGCGGTTCTGAGTTCGTCGAGGTGTTAGTGGGTGTTGGTGCGAGTCGCGTACGTGACCTATTCGATCAGGCGAAGAAGGCTTCACCAAGCATCATCTTCATCGACGAAATCGACGCCGTTGGTCGTCAGCGTGGCTCAAGCATTAACACAAATGATGAGCGTGAGCAGACGCTGAACCAATTGCTGGTCGAGATGGATGGTTTTGATAATCGTCAGGCCGTTGTGGTCATCGCAGCTACTAACCGACCGGATGGACTCGATCAAGCACTACTACGCCCAGGTCGTTTTGACCGTCGCGTCACCGTTGATCGTCCCGACTGGAATGGTCGTCTCGCTATTCTGAAAATTCACTCACGTACCGTACCACTGGCTCCAGATGTTGACCTTGTTGCGCTTGCTCGTGGCACCACGGGTATGGTTGGTGCGGACCTTGCGAACCTCGTCAACGAAGCGGCATTGCTAGGGGCACGCCGTAATCTTGATCGTGTGACACAGAATTGTTTTAACGATGCACTGGACAAAATTCTGCTTGGCGCGGAACGTCCACTTGTGCTAAGTGACGAAGACTTGAATGTTACCGCTTATCACGAAGGTGGACATGCGCTTACAGGTCTTGTCTCGGAAGGGTCCGATCCTGTAACAAAAGTCACGATTGTCCCACGCGGTCAGGCACTCGGCGTCACCATGTATACACCGCTTGATGATCGCTACAACTACTCGAAAGACTATCTGCTCACACAGATTGTTACCGCCCTTGGTGGTCGAGCAGCCGAGCAAGTTGTCTTTGGTAAAATTACAACAGGTGCGGAGAATGACCTGCAACGCGTGACTGCAATTGCACGTCAGATGGTCACACGCTGGGGTATGAGCGAACGAATGGGTACAGTTTCATTCAGTGAACGCCAGAGTCCTTTCGCGGGAGGTGGTGATACGGGTGCGCCTACCAACTATAGCGAAGAGACAGCAGAGTTGATTGATGAAGAGGTGGA
>CAXUIS010000232.1:0-8813 GCA_964250915.1 uncultured Ktedonobacteraceae bacterium | reverse complement strand
GCACAGATTGCCGCACAGGTCTTTCATCTGTCTGGATCGAAGGTCGAAGTGCAGATGAATGATACAGCACTTCCAGGTTTTGGTATCGGAACCTTTGGAAGTCGCACAACGGCGGCGGCTGGCTCAGTCGTGTTGCTGGCGGCGGAAGCGGTGCGTGAGAAGGCATTACACCTTGCTGCTCAACAGTTAGAGGCCGCGCCTGATGACCTTGTGCTAGAGGATGGTAAGTTTACGGTACGCGGTGTGCCACAGCGTTCAATTAATTTAGGCACATTGGCCCAAAGAGTCGAGGAACAACCAGACCTGATTTCGCATGAGGCTCCCAACCCAGCGAATGGTGTTGTAATTGAAGGACTGGCGGCATGGCATGACTTTACGCCATCTGGTCCTGGCTTCTCATCTGGAACGCACATCGCGGTGGTCGAGGTAGATACTACTACAGGTGAGACGGACGTTCTCACGTATGTCGCCGTAGACGATGGTGGTCGCATCCTCAACTCCTACTTAGCCGAGGCTCAGATACATGGCGCAATCGCACAAGGAATTGGACAGGCTCTCTATGAAGAGGTGGCGTATGATGAGAACGGACAACCGCTCACCAGCACGTTTCAGGATTACACACTTCCGAATGCCGAGCAGGTTCCCGAAATCACTACAGGGAATGTGGAGTCACCCTCGCCAACGAACCCGCTTGGTGCGAAGGGCGTAGGAGAAGCAGGCTGTATCGCTGCTCCACCGGCCGTTGTGAATGCGGTGCTCGATGCCCTCTCAGTACATGGTATCACGTCGATTGATATGCCGCTCAAACCAGAAAAGGTATGGGCATTGCTACAAGCAGCTTCAGCGGGAACGTTAAAGCAGGACGATCCAACGCCACCGCCTGTGTTTGTGGATGCAAAAAAGGTGCAGGGGAAGGATGATAATGGAGAGACGCCGACGTTCGCGTAATACATAATTCAGAACATTCAACTCAATTAAAGGCATTCATCCCTACTAAAACCTCAATACCTGCCGATAGTTCTCTATTAGGCAGGTTTTTCCTCGCCTCGTCTCCTATAGGCTCATTCCCCTAGCGCGAAAGGTTCGCTTATCCTCTATGGAACCGATAGTCCCAACGTACCTGGAATTAGAATTTGGCGAGTACACAGAACGTGTTCTCAAGTACGCCTTGCACTATGCTGGCAAATTGTGGCCTGTGTTGCCACTGCACACGTTGACGAAGGTCACACAGATTTGTACCTGTCAGCAAGGTGCAGCGTGTACATCGTATGCGAAACATCCTATGCCGATGAACGGTGTCAAAGCCGCCACAACCGATATACCAATGATTAAGCAATGGTGGCAGAAGCACCCTCACGCGAATATTGGTATCGCAACGGGTCATGGGCTGCTGGTTGTGGACATTGACCCACGACATGGCGGCTCGTTAGAGCTGTTAGCCAAACGCTTCTCGTTGCCCGATACAGCGATGGTGCGAACGGGAAGCGCGGGCTGGCATCTCTATTTCGCGTATGAAGGCGAATTGAAAAATAGTGTAGGCAAACTGGCCGAAGGTATCGACATACGCGGCACTCATGGCTATGTTGTGGCACCCCCGAGTTTGCATGTGTCCGGCAATTACTACGCGTGGGTCAATCACCTTCCACCAGAACCATTGCCTGACTCGCTCCTCGACGCGTTATCCTCTCCTACAAAATCAAAAGTCTATCCTTCCGCACAACTCTCATTACTAGAACACATGACAAACACACCTCTCCCGCTAGAGCTTGTAACGAACGCGACTCAATTGGTGTCACTTGCCAAAACGTCGGCAATACCGGAGGGCAAGCGTAACTCGGCTCTATTGAGTATGGCTGGCGCGCTACGCAATCAAGGCGCGACGATTGACGCCATCAGCCAAGCATTGAATGTTATCAATATTGTACAGTGCGTTCCGCCGTTATCGACTGCCGAAGTGAAGCGTATCGCGGAAAGCGCGGCTCGTTGGGAGCAAGGAACGGCGGCACTGGCGGGTATCGTGCCAGAGATGTTCACGATGGCGAACCTGCTCAGCATGTCTCTGCCCGACCCACAATGGGCCATTCCTACTTTCTTGCCCATTGGGGTGACGCTACTGGCAGGCAAACCCAAGATGGGCAAGTCCTGGCTCGCCCTCGCACTTGCGTTAGCCATCGCGGAAAATCGGCTCGCCCTCGGTGCGCTGCCCGTGACACAAGGCGACGTGCTCTACCTCGGCCTGGAAGATAGTCTCCGAATGGACGGAAACTAGTACATGAACTGGTGAAAATGGGCAAACTTCGTGCAGTCAAGCGAGGTGTATATGAATTAAGCACTTTGGAAAAGGAAGAGTCTCAACTATAGAAAATTAGGTAATATTGGTAACAATTTGTCTAAGATAGCTCTACAGGCTGGTTGAAGGGGTAATGAAATGTTACAGAGGCGTCTGTGGTTTTAGGTAATATTGGTAATAAACGAGAGATAGATCCTTGTACGGGTCTGCTTCAGCACACCCTCTCGGCGATTGACCACAATCCTGTAGACAGTATCAAATGGGGAAAGGGTGTGCTGAAGCAGACTCGTACAGGATTTCTCTCGAATGTTACCAATATTACCTAAACATACACACGTCTCTGTAACATTTCTCTACCCTCTAAAACCGCTCTATAGGCTGATTTATGCGAAATGTTACCAATATTACCTAATTTTCAAGGTTTTTGTCAATCTTATTTATTTCTCCCTTGTGGACTTCTTTCGTTCCACAAACATTGTGTAGGGCAGCACAAAGGGCATCGTATGTTCGCGGTAGATACGTATGTCGTCCACGTTTTCACATGTCCATTGCTTCCCGCTCAGAATAGACAACGCTTGCAACACACGTTCAGCGTGGCGTCTACGAATATGACCACCTAGTAATAGCAAATGGATACGTGCAGGCCCAATGCTGCGTTCCCATTCGGTGCCAACTTCAATCATGCGGTCATGCCACACATCGACAACGCCCTGACGCTTCAATGCGCGGAGTTGCTTTTCCAGCCCTTGACGCAACGCTTCGTCTTCGCGTGCATAGCAAAAGAAAATTTCAACACTTTTCGGCATATTCTTTGGATGCCAATAAACAGGATTTCAGAATGGATAGAGATTATTTGCAGTTATTACTATAGCATTATTGCATATCTAGTAGCAAGACGAAATCGTCGGTAGGGGCAGCAAATCATTGCGCCCAAAGATGGGGGGGGTGGGGCAAACGTCCCCAAAACGTATTTCGTGGCAACGTGGACCCCTCCCCAGCCCATCTTTGGGCGAAATTAATTGCTGCCCTACCGATTGACATTCCCATATTCAATGCCAATATTTATAGGGAAGTCTTCATCTATGGTATCATACATGCAGGCGAATACTAGAAAGGCAGGCATCATGTCGGAATCACGCTATGATATCGGAATGAATGTGCGCAAGGAGGTCCTCGGCAGTGAGTATGTCGAGCGGTCCCAGGCGCGTATCACGGAGTTTGACGCAGACTTCCAACGTTTCATCACGGAGAGCGCGTGGGGGTCCGTGTGGGCGAGACCAGACCTGGACAAGCGGACACGTAGCCTTGTGACTATCGCAATTCTGGCGGCACTTGGACGCGAGGAACTTGCACTACACTTGCGTGCAAGTCAAAATATTGGTGTCGATCCACACGAAATCGCGGAGGTGCTGCTTCATGTAGCCGTGTATGCGGGCGTCCCTGCCGCGAATCACGCGTTTGCAGTGGCGAAAAAAGAGTTCGATACGCCACCTACATTCCAAGAGAGCGAGAAGGCAAACAGCTAGCAGGAGGATGGACGTATGAATTTTACCACGATTGGTGATATTGTACGGGGAGACCGCGAAGTGTTTCCACCCTATTTGTATGAGGCGTATCAATCCACACGCCGTCGTGCCCCTCGACTACCTCTTATTGAGATACCGTTGACTCTCTCGGAATTGACTGGCCCCGGTCCCGTCATCAGTGCTGTTACACTGGCGGATGCCGATCTGACGCGTAACGCTGGCACCGAGGGTGAGGCGATTGGACAACGCATTATTGTTACGGGTCGTGTTCTCGACGACCAGGGCAAGCCAGTACCGCACACCCTATTGGAAATCTGGCAGGCTAACGCTTCTGGTCGTTACTTACACAAGCGCGATCAGTGGCCCGGTCCGCTTGATCCAAATTTTCTCGGCATAGGGCGTTGTTTGACGAATGCGGACGGTGTGTACCGCTTTCAAACCATCCGTCCAGGCGCGTATCCGTGGAAGAACCACTACAACGCGTGGCGTCCGGCCCACATCCATTTCTCTGTGTTCGGTCCCTCTATGTCATCGCGTCTGGTGACGCAGATGTACTTTCCCGATGACCCACTGCACTCGCTCGACCCCATTATGAACGGTGTTCCTACGGATGCCGCACAGAAGCGTCTGATTGCCACATATGATCATGCCTTAACTGAGCCAGAATGGGCACTTGGCTATCGTTGGGACATTATAGTGCATGGCCCACAAGCGACACCGTTTGAGCCAGTCAAGCTACAGGGAAGCCAATTATGAATACATTTCTTCTCACCAGTTCTCAAACAGTCGGACCGTTTTTCTCACCTGCCCTATTGCGAGAAGATGCGCGCCGTAACACGCTCGTTCAGCCTGAGACCATTGGTGAACGTATCCGTATCGAGGGACGTGTGTTGGACGGTGATAGTATCCCAGTTCCTGATGCGATGGTCGAGATTTGGCAAGCGAACGCGCATGGTCGCTACAACCATCCAGCTGATCAGGGACCAGCTGACCTCGACACGTCCTTCATAGGCTTTGGTCGCTCCGGTACAGATGAGGACGGGGACTACTGGTTCGAGACCATTAAGCCAGGCCCCGTACCATTTGACGCAACGCGATTACAGGCACTCCATATCAACATCACTATATTCGCACGTGGATTACTCAATCATCTCGTGACACGCATCTACTTCGCGGACGACCCTGCGAATATGTCCGATCCAGTGCTGCAACGTGTACCAGAGAACCGACGAGCAACCTTGCTAGCCACGCGTGAACAACGTGAGAATGCGGTTGTCTATCGCTTTGATATCGTGATGCAAGGCGCGAACGAGACCGCGTTTTTCAATATCTAGTTTTTTCGATGTCATATGGGCAAGGGCACCCGCAAGGGGATGCCCCTCCCATACATGAAACGGTTCATAATGCACCGTCATATGGGAGGGGCATCCCCTTGCGGGTGCCCTGGTTTGGCGTTAAACGAACTATGTTGGAACGCAATTGGAAAGGCAACGCCATATGCCACAGCAGATTGACCTCTTCAGCACGTTGGAGATGTCCTCGGTCTTCTCCTATGAAGCCCATGTGCAGGCAATGCTGACATTTGAGGCCGCGCTTGCACGGTCAGAGGCACGTATGGGCATCCTCTCACAAGAAGAGGCAGCACATATCGAGACTGCGTGTAGGGTGGAACGCTTTGATGTTGCCGCTCTGTACCGTGAAGCGGTGACGGCTGGCACACCTGCAATTCCGCTTGTCCGTATGCTTACCGCACAGGTTGAGGGCGATGCAAAAGGCTTTGTTCATTGGGGTGCCACAAGTCAGGACGCGATTGATACCGCTCTAATGCTTCAAATGCGGCAAGGGCTGGACTTGTTGATTGACGAACTTTATGAACTATGCAAGGCTAGCGCAAGGCTTGCTGAACAACAGCGTTCCACCCTCATGATTGGACGAACGCTTCTACAGCAAGCTGTGCCGATCACCTTTGGACTCAAAGCCGCACGATGGCTGTCCCTTGTGTTACGTCAGATGCATGCATTACAGAAGCGTCGGGAACGAACGTTAGCTGTACAATTTGGAGGAGCGGCAGGAACGCTTGCCTCTTTAGGGCAAGATGGTGTTCATATAGTCGAACTACTTGCTGAAGAGCTAGGGTTGCCAGTGCCAGAGATGCCGTGGCATACGGAACGTGACCGGATTGCTGAGATTGCGACATCTCTTGGGGTGGTTGCAGGTGCGATGTCAAAGGTTGCAGGTGATATCGTGCTCCTTGCACAAACGGAGGTTGGCGAAGTTACTGAGGGTGCAGGACCAGGAAAAGGCGGGTCGTCTGCCATGCCACAAAAGCATAATCCTGTCGATGCAGTGAACGCGCTTGCGTCGGCACGGCTGGCGATTGGAGAAGTGCCTGTGCTATTATCTGCCATGATGCAGGAACAAGAACGTGCCGTTGGAGGATGGCAAGCCGAATGGGTCGCAATTCCCAACCTGTTCCGCTTTATCGCAAGTGCCGTTGAACATGTTCGACTTGCGCTAAGCGGTCTTGAGGTCGATACGCACCGTATGAGTGCGAACCTGAATATGACGAACGGACTGGTGATGGCTGAGTCTTTGACAATGGCACTTGCGCGCCACATAGGGAAGTCCGAAGCTCATACGCTCGTCCAAGCAATGTGTGCACAATCCGCGAAGTTAGGTACGCATCTGAGGAAGGTAGCTATGGCAGAGGACCGTGTAGGCTCTGTTCTCTCTACCGAAGAGATCGACTCTGCCCTCGACCCTGCTAGCTATTTGGGCAGTACAAACACGTTTATTGACCGCGCCCTCGCGTCCTATCGGAAGATCCAGTTATCACGAGGTGATGTATGAACTTTGTAACCACTGACGGTATTCGCCTTGCCTATCAAGTCGATGGGTCAGAGAATGCTCCAACGCTTGTTTTCGTCAACTCGATAGGCTCAAACCTCTCCATGTGGGATGCACAGGTCGAGCATCTCAGTCATGCGCTACGTATCGTTCGCTATGACACTCGTGGGCATGGTGCCTCCGATGCACCTCCTGGTTCCTACACACTTGAGCAACTCGGTCTTGATCTCCTCGCACTGCTCGACGAATTGCAGATTGAACAAGCGAATATCTGTGGTCTCTCGCTTGGTGGCATTACTGCCTTATGGCTTGCAATCGCTTATCCTCATCGTATTGCCCGTGCTGTGTTTGCTAATACTGCCGCACGTATCGGGACAACGGAGAGCTGGGACGCACGTATCGAAGCGGTGAGAACAGGTGGTATGACTGCGATACGTGATACAGTACTCGCTCGCTTCCTGAGTGCGAACTTTCGTCAGCAGCACCCCGAAACGGCGCAGGAGATTGGCAATATGATCGAGTCTACCAACCCTGTAGGCTATATTGGAGCATGCGCAGCCCTACGTGACGCGGACCTGCGAGCTAAAATATCCGCAATACATACACCGTCGCTTATTATAGGAAGTGCATTGGACGAATCCACACCACTCGCGCAATCACATGAACTACACGCCAGTATTTCATATAGTCTAATTAAAATATTCAATGACGTGGCGCATCTATCCAATGTAGAGCGACCTGATGAGTTTAGCGATTATGTGTTGTCATTTTTGAACGGGTCTTTTACGACATCACCGACGATGAATAACGGTTAACCCTGTCGTAGGGAACAGATTTATCGCGTCCGTGGGCAATTCATTGCCTATGGTTATAACAATAAAAGGTGTATAAAATAGGTCTCACGCAATGAATTGCGTCCACGGACGCGGTAAATCTGTTCCCTACGATGGTGGATGCAATAGAAAACCAACAACGAATTGAGGTATACACATGCGAACACAGGTTGGAATTATTGGGGCAGGGCCAGCAGGCTTATTTCTGTCGCTGATGCTGGCTAGAGAGGGCATCGACTCTATTGTGCTTGAGAGCCGTAGCCGTGAGGAGGTCGAGTCAACGATTCGCGCGGGTGTGCTTGAGCAGGGAACCGTCGATCTGATGACGCAAATGGGAATTGATGAACGCATGAAGCGCGAAGGCTTTATACATCACGGCGTCGAACTACGTTTCGATGGCTATGGTCATCGCATCGACTTTCAAGAATTGACGAACGGGAAAACCATTACCGTGTATCCACAACATGAGGTTGTGAAGGATGCTATCGCGGCACGTCTCAAGCAGGGTGGGCAGATTCTTTTCAATGTCAAGGATGTCTCTTTACACGATGTCTCTTCGCACCAGCCAAGCATACACTTCACCTACGAAAACGAGCAGGTAGACGTGCAGTGCGACTTTATCGCGGGTTGTGATGGCTTTCATGGTGTGTCGCGTTCGTCTATTCCAACATCACTCCAAAAAGTGTTTTCGCGCACATATCCCTTTGGTTGGCTCGGTATTTTAATGCAGGCACCGCCGTCGTGTCAAGAATTGATTTACGCCTATTCTGAAAGAGGCTTCGCGTTGGTCAGCACACGTTCACCAGAACTGCAACGCATGTATATTCAGTGCGACCCACACGATGATATTGCGAACTGGTCCGATGACATGATTATAGAGGAACTGCAAGCGCGCTTAGTCACGCATGACAACTGGCAGTTGCGTGTGGGGCCAATCATTCAGAAAAGCATCCTGGCAATGCGTAGTTTCGTCATCGAACCGATGCAATATGGCAGACTCTTTCTCGCGGGTGATGCTGCTCATATTGTGCCACCAACGGGTGCGAAGGGTTTGAATCTAGCTATCGCAGATATTCGCCACCTTGCCTATGCATTCACCGCATTCTACAAACAGAACCAGGAGCAGCTTTTAGAGGCATATTCAGCCACGTGCTTACGACGTATCTGGCGCACCGAACACTTCTCCTGGTGGATGACCTCCATGCTGCACCGCTTCCCCGATGATGACGCGTTCCAGCAGCGTATGCAACGTGCGCAACTTGAATACACCGTCAGTTCGCGTGCATCAGCCACAACACTTGCGGAAAACTATGTTGG
>CAXUIS010000231.1:5358-8817 GCA_964250915.1 uncultured Ktedonobacteraceae bacterium | reverse complement strand
GTAGTAGAACACTTCTATACGAGTGATGAATATATTAAGAATAATCCTGATTGGCATGTTGATGCCGCACTGTGGAAAGCCAGCAGTGTTCTGGAAATGATGCAGCGCAATCATCTTAAACCAACAATCATCGGGGAGGTGGGATGTGGAGCAGGCGAAATACTCAAGATCATGCAGCAACACTTAAGCGAGGAGTGCAGCTTTTTCGGCTATGATATTGCTCCACACGCGATAGAACTCGCCAAGACACGCGAAAACGAGAAACTTCATTTTAAGCTAGCAGACTTCGAGCAAGAAAGTGATGCCTTCTTTGACCTTCTCTTGATTATTGATGTGCTTGAACACTTTGAGGATTGCTTTCACTTTCTGCGTACAATCAAAACGAGGAGCGAATACAAGCTTTTTCAAATTCCCCTGGATATTTTTGTGCTCTCCGTGCTTCGGAACGAACTCGTCGATTTTCGCCATGCAACGGGGCACCTACACTTTTTTACAAAAGATATTATCCTTGAGGTGCTACAGGCGAGTGGCTATCAAATCCTTGACGTGTTTTACACACTTCCACCATTAGAGACAACACCGTGGAGGAGTGTGCGCAACAACCCGCGCAAGCTTGCCATCAAATTGCTCAAAATAGCGAAACGTGGATTACAACGGTTGCCCGGTAACATCGTCTACGCGGTTAACCAAGACCTCGCGGTACGTATCTTCGGTGGGTGGCGCCTCATGGTCCTGGCTCAGTAGTCTGTCAAAGCACTTGTGCAGAACTCCTGTACGGGTCTGCTTCAGCACACCCTCTTAGCAGTGCATGATTTTCGACAGGGTGTGCTGAAGCAGACCCGTACAGGATTCACCCTTCTCCGCGTTGTTTTTCTCAACCTAGGATAATTGACAGACTCTTACAAGCGTTCGTCAGCTTGCATAAGGATGCCGACCATCACGTCCTCAAACCAGCCCGCGCCGAATTTCCAGGTGCCGTAGAGAATAAGTGCTGCCTCGCCCGTGGGTGAGATGTTCCCATGATTGCTCTGAATGCTCTCTTTGAGCGTCGTGGCGTTCACGCGTAACATGCGTAACTCTTTGACTTCGTTGTCCTCTGGCTTGCGCTTCGACAGCGTGGTCAGAGGAATGTTTAGCCGCGTCACAAAGCACAGTTCGGGATGTGGTACAAGTGTGTCATAAACGACGCCGAGACAGTATTGGTCCCGAATATCCTTCTCTTGTATCCCCGTCTCTTCACGCATCTCGCGGTTCATTGCCGTAAATGGATCGGGGGGGTGTCCCTCGTTGTCTTTGCCTCGCTCCATAAAGCCACCGATGACATGAATGCGTCCGTCATGTACGTCGGTGCCTTGCCGCTTTTCGAGCAAGATATAGCCATCGAGCGTCTCAATAACCGAGCATACAGAGAGTGCATTACTCAACTCGTCACGCGTCAACTGCTGTGAAAATTCGGGGGATCGTGTTGCTACGTACTCTTTATAACTGGTATTCCCTAATTTGAGACGTAGCGTCGAGTTCTCTCGTTCTTCGGCATACATCAAGCGAAACAGTTGTCCGTCGTAGAGTTGAACATTCTGTTCCTTTGCTAGAGCAAGCTTGTCATGCCAGATATGCTCCATCGTAGCCTGCATCTCTGTTGTAACCGATACATGATGCGTTGAGTTATAGTCAACGACAATCTGCGCAGGAGTATAGCAGCCGCGCACCAGGAACTCGAAATCAAGCATGCAATTATTCCCATTCAATAGTGGCGGGAGGCTTAGAAGTAATGTCATACACGACACGGTTCACTCCTGACACCTCATTGACAATACGATTTGCGATACGTCCCAAGACATCCGGCGAGATACGTGCCCAGTCCGCCGTCATAAAATCACCTGTTGTCACGGCACGTACTGCAACAACATTAGCATACGTGCGATTATCGCCCATCACGCCGACACTTTGGAGTGGAGTCAAAACGGCGAATGCTTGCCCTAATTCTCGATAGATACCCGCACGACGTATCTCGTCAATCACGATGGTATCCGCCGCTCGTAGAATTGCCAGCCGTGTCTCGTCAACGGCTCCAATAATACGAATCGCCAGTCCTGGTCCAGGGAAGGGATGACGCCAGACCCACTCTTCGGGCAGACCAAGTGCTAGTCCTATTTCACGTACCTCGTCTTTGAACAACACGCGCAACGGCTCGACCAGCGTGAGCGACATTTCTTCGGGTAAGCCACCGACATTATGATGCGTCTTGATACGTGTTGCGGTAGAAGCGGTGTCGTGACTGGTACTCTCGATCACGTCAGGATAGAGAGTTCCTTGTGCGAGAAACGTAATCGGACCCTGTTGCTCCTCTAAGCGTTCGGCCTCGGCCTCGAAGACACGAATAAACTCCTCGCCGATAATTCGCCGCTTCTGCTCCGGGTCAATTACATCAGCGAGACGAGCCAGGAAGCGGTTCTGCGCATCAACCACGACAAGCGGAATGTGCATATGCGTCCCAAAGGTGTCGATCACCTGCTCACGCTCACCCTCCCGTAAACAGCCCGTATCGACAAACACACATGTCAATTGCTCCCCAATAGCACGATGCACCAACAGTGCAGCAACCGCCGAATCAACACCACCGGAAAGCCCACACAGAACGCGCTCATTGCCAACACGTTGTCGTATCTGCTCAACCGCCTCTTCAATCACAGAACTCGCGGTCCACGTACCGTCACAGCCACAAATGCGGAACAGGAAATTGTGGATAAGCTCCTTGCCCTGTGGAGTATGCGATACCTCTGGATGGAACTGTAAGCCAACTCTACCCTGCTCATCAGCAATCGCGGCAACTGGATTGCTTTCGGTTGTCGCGATTGCGCGAAAGCCCTGTGGCAGAATATCCACGCTATCGCCATGACTCATCCAAACGGGTAGGCGTAACGCGGTCTCGATAGGTATAAGTTGTTCGGTCTGTGCGGGCGAGACGGTGATATCTTCAAATATACGGAAGGCCGGGTCACTGGAAGTACTCGCCAGTACTTCGATGGTGGCCGGACCATACTCGCGCTGCTCGTGTGTCAACTCGACATGTCCGCCGAGCTGTGTTGCCAGCAGCTGCATTCCATAACAGATGCCCAATACGGGAATGCCACTGGTAAGAATCGCGGAATCACAGAAAGGCGCATTCGCGTCATACACGCTCGCGGGTCCACCAGAAAGGATAAAGCCCTTGATATCAAGGTGCGCCTGTTGTTGCAGAAATGCGAGCGTTGTTGTCGCAGGTAGCAACTCGCTATAGACAGAACACTCGCGCACACGACGGGTAATCAGCCGACTATACTGCGAACCAAAATCGAGAACAATAATCGCCTGTCGGCGTTCCTGGGGATGCATGAGCGTCCTTTCCTAAAATCTATTTATGTTGAGATTGTTGTGTGGGGGGGGTGGTGGGGGCGGCGAGGGAAAGAGCCCGCACAC
>CAXUIS010000231.1:0-5348 GCA_964250915.1 uncultured Ktedonobacteraceae bacterium | reverse complement strand
ATGTAGGGGCGCAGTTCATTGCGCCCCTACATCACCTGCACACAACAATCTCACATTTTTAAACTACACGCGTGGGCCACCCGCGACATAGATAATTTGACCGCTTACAAAGCCTGCCTCTTCTGATGCGAGGAAGGCGATGACGTTGGCGATGTCGCGTGGTTGTCCAACGCGCCCGACGGGAATCATTTTCGCACCCGCCTCGATTTGTGCTTGTGGGTCAAGACCCTGACGACGCGCGGTAGCACGAGTCATCTCGGTATCAATAAAGCCAGGTGCGACAGCGTTGGCGGTGATGCCGAACTTGCCCAATTCAATTGAAAGAGTGCGCGTCAACCCTTGCAAACCAGCTTTTGCCGCCGAATAGTTTGACTGTCCACGATTGCCGAGTGCAGATGTCGAGGAGAGCGAGATGATACGCCCATATTTCTGCTTTACCATTTGAGCTTGTGCCGCACGACTACAGAGGAATGCACCCTTGAGATGTACATTCATTACCGTGTCCCAATCCTCTTCCGACATCTTAAATAAGAGGTTGTCGCGCAAGACGCCAGCGTTATTGACGAGGATATCGAGCCGTCCAAAGTGCGTGATCGTCTGCTCAATTGCAGCCGTGACCATCGCGCTATCGGCGACATTGCAACGTACCACAAGGCCCTCGGAACCAATACGGTCAAGTTCGGCGGCAACCTGCTTGCAGCCCTCTTCGTCGATATCGGCGAGCGTGACACGCGCTCCTTCTTCCGCCATGCGTAAGGCGGTGGCGGCTCCAATGCCGCGACCTGCACCGGTCACAAACGCCACTCGTCCATCGAGTCGTCCCATGAATCGCTTCTCCTTGTTGCTTTACAAATATGACAATGCGATGTTTGAGTATACCACATGCGGAAGCTTCCCCTCATTGATGAAAATAAGTACCTACCCTCTATTATCTAGTACGAACTTGTGATATCCTAATGGCCTGGTACAAGCGATTGTTAGTAGTTGCAACAAGCGGTTACAGGGTAGGAGGCCAATGTGCAAAAGAGCGATTTGCCGTTTGGTAGCGAGTTTTCACCTTCTCAGATAAATCTCGTCACTGTCTTAGAATTAGCCAAAGGACATAGTAATGATATAAAAGCGTTTGAAGACGCTATTCGCTTAACATATTTTGTAGACTATAAAACGAGTGATGAGAATAAACACAAGCTAGCAATGAATGCAAAATTAGGAATGATCGCATACGGCTTGATTAATCGTGATATCAATTTAACAGAGCTTGGAGAGTACCTCTATACAATAAGAGGTGATAAGACCCAACTGTACTATAACTTTGCAAAACACATACTTCTCAACCTTCACGGTGTAACATTAGTACAATGTGTTCAAGACATACAAGCATCTGGTGAAACAGTTACGCTCACTGTATTACGTGAGTGGCTTGAGCAACGAGGTATACACTTTCCTCGTGGTGGGAAACATCCGAGTATGATGCGACTCTGGTTAGAAAAAGCTGGTGTATTTGTCCATGATTGGGTTATAGATGAGGACCGACTACAGCAAATATTAGGAACATCTATAAAAAACGTAGAGGTATTAGCTAGCTTTACTTCTGCTCAGCAGGCATTTCTCAAAACATTGGCAAATATGGGTGGTACAGGTCCATACCTGTCTAATGACGTTGAGAAGCTGGCAGCTAATACATATGGCATTAAATTTGATGAAAAGGCTTTTGCAAGAAAGATTTTATATCCACTCGAAGAAACCGGATATATAACATTAGTACGGGGAGAAGGTAGAGGCGCAAAGCCGTCTTTGATTAGCATAACGGAAAAACTAGATAAAACACTTATTGTACCTCTACTTGCACAGATTGAAATGCAAGTAGGAGCCGAACTTGCAAGTCTGCAACGGCAATCATTAACCGATATTCTTGAGAAAATGAAAGTTACAGACACCTATAATCGTGGCCTTGCCTTGGAAGCTCTTGCATTTAAGCTTATGCGTCTTATAGACTTAAGCTATCTCTATACGCGCCTCCGTGGTAGTGTGACAGGAGGAGCAGAGGTAGATTTACTTTTTGAGTCTGATCGTCTCGTGTATTCTCGCTGGCAAATTCAGTGTAAGAATACCGATCGTGTCTCTCTTGATGACGTGGCAAAAGAAGTGGGACTCACACACTCACTTAAAAGCAATGTTATCGTCATTGTGAGTACAGGGAATATTGGAGCAGAAGCTCGGAAATATGCCAACAAAGTCATGCAAGACTCAAACTTGTGTATAATTATGATAGATCGAATAGACATCCAAAACATCGAAAATAATCCGTCATCAATTATTGATATTCTTAACCGAGAAGCTAAACGTACAATGAAACTTAAAGCATTAGATATTTAGAGGGGCAGAAACAATGTATTCAGCGGAAACCCTTGACTCTCCACTTTTTTATGAGACACAGCGAGGTCAGATATACCTAGGAGACTCATTAGATATGCTAAGTAGCACAGTTGAGAATCATTCTGCTGATCTTATTATGACAAGTCCTCCCTTTGGATTAGTGAGGAAAAAAAGTTACGGGAATGTTGATGCAGAGGAATATGTCGAATGGTTTAAGCCCTTTGCAAAAGAGTTTAAGCGTGTACTAAAAGAACATGGAAGTCTGGTCATTGATATTGGTGGTGCATGGGTACCAGGACAACCGACGCGAAGTCTCTATCATTTTAAGTTACTCATTATGCTGTGTGAGGAATTTGGCTTTCATCTTGCGCAGGAATTTTATTGGTGGAATCCTTCAAAGCTACCAACTCCTGCAGAATGGGTAACAGTACGTCGCATCAGAGTAAAAGATGCAGTAAATTGCGTATGGTGGCTTTCTCCTTCACCTTGGCCTAAAGCCTCGAACAGAAGGGTGTTACAGCCCTATAGTGATAGTATGGAAACTCTCCTAAAAAATGGGTACAAAGCTCAAAAACGTCCCTCTGGGCATGATATTAGTAAAAAATTTGCAACGAATAACGGAGCAGCTATTCCACCGAACCTTATAGCGTTAGCAAACACAGAGAGCAATAGTCTCTACCTACGTTATTGCAAGGAACATAATCTCACACCTCATCCTGCACGATTTCCAGCAGAACTTCCAGAATATTTCGTTAGAATGCTTACTGATGCAGGAGATTTCGTTATAGACCCCTTTGCGGGCAGTTGTGTTACCGGAGAAGTATGTGAACGTCTTGAACGCCGTTGGATGTGTACCGAAATCATGGAAGAGCCTTTGCAAGGTGCTTTAGGTCGCTTCACTAACACTGCTAAAGACACTCATACACCTCAACGAAGTAATAATGGTTCAACAGATGAATATTACAAAGTAGCTCGTCCTGGTATTTTATGGGATACTTTAGAAGACGGTCCATTGTCAATGGATGGCGGAAAAGAACGCCTGAAGACAAAAAGCTCTTACCTTGCCGATGTTTTTAGAGAACATGAACATGCAAAAGATACTGCTTCTAACGGTCATAATTTATCAAATATGACGGCGCAACACGCTTCCTCTAATCACCAGGAAAATAATACAAACAAAGAACTTCCTACCTGGTCAGAAAAATCTAAGATAGAGCAAATTGCGTTCGAGCTTTAATTCCCACAACATCTTCTGAAAAGAGTCAGACTACTGGCTCTTTTTTTGTTGACACAAAAAGAAAAGGTACTTGACAAACATCTCCGCAAAGCATAAAATATAAATAGAAATTTATGAAAGAAATGTTTATACAAGAAGAACATGGCGAGAAGAGGATCATCCATATGGATGAATGGCGCGAACTCAAACTTATGACGAAGGCATTAGCCGATGTAGCGCGTCTCACGCTCATCTATCACCTGGCGCGGCAGCACGAGACGACGGTAACTGCCCTCACAGACCTGCTCCACCTGAGTCAGCCGCTTGTCTCATGGCATTTACGTAAACTGCGCCGAGCCGGACTCATCTCTATGCGCCGCTCTGGTCGGCAAGTCTACTGTTCACTCGATTCTCAAAAGTACCAGCTATGTTTGCAACATTTGGAACAACTCGTTGACCCTACGCTTGCTATGGCTCCTCCTAGGGGAGAGGCTCTTGTCGAGTCCGATGTAGCGGGAGAAGATGAAGGACAACACACTCTTAACATGACATAACATTCATTTAAGCCTGATTTTTAACGCAGCTGTGGTAGGCTATGCACGAGGATTATCGTTATATGTATGGACCAAAGATGTATTAGAAGTATGGACCAAAGATGTATTAGAATTATCTGTCCTTACAACACACAACAAAAATTATTCATCATTCATTATTGACTCACAGGTAAAAAAGGAGCCGCATGAGGACAAGCGAACACATGACTATCGTTTCAGAACCTAGAATTGCAGGAACCGCTACGTTGAAGAAGTCACGTCAGATGACGCCTCAGCAGGCGTATGTGGCAGGGAAGTTGGGCAAAGCAGATTTGCATATGCATAGCACGTATAGCGACGGCATAGGTACTATAGAACAAATTCTTGACCATGTTCAGCATAAAACCGACCTTGACGTTATTGCCGTTACAGACCATGATGTCATCGAGGGATCGCTACGGACGCGTGACCTTTGGGAGAAGGGTAACTACCGCTTTGATTTTGTGGTTGGCGAAGAGGTAAGCACGAAAGAAGGCCACCTGCTTGGACTTTTTATCGAGAAACGTGTGCCACAAGGCTTAAGTATGGAACGCAGTATTGACCTCATTCATGAGCAGGGAGGCTTGGCGATTATCGCGCATCCATTGCATCCACTCTTCAAGCACAGTTGCTCTCGTGAAACGATGGACCGTATTCACAACACGGACGATGTGTGGTTTGATGCAGTCGAGACTTGGAACGCGAGTTTCTGTGGCATCTACGCCAACCAGCAAGCTATGCGTACCAACCGTCAAATCTATGGTCTGCCTGAAGTTGGTAATAGTGATGCTCACACGTTAAATGGTATTGGACGTGGGCGCACATGGTTCGAGGGCAAAAACGCACAGGATGTGCGTGCTAGCATTGAGTCGGGCATTAGTGCTCCTGGTGGTAGACTTTGGGATGTGCAGGACTATCTGCACTGGGCGAAATATCGTGTCAGCAAAGACGGGCGAGCGATGAGCCGCCGCCGTGCGTCTATTGCTGTAGCCTAGATATAGATTATGTAGGGTCTATAATTCATTACGCCCTCGCCAACAGTCAATGTTGACAAGGGCGTAATGAATTATAGACCCTACTAGTCTGTCAAACGAAATGTGTCTCGAACCAGGGCACCCGCAAGGGGATGCCCCTCCCATACGACGTGGCTTCCCAGGCGCGTTCGCATATGGGAGGGGCATCCC
>CAXUIS010000230.1:3958-8856 GCA_964250915.1 uncultured Ktedonobacteraceae bacterium | reverse complement strand
GTAAAAGAGTACTATTATTATTTGGATAATACGCCTACTCATACCTATATGAAATATCTGTATAAATATCCACAGGCTGCATATCCATATGAACATCTTGTAGAGGAAAACGCCCGTCGTGGACGTACAGACCCGGAATATGAACTGATAGACACTGGCGTCTTCAACGAGAACCGCTATTTCGATGTCTTTGTTGAATATGCGAAAGCTGGCCCTGAAGATATCTTGATGCGTATCACCGTTGCTAATCGTGGCCCAGAAGTGGCAGACCTTGATCTTCTACCAACGCTATGGTTCCGCAATGTCTGGTCGTGGCAGCAAGGCACAGCACGTCCTTCACTTACTAGATATCAGCACGAAGCATTTCCCACACTTACAACAGCAAAGGTTGTCAATGACTACTATGGCACGCGCTGGTTCTATGCTAACGACTCTCCAACACTCCTATTCACTGAAAACGATACCAATACGGAACGCCTCTATAACACACCGAACGCAAGCCCCTATGTGAAGGATAGCTTCAACGATTATATCGTGTATGGGAAACAAGATGTAGTCAATCCAGCACAAACAGGTACGAAGGTCGCGGCACACTATCATTTCACCCTCGCGGCTGGCGAGACAAGAACGGTGCAACTCCGCTTTAGCGATAGTGGACCCGATAGCATTGCACCCTTCGCGCAAACGTTCTCGGATGTTTGCGCGCAACGCCTTCAAGAGGCCGACGATTTTTACAAGGAAGTACTTCCACCTGCTCAATCAGAAGATGCGCTTCGCGTGCAACGTCAGGCATTTGCGGGCATGTTATGGAGCAAACAATACTACTACTACGATGTCAAAATATGGCTCGCTGGCGATCCAGTCGAGCCACCACCGCCACCACAACGTCTGCATGGACGCAACCATGATTGGACACACCTCTTTAATGAAGACATACTCTCTATGCCCGACAAGTGGGAGTATCCGTGGTACGCCGCATGGGACCTCTCGTTTCACTGTGTCGCCTTTGCCTTGATCGATCCCGCCTTTGCCAAAGAGCAACTCATCTTACTGCTCCGCGAATGGTATATGCATCCAAATGGGCAAATTCCTGCCTATGAATGGGCTTTTGGTGACGTGAACCCGCCCGTTCACGCATGGGCCTCATATCAGGTGTACAAATTTGAAAAAGACCGTACAGGTACGGGTGATCGTGAATTTTTGGAGCGTATTTTCCAAAAGCTCTTGCTAAACTTTACATGGTGGGTTAACCGCAAAGACTATGAAGGACAAAACGTTTTCCAGGGTGGCTTTCTCGGTTTAGATAATATAGGCGTGTTTGATCGCAACCTTGTGCTTCCTGATGGTAGCTTTCTTGAGCAGTCAGACGGCACAAGTTGGATGGGTATGTACTGCTTAAATATGCTGACCATTGCCCTGGAACTCGCACAAGAAAATCTTGACTATAGCGACATTGCGAGTAAATTCTTTGAACACTTCGTCTATATCGCGCACGCAATGAACGACATGGGAACTGACGGTCTTGAGTTATGGGATGAGCAGGACGGTTTTTACTATGATGTGTTACATCGTGGAGATGGCACGCACATTCCGCTACAAGTCCGCTCAATGGTGGGGCTTATTCCTCTTTTCGCTATCTCTATCCTGGATTCGGATTTGACTGACCGCTTGCCCAGCTTCAAGCGACGTATGGAATGGTTTATCAACAACTGGGAGCAGACGGGAAATCATATCGAGACAACGCAAGAAACGGGACAGGGGTCGAACCTGCTGCTAGCAATTGTCAATCGTCAGAAACTGGGACGCATTTTATCGACAATGCTCGACGAGTCAGAATTCCTTTCAGACTATGGACTACGCGCCCTTTCACGTTATCACAAAGATCATCCCTATACACTAGAGCTAGGTGGTATGACATACAGCGTTGACTACGAACCGGCTGAGTCCACAACGGGACTGTTTGGCGGCAACTCAAACTGGCGTGGTCCCATCTGGTTTCCGTTAAACTACCTGATTATCCATGCGCTACAAACGTTTTATAGCTTTTATGGTGACAGTTTCACTATCGAGTTTCCGACTGGCTCAGGAAAGCAAATGACGCTGCAGCAGGTCTCGGCAGAAATTTCACAGCGTCTCGCGCACATCTTCTTACGCGATGAACAGGGACGTAGAGCTGTACATGGTGGTATTGAGAAGTTTCAGCAAGACCCATACTGGTGTGATTTGCTGCTATTCTACGAGTATTTTCACGGTGACAACGGTGCGGGTATTGGTGCTAATCATCAAACTGGCTGGACTGGTCTGATTGCCTGTTTATTAGAGGAGAACAATGGGTTGCCATTGAAATAAAATATGCTGATATTGCTATGAATGCCTCGTGAGGCATTCATAGCAATATCAGCATATTTTATTTACTGCTCTTATCTATTGAGTCGTATTCTTCCTGTGTAAGCTGAATTGTTGCGCCTATCGCGTTCTCTTCAAGGTGCTTCACTGATGAAGTACCTGGAATTGGAAGCATGGTGCTGGAACGATGCAGAAGCCATGCTAGCGCGATCTGGCTAGGTTGCGCGTTGTGTTGCTTTGCGATCTGGTCAAGCGGGCCGCCCTGCTTCGCAAGTTCTCCGGTAGACAGAGGGTTCCAGGGAATGAAGCCGATGCCTTGACGCGCACAGGTATCAATCATCTCTTCTGACTGCTGGACCGTCATGTGTTCAGACTCACGCTTCGAGAGATTATAGTGATTTTGAATTGTAACGATGGACACAATCTTTTGCGCTTGTGCGAGTTGTTCAAGCGTGACGTTGGAGAGTCCAACATGGCGTATCTTGCCCTCGGCCTTCATCTTCGCAACTTCCCCTACTGAGTCCTCAAATGGCACTTTAGGGTCTGGACGATGAAACTGATAGATGTCGATAGTGTCGAGACGTAAGCGTTTTAAGCTCGCTTCCAATGCTTCACGCAGATGTTTCGGGCTACCATCCTGAGGCCATTCACCTGGACCTGTCCGTAAAAGCCCACCTTTGGTCGCAATAATGAGACCTTTTGGATAGGGGTACAACGCTTCCGCAATCAACGACTCACTGACCTCTGGCCCGTATGAATCCGCTGTGTCGATCAGGTTAATACCTAACTCAAGAGCGCGATGGAGAACTGCCAGTGCCTCCTGTTTGTCCTTTGGAGGTCCCCAGATGCCATCGCCTGTGATGCGCATAGCTCCAAAACCAAGACGGTATACATTCAAGTCTCCGCCAAGTGTTAACGTTCCGCTCGCTTCAGCTGGTCGTTCAGTTGTATGTTGCACGTTGTTTCTTCTTTCTTTGCTGCTTGTGTAATGAACCTATGTATAGGTACACGATACAGAAGCGGTTTAGGTGTCTATCCAGAGAACACGACAACGAGGATACGGAATGCCTGTAGGAATCTAATTCTATCTTGTTGGTCATTGATACTGCCCATAGGTATGGTGGAACGTTTCATCATGTCCTCCAACACTATAGAATGCTGCAAGGGTGTGCTGAAGCAGACCCGTACAGAACTTACGTTCCAGCCCACACTCATTAGCAACTCCTGTACGGGTCTGCTTCAGCACACTCCAATTTACATTACCAGTTCCTGTAACAGAGGTTGTAAAATAGGACAAAATTTGGTACATTGTAGGAGATTTAAATACACAACAGGTGGAGAAGCCTTTAAGGTTGCTTGCCTATAGGAAATAGCTCTTCGGGGAGATTTAGCATGGTTGTCGAGGCACAGAAAGAAAATTTGAGCTTTCAGGCAGAAGTCACACAACTGCTTGATTTGATGATTCACTCACTCTATAGTAATAAAGAAATATTTTTGCGCGAACTGATCTCGAATGCGTCGGATGCGATTGATCGCCTCCGCTTCGATATGCTTTCGGATCAAGCATTAGCCGAGAACGATACCGATTTGCACATCCGCATTTCGTTCGATAAAGATGCGCGTACCATCACTGTAGCAGACAATGGTATCGGTATGACACGTGATGAGGTGGTAGAGCATATTGGCACGATTGCGAAGTCCGGCACACGCGAGTTTTTCCAATCATTGACGGGCGATCAGAAGAAAGATGCTAATTTGATTGGACAGTTCGGCGTCGGTTTTTACTCGGCGTTCGTCGTTGCGGATAGAGTAACGCTGACGACGCGTCACGCAGGTTTGAGTGCCGAGCATGGTGTGCAATGGGAGTCCGATGGACGAGGTAGCTACACACTTGAGACTATCGAGCATCCTGGACGCGGAACCGAGGTCACGCTGCACCTACGCGAAGAGGAAGACGACCTGCTGAGTGGCTCACGTCTACGTACGATTATCCGTACCTACTCTGATCACATCACGATTCCCATCTTGATGCAGAGCGAGGATGAGGAGAAGAAAGACGAAGAGGAACGTGTCAATCAGGCGTCAGCATTGTGGGCACGTTCCAAGAGCGAAATTAGCGTCGAGGACTACAATGAGTTCTATAAGCATATCTCGCACGACTTCGAGGACCCTTTAGCCTATGTCCACAGTCGTATGGAGGGCAACTACGAGTACACACTCCTGCTGTACATTCCAGCGCGTGCTCCGTTCGACCTGTTCACGCGTGAGCGACGACATGGAGTCAAACTCTACGTGCGGCGCGTCTTCATCATGGATGATGCCGAGAAGCTTATGCCCAGTTACCTGCGCTTTGTACGTGGCGTCGTAGACTCTAGCGATTTACCGCTTAACGTGTCACGCGAACTGCTGCAACAAAACAAGGTACTCGACATCATTCGCTCCAATGCTACGAAAAAAGTATTAGGTCTGCTCGCTGATCTCGCCAAGAATGAGTCAGAGAAGTACGCCACATTCTGGAAAGAGTTTGGACGTGCCCTCAAGGAAGGCATTCC
>CAXUIS010000230.1:0-3858 GCA_964250915.1 uncultured Ktedonobacteraceae bacterium | reverse complement strand
CAATCCGTTTCTAAAGGCGAGATTGACCTGAGCAAGATGGAGGATCAGCAGGAGAAAGAGGAGCAGGAAAAGGCTGCATCTGAGTCACAAGAGCTGACGGAGCATCTCAAGAAGGTGCTCAGCGAGAAGGTGAAGGATGTTCGTGTCACCTCGCGCTTGACAACCTCGCCTGCCTGTCTGGTTGTTGGTGAGTACGATATAGACCCGAACCTGCAACGTATGCTTAAGGCGGTTGGACAATCCATTCCTAACACCAAGCCAATTTTGGAGATCAATCCCACACATGCTCTTGTACGCAAATTGAAAGAGGTGCAAGACGAGCAACGCTTCAGCGATTGGGCGTATGTGCTCTTCGATCAGTCCGTCCTGAGCGCGGGCGAACAACTGGAAGACCCCGTGCGCTTCGTCAATAGATTGAATGATCTTCTGACACAACTTTCATAGTGTTGTTCCACTGGACATGAGGGCAGAACATCTCTAAAAGTTGTTCCGCCCTTATATACAGCAAAGGCATACTTTGTATTACCTGTTTTAATCGTAGAACTTGCTACCGTCGATCTATTGACGACTCGTGAAGTCCAGGTACTTTCCTTGTTTGCTGAAGGACTCAAAAACAGTCAGATTGTAGAAAGGCTTGTTATTAGTCCGAACACCGTCGGCATCCACACCTAATCAATTTATAGCAAATTGGCTATCTCTTCTCGCGCTGATGCCAGCCGCTATGCCATTGAACATCACATCACATAAAAAAGAGTAATTGTACTCACTTAGAGGGAGAAAAAAGCAACACGAAAGAGTGACGTGAAGATACCGTAGGCTTGCGATGTGGCACAACATATTCCGTCCTATACTTTGTATGAAAAAGAAAATACATATAGGGGAGCGTGAAATGTGAATTATCATGATATTCGTCAGTTGCAGAAAGTGCAGGACTACCCTGCACTCTCCATTCTCTTACCAACGTACCGCACAGTACCTGAAAATCGTAATGACCCGATTCGCATGAAAAATCTTGTTGCCGAGGCGCAGAAACGACTTCTCCAAGAATTTAAGGCACGTGAAATTGCACCACTTTTGAAACGCTTGGATGAAACTGTCGCGCACATTGACTACTCACACCTTTTGGATGGCCTGGCGATCTTTGTTAACAACGACGCAGCGTACACCTATCACCTACCATTTTCACCTGTAGCACGTGTCGTTGTAGACGAAACGTTTGCGACGCGTGACCTGATACGGGCACTGCACTATGCTGAACGCTATTGGGTACTTGTGTTAAGTGAGAAGCCAACGCGTCTCTTTGAAGGTTCTAGCGATACACTGAGCGAGATACAGGGTCGAGGTTTCCCAATGACCTTTGAAGGGCCAGGAGGAGCAACTCGTCTTCCTGGCGGCACAGGGATAGAAGCCTCAACGTATAGCGACGTAAAACATCAGCAATTCTTCAAGTCTGTCGATGAGGCATATAAGCAAATTGCAACTGAAGACCCACTCCCACTCGTCGTCGTCGGAGTAGACCGTGTGCTCGCTTTTTTCCAGAGTGCTTCTGCACATACCGCCAGTATTCTTGCCACTGTCAAAGGTAGCTATGATAAAGCCACACCAAGCGAACTTGCACGCATCATCTGGCCTCTTGTACATGAGAAGTTGAGCGAACGTTCTCAGGATGTACTTGCCGAATTGGAGCGAGCAGAGGATACACGTAAATGCGTTTCGACCATTGGTGAAGTATGGCGCATGGTGCACGAGGGACGCGGTGACACCGTTGTTGTAGAAAAAAGCTTCACGTATCCTGCCACTGTAGACGAAACCGGTATGATCCTATCCCCTGCCGACGATGCAACAATACCAGGAGTGGATGATGATGCTGTCGATACGATAGTCGAAACGGTCATGGCAAAGAGTGGGCGCGTTCTGTTTGTCGATGACGGGATGCTGACAAAGTATCAACATATCGCCTTAATTCTGCGCTTTTAAAACCTGATTTCACAACGATGACACTGCATCACTCACGAATAGTATCTTGCGATAACTCTTTTGTGTGATATGTTCTGTTACAACCGCTATCAAGTCACTCTGTTTATATGTTGAAGCAACTCCTTTACCTACGCTTCTCTTTCCCGAAAAACGCGAGCAGGAGACTTGGTGCCAAAACGAGACAGACAGCACCAAATACAAATGATGTGGAAAGACTCACATTGGTCTGTAACCATCCAGCGATGCTTGGGCCAACGCTGAAGCCAATACTCCAGGTCGTTGAATAGAAACCGCTTAAACGTCCTCGATAGCGGTCAGGAACGTTTTCCATCGCAAATGCCATGTAAATTGGCTCGATGAGAGTACGCATAAATGAGCGTGTGTACTCGCCTGCGATGGCGAGTGGTAGGGTAGGAGCAAATCCGATTAAGATCATCAAGGGTGCACTGAGATACTGCACAGTCGTAATGATGCGCAACTTGCTCCAACGATGCACGAAGAGCGGAGCCGTGAGTGAGAAAATACCACCCGCAAGTCCACTGAAAGTAAATATAATCCCCAACGGACCGGGCAATAGACGAAAACGTAAGACGAAGTAGAGTTGGATGAGTCCAACAACCGCGCCCTCACCCATCGTAAAGAGCAAATCTGGTAACAACAATTTGAGAAACAAAAGAACAGGAAGACGTTCTTGTGCAGAAGTTTTCAATTGCGCATTTGGCGTTGCCACTTCTCCAACATTGGAAATCTTTTGATGCTTTGTCTCACGCAAGAACCACAAAGGAAGGCCAAAGACGACGGTGAACAATGCAGCGGCAAGCACGCCCCAGCGTAGTGGTACTGTGCTTGCAGCAGAAACGTGTAGCAGCCCCGCTACAAATTCAGGAATGGCTCCCCCAAGCAGATTGCCGAGTGCGCCAATGCCAAGCAGCAAGAAGCTATTAAAGGCCAATACCCCGACTCGTTGCCGCTCCGTCGTGTTCTCTATTAAAAGAGGAATATTTGTTACCCAATATGCCGTTGAAACCATGCCTTGTAGGAAGCTAAACAACAAGAGAAGCGGAGCAGAGGTAGCTAGGCCAATTAAAGCAAGAAACAACGGCGTCAGGACTGCGGACACCAGCAGAACGGGCTTGCGTCCAATACGATCGGCAAGCAAGCCTGTCGGCACAGCACCAACAAGTGCTCCAACAGCACTCGCTGCATTGAGGACACCAATGAAGTCGGGACGATAACCAAGACTATGAGCATAGTAGCTGATATTCAGGAGCGCAATCGTAAGTTGAAAGCCTTTACCCGTGGTAAAAAGGTACAGAATGTAGACATTGCGCGGCAGGCTTCTTAGTGATGAACGCAACTGGACGAATCCAGGTTGAATGATAGCGTTTGATGGTTCGGGTTGTAACGGTATAGTGATCTTAGGCACGTTTGGTACCGAGGGCATGAGGAACTCCTAGCGTATCTATCTTTATAGATAGAGCGTACCATAGTCGCTCTCTTGGAAGCAATGGACGAAAGAACAGGTTTCTGTATACGGTTACGCAATCCGCAACGTACTAAAAAAGATAAGAAAAATAAGCAAATGTTCTTCTGACACCCAAAAATGAGCATCAAATTGGCAAAAGGTTATCTATCATTTGTTTATAGGATAAGAAACATAAGGACGCGTTTAAGGACATCTTAGAGTATTTTTGAGGTCTTGATATATGAATAAAAGTAGGTTATCCTATGAATAGCAAATGCATCTAGTTCTTTTCACATAACATATAAGTGATTAATATAGTCACATAGCATTTGCAAAGAAATACAGTTTTAAGTTACTAGATTAGAGAAGGAGTTTTTGAAATGCTTACAGCTTTGTTATTCTGGGTTATCGTTGGT
>CAXUIS010000229.1:7466-8857 GCA_964250915.1 uncultured Ktedonobacteraceae bacterium | reverse complement strand
AAGGCACTCGCGGGACAAGTGGCGAGCAAGGGTATTCGGGTCAATGTGGTGGCACCCGGTCCTGTGTGGACTCCGCTACAGGTGAGTGGTGGTCAACCAACTGAGGCGTTGGCACAGTTCGGAGAACAGACACCGCTGGGTCGTCCTGGTCAGCCAGCCGAGTTAGCACCCGCATATGTGTTTCTAGCCAGTGCCGAGTCCAGTTTTGTCATTGGCGAGACGCTCACCGTTACAGGTGGAATGCCGACACCGTAGTAACTCGAGCATACGACAAAAGCTTGTGCTTGTACAGTAGCATATATGTCAGATTGATGGGCATGATAGGATTTTCCCTATCATGCCCTCTTCATAGTAAGCTACCTAGGCCCCCGCCAGCCTTGCTACCAAAGCTCGCTCCTCTGGACCAAACCATGAAGTGCTTCCGGCAAGCGCATTCTCACTCACGCGTTCGGGTCGTGTTGTTGCTGGAATAGCGACATGACAGCGTGTGTCGCTTAAAACCCATTTGAGCAATGCCTGTCCCCATGTCGTTACGCCAAAGGGCTTCAGCGGTTCAAGTTCCATCTGCGAAGGACTACGACGCATCAGGCCACCTTCTGCGAAAGGCCGCATAACCACGACGCCCAGGCCAAGATCGGCGGCGAGTGGTAAAATGTCGCGTTCAACCTCACGTTGTAGAGGGTTGTATGGTATCTGAATTGCGGTAATACGACCTGTCTTCATCACTTGCCGCAACTCTTTGAAGGCTGAACTGCTGTAGTGAGTGGCACCAATAGCGCGAACCTTGCCCTCGTCGCGTAACCGTTCTAGCAGTGCCAGATGCTCCAACCAGTTGACCAGATTATGGATTTGGTACAGATCAATTCTATTGTTAAAGAGCGAGAGCGCACGCTTAATCTGCGCTTGTGCCTCGCTGCGTGTTGATGTCCATACCTTTGTCGCAATCAATGCCTTATCGCGCCGTCCTTGTAGTGACTCGCCCAATACCTGCTCTGCCGCACCATACATTGGTGAAGAATCCAAAAAGTTCGCGCCTGATGCAAGGGCAGTATCTACAATATTTTGCGTATTTCTCTTTGCCTCGTTGCCACGCACATCGAATGTGCGCCACGTTCCCATACCCACCACTGGTACCTGTAAACCTGTTTTTCCTAGCATTCGCTGTTCCATAAATCCACTCCTTCAACAAACATTGGTCGAACATAATCATAGCACGCTTTTCTTTTATATTTGGATACCATAGATATACAATTCTAAGACAAAGTTTGTGCTTTCAGTATGAAAGAAGAGTTTTAAGAACATCCTGTCAATCCCGGAAAGGGGGTTTTTTTAAAAAAAAAAAAAACTGAAAAAAACAAATTGTAGGGGGAGTTTTTTTTTTTTTATAAAAA
>CAXUIS010000229.1:0-7456 GCA_964250915.1 uncultured Ktedonobacteraceae bacterium | reverse complement strand
CAAATGGTTGAGCCGTATTTTTATTGAGTCATAACCCCTGAGAGACTTACTTCTCGTGGTGATTCGCATTGACTTGTGGTATCTGACCGAGTTTCTGCCCAAATTCTTCCACAAAGAAGACTGTATTGTCGCTCGCTACTACTAGGCCATCGTGTGGATGACCTCCGTTCGCAATTTGAAGCGGTGTTGAGAAGCTGTCGGTGGCAGGGTTATAAGAGTCAACCCAGTTCCTTAACGAGTCGTCGAACCAGACCACGCCGGAATTATCGACAGCTATGCCAGAGATATGCGAGTTACAATTGCCACAACCAGGAGTATTGTACTCATGAACACCGTTGGAGGTGCCCTTCACTGCTTTGCTGATAGTAATACTACCAATTCTTCCATCAAAGCCCTCAGTCCACCAAGCATGGCCCCTATGGTCAAGCGTAATGAGGTGTGCAGTTGTACCTGAGCCGGGATTTACTATGAGATACTCATTGATCGTCACTTTTTTGTGTTTACCAGTAGGAGGCATAAAGCTGCCAATGCGAGCTACAGCGGCATTGTTTTCAGTGAACCACATTGCGCCATTGGCATCAGATCCTGTAATTCCGTAAGGAGTACTATTGGCACTTGGTGTCCTGGTCTCAGTAAATGCATGCGTCGTTGTATTGAAGGACCCGATCTGATCTGCCTGAGGTTCTGTAAACCAAAGAAGGCCACGCGAGTCAAAGGCAACCTGAAATGGAGCAGCATTATATGTTGGAACTGTCCACTGCTTCCAAGTGGAGTTGGCAGGATTTTGCAAGTCCGGTATGAGTTCACCAATCGCATTAGCATTTGGCTCTGCGAACCAGATATGACCAAATGAATCAGAAACCGGGAAGAAGGGACTTCTAAATCCTCTTCCTGAAGGCTCAGTAAAATCCGTGGTGACACTGAAAGAGGCTCGATTCACTTGAGCAATACTACCTGTGCGAGCTGCACTACAAACAAACGGATGCGGATCACAACCAGGCTCCGCTACCCATGCATTTCCCTTTTTATCAACGCCAACGCCCCAAGGATATGCAGAGGGTAAGGCAATTTCGTGATAACTTGCTGCTGCCTTTGCAGGATTGAGTATACCAGTGAGCAAGACGAAGGCTGCTACCGCACTCATAATAATAGCGACGAGTGCAAGACCAAGGCGCAGAGGGATACTAGAGTTTCGTTTTACAAAGAACGATGAATGTCGATTCATAAATATTGCTTCTCTCCTAATTACGTATTTGCTTCCCCTGCATACTCAACGGTCTGAGTATAATTGCGTAACATAGTAGCCATAGATACCACAGTGAATTTTTGAATTTAACACACCTACTTAGTGAAGCTGTTTGCGAAGTCAAAAAGTGGTGTGAAATATCATGAAAAGTAGGAACGAAAATATGGCTTCAGACGTGTCTATTACAGAAAATGTGTAACTTAAAATGTGTAACTTAAGGAGAGGACACAACATAATGCAAATGCGACGTTTAGGGGCGACGGGTACAATGGTTTCTGAGTTATGTCTGGGTTGTATGACCTTTGGGAACGAGGCGAATGAAGAACAATCAAAAGCCATCATTTCTCGTTTCATAGATGCAGGTGGTAATTTTCTTGATACAGCGGACGTGTACACACAAGGTGTCTCCGAGGAAATTACAGGGCGTGCCATTCGAGACATACGCAGTAAGCTTGTATTGGCAACGAAGGTACGCTTTCCTATGGGGAAGGGGCCAAACGATGTTGGCTTGTCACGTAAGCATATTATCGAGGGTTGTGAAGCAAGCTTGCGCAGGCTTGGTACCGACTATATCGACCTCTATCAAGCCCATTGCTGGGATGCAGCTACCCCGCTAGAGGAAACACTTTCAGCCTTTTCTGACCTTGTGCATCAGGGGAAGGTGCGCTACATTGGTGTCTCAAACTTTACGGCATGGCAAATCATGAAGGCACTTCATGTAAGTCGTACACACGGATTTGAGCGCATCATCTCGCTGCAACCGCAATACTCGCTTGTTGAGCGCCACCTTGACTATGAAGTGCTGCCTCTGTGTCGTGAAGAAAACATCGCCGTTCTCCCTTGGAGTCCGCTTGGTGGTGGTTTCCTTTCTGGAAAATATAAAAAGGGAGAGCAACCGCCAGAAGGAACGCGCATCGCTCAAGCTGGCGAACGCCTGGAAGAGCATTGGCAGCGACGTGCGACTGAGCAAAATTGGCACGTTATCGACGAAATAGATGCAATTGCTAAAGAGACCGGAAAGTCTTACGCTCAAATCTCGCTCAATTGGCTACTCCGCACTCCTGGCATAACGGCTCCTATTCTTGGTGCGCGCTCACTAGAACAACTCAATGACAATCTTGGTGCCGTCGATTGGACATTGAGTGAAGATCAGGTACACAAGCTTTCTGAGGCGAGCACGATAGAGGATATTTACCCCTACCGCTTCATCCGGGAAGCACAGCGTGTGTAGGAATTTCATACGGTACATGAAATGTAGGGAAGACCCTCGTGGTCTTCCTGTCCCCTTGACACACACCTGTGATCCTGCTATCATACCTTGGCTACCGTATGCCTACTGTAGTTCTATTCGTATGTAGGCAAACCCCTTACGCCACAAGGCGAAGCACGAAACTCGATTAATGCATCTCTTATGAGGTAGTTGATATCCGAGATACGTAAGCAATCAGGACATGGAACTGTGCTGGATGGCTCTCCACCTATGCCTCCCACGTATCCCCTGGTGCTATGCAGAGGGGGTGTGGGGCGGGAAAATATAAGGAGAGAATCATGTTCGCGGTAATTAAAAGTGGTGGAAGACAATACAAGGTTTCTGTAGGCCAGACGCTCGAAGTCAATCGACTCGCTGTCGAAGATGGAGCGCAGGTCCTGTTCGACGAAGTGTTACTGATTTCTGATGCCGAACGTGCGATGGTGGGTACACCATTTGTGGCGAATGCGTCGGTTGTGGCAACTGCGGTCAAACAGGCACGCGGAGAAAAATTGATCGTTTTCCGATACAAACCTAAAAAGCGTATTCGTCATCGCAAAGGTCATCGTCAGGAATTGACCCTCCTGAGCATTGACGATATCGTAGCTGATGGCAAAAGCCTAATAACGGGCGAGGTTCCCCAAGCGAGAGTTGTCGCGCAGGATGAGGGTGTGGCAACGAGCGGAGACGCTGAGATTCTTGCACCTGTAGACGAGACCTCCGAAGCCGAGTTACGCACGCGTCGCCGTCGTACCTCGTCCGATGAGGGTACTGAAAGCAATACAGAGGTATAAAACGTCATGGCACATAAAAAAGGTATGGGCAGCTCTCGTAATGGACGAGATAGCCAGCCGAAAATGCTCGGTGTGAAAAAGTACGACGGAGAGCTTGTCTCTGCTGGTAGCATCATTGTGCGTCAGCGTGGGACGAAGATCAAGCCAGGAGTGAAGGTCGGCGTAGGCCGTGATCATACACTCTTTGCCTTGATTGATGGCTACGTCAAGTTCGGGCACAACTCACGCAAACATCGCGATGTTAGCATCGTGACTGAGTTCCCTAATCGTCCCTCAATCGCTGAAATTCTCGCAAGCTTTGAGGCAGAACAGACCGCCGTTGCTGGTCAATAGGTAAAAATGGCCTGGGATGTATAAGAGAAATGCATTTCTCTTATACATCCCAGGCCATTTTGAATAACTGGAGCCATTATGTCCTCCCAGCCTTTACAGGAGACTCCTGAAAGCGTCACTCAAGATAACGATAAACAGCCGCAACCTTTATCAACAGTCACTCTATCCACTCCTAAAAAAGCTTTCTGGTTTGCATTGTATACAGCATTCAAGGACACGTTTTCTTGCTATCTAGCCGTGCATCTGGCATTTCTGGTGACAACACTCTATTCTGTCTTATTTGTTCTAAAAGACTTCTCAACTCAATCGCTTCCACTTGCCCTGCTGTGGAATGCATGGGCGCGGAAAGATGCTGGACATTTCCGCTATATCGCGCTCTTCGGCTATACTGACTCGTGGCGTACCGCATTTTTCCCTCTCTATCCTCTCCTTGAACGTAGCATGCTCTTTTTCGTATCAAGCCCTTATATTGCTGGGCTAATAATTTCTAACATTGTTGGTCTATTTATGTTGGTTGTGCTCTATCGGTTGGTAGATGAAGATTTTGGGCAACAACGAGCCATGCGTACAGTGCTCTACCTTTCGGTTTTTCCAACAGCGTTTTTCTTTGCCGCAGCGTACAACGAGTCTCTCTTCGTATGTCTTACTCTGCTAAGTTTCTACTCTATGCGTCGGAGTCACTGGTGGCTGGCTGGACTTTTTGGCTGTCTAGCTAGTCTGACGCGCTCGGCGGGTCTTCTGCTACTCGTTCCTTTTGCCTATGAATATCTCTATCAACACCAGTTTACTATAAAAAAGTTTCGGGTTGATATACTCAGTGGAGGACTCATAGCGGCTGGTACAGGTCTTTTCGCTCTCTATTGCTATATAACCTTCCACGATGCGCTCGCATTCTCACATGCTCAAGCGCAATGGTTACGCCAACTGCATGCACCGTGGGACGCTTATCTGTTGACGATACACTACATAAGAAGTACGCCACTCCTGAATTTCATTGCTTTACGTAACATTCTCGATCTTGTGCCCGACCTTTTTATGCTCGTCATTGTTGTACTTAGCTTTGTTGGTCCCTGGCGGATGCCACTAAGTAAGGCTTCTTATAGTCTTTATGCGCTTGTGAGCTACGTTTTCTTTCAACTTTTTCCCGTGATGAATGCATTTCCTCTGACCTCCGTACCTCGCTTCCTCTTGGAGATGTTTCCAGCCTTTATTGTGCTTGCGGGTATTGGTAAGCACCGTGGTTTTCATCTCAACTATCTTATGATTTCAGGTTCATTGCTCATTTTGACGCTGCTTCAATTCTTAACAGGTCACTGGATTACATAACACTACTGTATAAGAGTGAAGAAACCTTAACCACAATATCGTATACTGTTTAGTAAGGGTCTTAACTTTTTGTAACATATATTGATACCCGAAAACGTAAACGGTTGGTGGGGGCAGCAATTCATTGCGCCCAATGATGGGCAGGAAGGGGGACTCGTTAAGGTTGTAAATTATTGTCGATACGTTGCCCTTCCACCTCTCCCATCATTGGGCGCAATGAATTACTGCCCCTACCAACAGAGATAACTGTATTCGGGTGTCAAATTCATAAGGATTTTCTTGAAAGGATATGTAGATGCGAGCGTTGATGAGCGTTGACAACCGGAATGGGCTTGTTGAGTTAGCACAAGAACTACGAAGCCATGACGTAACTATTTTTGCCACCGGTGGAACTCTAAAGGCACTACAGGCCGGTGGTATTGAAGCGGAGTCGGTAAGTGCCTTGACGAATTTTCCAGAGATACTTGATGGGCGCGTTAAGA
This sequence comes from uncultured Ktedonobacteraceae bacterium, assembly GCA_964250915.1. Classification (GTDB taxonomy): domain Bacteria; phylum Chloroflexota; class Ktedonobacteria; order Ktedonobacterales; family Ktedonobacteraceae; genus JBBQVS01. The sequence goes on along the minus strand of CAXUIS010000229.1, from coordinate 2,026 downwards.
CGTTGCATCCTGCTATTCTCGGTGGGATTCTTGCTCGCCGGAATCTTCCCGCACACGAAGAGGAGTTGCGCGCACATAGTATGGTTCCAATTGACGTTGTGGTGTCCAACCTGTACCCTTTTGCCAAAACAGTTGCACAGCCAGATGTGACATTGTTAGAGGCACTGGAGAACATCGACATCGGGGGTGTGACACTGACTCGTGCAGCCGCGAAAAACTTTCAGGATGTGCTGATCCTGACACGTCCAGAGGACTACACTTCTGTCATGCAAGAGTGGCGCGAACAGGGTGAGGTAAGTCTTGCAACACGTCGTCATCTCGCAGCCATCGCGCTTCAACAGACCGCTAGTTATGATACCACCATCGCTGAATACCTACGCTTTTCTACAGCAGAAGCCTTTCCACAAACGGTGACGCTACCTCTTGAGCGTGTACAAACGTTGCGCTACGGCGAAAATCCACATCAGCAGGCCGCATTCTACCGTTGGTCGGGCACACGAAGTGATGCTGTTACAACAGTTGCCAGTGCCGAAGTATTGCATGGCAAGGAGTTGTCATTTAACAACCTGCTCGATCTGGATGGAGCGTTGGTAGCCGCGCAAAGCTTTACCGCGCCGACCATTGCCATCATCAAGCACACGAATCCATGTGGTCTAGCATGCGATGAGACACTCGTAGAGGCATACAAGAGGGCGCATGCGGGTGATCCCATTTCGGCTTATGGTGGTATCATTGGTAGCAACCGTCCTATTGATGAAGCAACGGCTCAGGAGATTAATCAACTGTTCTATGAGGCCGTCATTGCACCAGAGTTTACAGCAGACGCACTTGAGATACTACGGAAAAAGAAAAATATTCGTTTGCTGGCAACGCATCGTCCTATTGAGCCAGTGAGCATGAACACAGGTACACTTGATGTACGCTCCATTAGTGGCGGTCTCTTGCTCCAAACCCCTGATGCCGTGGGAGAGCGCGACGTGACCTATAACGTTGTGACCGAGCGAGAGCCAACGTTAGATGAGGTGACGGACTTGATGTTTGCGTGGAAAGCTGTACGCCATGTTAAGTCAAACGCTATTGTGCTAGCACACAAGTTATCGCTTGTCGGCGTGGGAGCGGGGCAAATGAACCGTGTCACCAGTGTACAGATCGCGGTTGAGAAAGCGTCTGACCGTGCTCGTGGAGCGGTCCTTGCCTCCGATGCATTCTTTCCCTTTGCTGATGGCGTTGAGGCAGCGGCGAAAGCAGGAGTAACCGCGATCATTCAGCCTGGTGGCTCCGTTCGTGATGAAGAAACCATTCGTATGGCAAATCATTATGCTATCGCCATGATTTTCACGGGTCAAAGACATTTTAGACATTAAAAACATAAGAAAGACGCCAACCATAGGAGGTTGGCGTCTTTCTTATTGTCTTGAGTTACGCAATAATCTCGTCTGAGAAGAAGCGGATCCAAAGAACACAGACGGCAAGACCACCGATAAGGGCGAAGAAACCGACTGAGCCATCGTTTTGACCCGCCTGTAGAGGCTGGAATGGATAAAAGATGACGAGCGAGAGCCACATAAGCGTAAGTGATGCTGTTAGGCTTAATTTTGTTGTTTCTGGACTAGAGCGATAGAGAATGTTATAGAAGACAAGGACAAGAAGGCCAATGACCGCAACCACAAGGATAAGGCTTGTAGTGACGCTGCCATCTCCTATCCAGTCTATAACCAACGATGATTTAATAAATATGAAGCAGCAGACATAAATGAGCGTAAGAATAACGCCGACGACGACCTTGCGTATTTCTAGTGGATTATTCACTGCTATAAAGCTCCTTTCGAGGAGTGAAGAAATTGAAGCGTCAAACGCTTGTCACTGGAATACATATCTGTATTGTAGTCCTACTTCCTCAATAAATCAATATGCTATTGAATAGAAATGTAGGAACCGATGATACACACTAATAAATTACTTTGGAAATCCCACGGACGCCCACAAGGGGCAATACTGTTTAAATACACGCAATTGAGTTGGATTC
>CAXUIS010000228.1:0-8939 GCA_964250915.1 uncultured Ktedonobacteraceae bacterium | reverse complement strand
CTCAAAAAAACGCTATCTCTTATACGTTTGGGTTAAATAAATTACCAATAATACTGTAATAGTATTAACTACTAAACGAGCCGCTTTTTTAGTCCTAAAAATGCGGCTCGTTTCGCTTGTAAAGCGGCTTGAAGGCATTTGACATACGAGCAGTTTTATGGTATACTTAGAACAAGATTTCAATGTACTTCGTACACTAAGTAGGGACCGATGTATCGCGTCCTTGTTGGCGGTTGATTGCCGAAAGGACGCTATACATCGGTCCCTACAATCCCTTCAATATTGTTCTCAAGTGCTTCTTTCGTAGTTTTTATAGACCATACATATACATATAGACCAAAGGTTTCGTGAAGGGAAAGAGGTTGTCGCGCATGAGTATTATGCAGCTTACCCAAACTATTCATCTTGTTCCATCAGCACAAAGTCATCCTGTGAAGCGCCCACTACAGCCACGATTGCCCGGAATGGATTTGGCGGTTGTTGAGGAGCCAATTCAGGTGACAAATCGACAGATTGCCGAGGTGTTGTCGAGCATTGCCGACTTGCTAGAGTCACAAAACGGTAATTCATATCGTATTCAAGCCTATCGTAATGCTGCTCGTGGCGTCCTCGACCTGACAGAGCCAGCAGCAGATATTATCGAGCGTGGTGAGCAACTTCCAATTCCGGGGTTAGGCTATCGACTTCGTACACGTATCGCTGAACTCGTCAACGGTGGGACTATGACATTTCATGATGGTATCTGTCTTGAAACACTGCCGGACGACATACGTGCATTGATGGCGGTTGAGCATGTCGGCCCAATCACTGCGATTCGCCTGCATGAAGAGCTAGGCATCGATACGCTTGAGAAGCTATGGACAGCAGTACAGCAGCACCGCATTCGTGCACTCCCCGGTTTTGGAGTACGTAGCGAAGAGCGCATCAAGCAGGCAGTAGAGCCGTTGCTACAAGGCAAGAAACGCTTGCCACTACCTGATGTGGCGTAGAGTCAAAAAGCTGTGCTACTACGTCTTATCGACATAGTAGCACAGCTTTTCTTTTTGGCATAAATGATATGGTAGAATAGAAAGATCAACACAAGTTATATTTGCTTGTGTAAAAGATATGCATATCTATTTGTTTTATCCCTAACCTATTAGGAGGTATCTATGTCCGACAGTAACACACATCTTTCTCTTCCAGGGCCAAAGTCGCAGGAATTGCTCGCACGTCGTCAACAGGCTGTGCCACGAGGTCTTAGTGCTACCATGAACGTTTTCGCGGCAAAAGCTGACGGTGCCATTATCGAGGACGTTGATGGCAACCGCTTTATCGACTTCGCAGGTGGTATTGGCGTTATGAATGTCGGACATGCACGTCCAGAGGTCACACAGGCGATTCAAGAGCAGGCTGAGAAGTTTACCCATACCTGCTTTAGCGTGATGATGTACGAGCCATATATTGAGTTAGCCGAGCGTATCGCTAAGATCACTCCGGGCGATTTTGCCAAGAAAGCCATTTTCTTCAATAGTGGTGCTGAGGCTGTGGAAAACGCGGTCAAGATTGCACGCTACGCAACAGGTCGTCCTGCGATTATCGTGTTTGACAATGCCTATCATGGACGTACGCTTATGACCATGACCATGACCGCGAAGGTCAAGCCCTACAAACATCGCTTTGGTCCCTTCGCGCCGGAGGTCTATCGTGCACCCTTCCCCTATCCATATCGTATGAACATGACACCCGAAGAGGCATCGCGCTCTTGCATTCAGGAACTTGAGCGTATGTTTATTGGTGAGGTCGCGCCAGATCAGGTTGCCGCCGTAGTTATTGAGCCACTACAGGGTGAAGGTGGCTTCATTCCTGCACCTACAGGCTTTTTGCGTGACCTGAAAGCTCTGTGTGAGAAACATGGTATTCTGTTCATCGCCGACGAAATTCAAACAGGCTTCTGCCGTACTGGAAAGATGTTCGCGGTTGAGCATGACGGTGTTGTACCAGATATGATCACGATTGCCAAATCAATGGGTGCTGGCATGCCAATTAGTGGTGTCGTTGGACGTGCCGATATCATGGACGCTCCCCCTCCTGGCACACTTGGTGGTACCTATAGCGGCAATCCCGTCGCATGTGCAGCATCACTGGCTGTACTTGACCTGTATGAAAAAGAGGACTTTGCCGCCCGTTCACGCGAGATAGGTGAAAAGCTTCTGCAACAATTCGCACGCTTGCAGGAACGTTACGACAGTGTTGGCGACATACGCGGCATTGGTGGCATGCTGGCGATTGAACTCGTGAAGAATCGTACTACGAAAGAGCCGGATGCTCATGCAGCAAGTGACATACTGGCGGCAGCGCACAAACGTGGGCTAGTACTTATCAAGGCTGGTATGTACGATAACGTGATACGTGTGCTTGTACCTCTCTGTGTCACCGACGAGCAGTTGCAAGAAGCAATGGGCATATTGGATGCGGCGTTTGCCGAGATCGCAGGAGCAGTTGCAACGCCAGTAAGCTAAGGTATAAAAGAGCACTAGAGGGTTAAATCACATGTCGTTTAGTCCTCTAATGCCCTTTCGTGTTTAGACACATCTTCTAATATACTGTAAGGGGCACGTGAGTGAAAATGGAAAAATCCAAATTTTCAATTGCACGCAAAGACGAAGAGATGTTAGAGCTTGTGAGCGAAACTGACCATAAAACATTAGCTCTTTGGGCACTTGACTGTGCCGAGCGTGTCATGCCCTACTTTGAGGAAAAATATCCACAGGATCGTCGTCCTCGACAAGCTCTCGAAACACTTAAGACATGGATAGATACAGGGGTATTTAAGATGGCAGTTATTCGCAAGGTTTCGCTTGACTCTCATGCTGCTGCCCGTGAAGCAGGAGAAGATAGTCCCGCCCGCTCTGCTGCTCGTGCCGCAGGTCAAGCGGTAGCAACTGCACATGTTCCCCGACATTCCTATGGTCCTGCAATTTATGCTCAACAGGCGATCTATAGAGCCACTAACTCAATAGATGCTGTTGAAAGCGAACGAGACTGGCAATACCACCACTTACTTGAGTTGGACAACAATCGCATACTCAGTTCCTTGTGATAGACTTTAGTAGGGACTATGTGTACGGCGTCCAAAGACGATTTATTGTATGTAATCGCAACGTGAGGATATGAAACAAGTATCTCGCGTAATAAATTGCACCTCGGACGCCGTACAAGTGGTTCCTACGACAGATGGTTACACTTATCTCAAATTTTTCATCTCCGCGCGGAATTGCTCCTCTAACACTCTCTTCCGTTCTATCGACAAAAAGCTGTAGCGAACTCCATTCAACAGAATCTCGTTAATCGTGTCCTTATCGTAATGGAATGCACTCGATAACAATCCTACCTCATCATTGAGAGTTGTGTTGAACAATGGAGGATCATCAGAGTTTATGGTAAGTGGAATACCTGCCTCATATAGATGTGGAAAGGGATGTTTTTGAAGCGAAGGATAGACACCTAGTCGGAGATTGCTGGTTGGACATACTTCAAGCGGAATCTGCTTTTCGGCAAGATAAGCTACCAGCATTGGGTCTTCTATGGCGCGCACACCGTGGCCTATACGCTCGGCTCCTAGTGCGCGAATAGCTCCCCAAATACTTGCAGGTCCCTCTGTTTCTCCTGCATGAGGGATGCTATGTAATCCTGCTGCTCTACCCTGATCAAACCATTTCGCAAACCATTCTGGTGGATAGCCTACTTCCAGGCCACCAAGTCCTAACGCCACAACGCCATCTTGCATACTCTCTTTCGCAACGGCTAGCGTATAATCCGCACGTTGCGACATACCAGGACCCTCAGCCACGTCACGCACAATATCAAATATCCAGTTTATTTCGACGCCAAAGTCTTGCTTAGCGCGTGCGCGTCCTCGTGTGAGACCAGTAAAATAAACATCATGTGGAATACCCAAGGTATAGCGATGTGTGCAGGCGGAGAATGTTGCCTCAGCATAATGGATATGCTGACGTGCCATTGTCGCACCAAACTCATAGACAATTTGTTCGTAATCCTCGACGGTTTTCAGGCAACTAGAGATAGCTACGTATATTTCTATGAAATGCCGAAAGTTTCTGTATTTGAACCACTGTTGCACCTCTTCTAACGTCATAACAGGTAAAGCAACCTTGTTACGCTTCGCAAGCATCAGTAGCGTTGCTGGCAATATCGAGCCTTCAAGGTGTACATGAAGTTCCGCCTTTGGAGCTTCTTGCAAATACTGTTCTAATTGCATAGTTGAAAATTCCCTCGCTCAACCATTTCTATGAAACGTTGCTCTAGTGCAGTAGTACGGAGTCCTGGCTTACCATCATTGATAACAATATCGTCAATTTGAATGACTGGTGTGATTTCTTTTGATGAAGAGGTGATAAACGCCTCGTCCACATGAGCAAGTTCATCTAAGGAAATGGGACGTTCGTCAATAGTAAATAGACCCTGTGCAAGTTCTAACACAGTGTTACGTGTGACACCAATCAAAACACCTGAACGTGGCGTTATAAGCGTGTTCCCTCGAAAGACAAAAAAGTTACTGCGTGTTCCCTCCAGGACGTGGCCCTGCTCATTTACAAAGAGTGCATCTACAGCGTCGCGTCGTGTGGCCTCTTTTAGCGAACGTACCGCTTCAATGTAATTGGTGGTTTTTGCCTCTGGTGAAACACGTTGAAGGCGACTGGTAATCACCTTAGAGCCTCTAGCAAAACGCTCCATATCACGTTCTCCAAGTTGTGTTATGAGAACAGCTAGAACAGCATTACCGGAGGGTAGTATACCGTCTTCGGTCTCCCCGCCCGTGACAAGGATACGTATCGAAGCATGTTTGTAGCTGTTGCGTTCGATAATTTCAGAAATGATACCTGTGATATGTTCGCGTGTGTAGGGAATATCAAGCTCGATCATTTTAGCCGAGCGATAGAGGCGATTGAGATGCTCGTCGAGATGAAATGGACGCCGATCATAGGTGCGTAGCGACTCAAAGGCACTATAGCCACGTAGAACGGCGACATCATTAATCGAAACAGTTCCTTCATTGGGATGAACCCAACGCCCATTAATATACCATTGTGCATTGTTATCCATAGATTGCGTTACTCTCTTTCCGTTATAATACCTGCTTCTCTTTGAGCCACTGCACAAAGGAAGCAGGTACATCCATTGTTGAAAGGCGGCCTTGACGAATAAGGCTCCAATCGTCGAACTTGTGCGTTGCTTTGATTTCTTGCAATGTGATGGGCTGCTCAAAGCGACGGACGAACGCTACATCTATGACCCAGCTCTTGTCTTCATACGTATCTGGACGTGGCTCAGAGGTGATACGAGCAAGACCAACAATGGCTGTTTTACCTTGGCTGTGATAAATTAATAAATCGTCGTCAGGTTTCATCATTTGAATGACGCGTATCGCTTGTGCGTTGCGCACACCATCCCATACAGTTGATCTATCATGTTCTAAGTGATCGAGCGAGTATGTTTTAGGATCGGTCTTTGCTAAAAAATATGCCATATGACGTTCTCATCTTATATCCAAGTAGAAGGACAATATGTATAGCTCACATCATACCGCAAGAAAAGAAGTTTCTCTCCAACTAATTATGAGGTATGTACGTATATCATATGTAACCACGTTGATGAAATGTGGCACACATCTGGAAATACTATACAACAGCATAAGGATATGCAATTCACGTATAAACCTCTGAGAAGGCGTCTAACGTTTCTTAGGAGGGAAAAAGAGAAGGAGAACGTATAGGTATGTCACAAGATCCAAACGTAAACATCGAGCAGAAACAGGGATATGAAGAGCTTCAGGTCATGGGTGAGCAGTTGCTGGCTCGCGTGAAGGAGCTTGTTCACGAAGGCAACGTCCGCCGTATCATCATCAAACAAGACGGGCACACAATCATGGAAATTCCTCTGAGTGTTGGTGTTGTTGGCGTGCTTGTCGCACCTGCACTGGCTGCTATCGGTGCCATTGGCGCATTGCTCGCACAATGTTCCATCGAGGTTATTCGCTCCGAACGTCCTAGCGATGCGGTCAGCCAGAAGGTTGACGAATATGTTCAGCCAACGTCGTTTGATGGACTTCCACCAACCCTCTAATGCTAGGGTGAGGCAATACCATATCCGTAGGTCAGGGTCTACAGCAATGTAGGCTCTGGCCTTTTCTGTTGATAAAACTCATCGACGAATGACTCGACGCAAGTTTAGAGAGTACAGAGAAATCATGTTTACCATCAAAAATATAGCTACGCTTTATGGTGTTCTCACTGTAGCACTCCTATTTTTCACGCTTATTGTTGCTAGCACGAAAACGTATCGCACACGAAGACGGTTTTGGTCTACAGTTGTTTTAGCATGGGTCATCGCCTATATACTCGGTAGCATCCTCTTTCTCCTGTTGAGAATGGACATGATATTTACGATCATGGTGAGTTCGCTTGCTGGATATATTGTTATGGGTGACTTGCCATTCAGAAAAAAAGCACTAGACGAAGATTTCAAGAAGCTAGAAGATATCCCCGAAAAAGAGTCTGCAAACTAGAAGCGCATTGGACGTGTGTACACACTATACAAAACTACTACACAGGAGCAATTATGGCAAGAGTCATTGCAACACCCACTATCGCGCAAACCCATAATCGTCGCCAGGCATACGTGTTACTCGTGCTTGGCGTACTATTTCTGCTATTCGCCTGGTTACTACAACTCAACGCATTTACCTATCCACTAGGCTTGTTCTTATTTGGGTTGGGAATGCTTATTGCGGCTTTCTTCAATCCGTATCGATTGATGATTGGCGGTATTTTGGTGACATTGATTGGTGCCTCTATCTTTCTTACATACAAGCACTCAATCGTCCCCGATGCAGGAAACTCTATTGTTTTTGCAATAGGGTTAGGCATGCTAGGCATAGCGTTTGCAGCACGGCGTGGTTATATCACCGCGGGTGCATTGACACCTGCTGTAATCGTGCTGCTTGTCGGGCTTGTGGAGTATGGTCCAACAGGACATTATCTTGCACCACCAGCCGCACCATTCATACTCTCACTATGGTTTCCAGGCATTGGGTTACTGATGCTTGGCTTGATATATCTACTTGTTGATAGTCGTAAATAATGATCAGCAACATAGTGATTCTTCATAGAGATAGATATATGCACGGGCACGGGGTGTGCTAAAGCAGACCCGTACAGGAGCCACAAACGAAGCTAATGGTGGAACACAAGCCCTGTACGGGTCTGCTTTAGCACACCCCATGTCTTCACTATTAGGTTTCTACAGTTTTACCACACCCACCATACGCCCATTGAACAAAGGTATACCTCGTTTGATGCGAGGGAACGTTTTCAGTTCGCTTGCCTTCGTTGCTGTTACCTGATCGCCATTTTCACCAGTCCAGGTTAAGAGTAAGTAGTCATTTTCGTTAATGAGGGTGGTGAGCAGAATACGGTCTTTCTCAAGAAGGTCCGTCGTAGCCACACCACCAGTGGCACGGCCTTTCTGCGGAAATTGGCTCACTGGAACTTTTTTGATGAAGCTATTTTCTGTCACGACTAGCAAGCTTGTAAAGTCCTCTGTCGTTGCTTGTTCTCTATCCAGATAAGAAGCACTGACGACGGATGCTTTCGGCGCGAGTGTTATTGCAGCAACGCCTTGTCCAACGCGTCCTTGCGCTCGTAGGCTTTCGTCGGAGAAGCGCAGGGTTTGCCCATTATCAGTCGAAACCAAATACTCTCCTTGCCCACGTGAAAGCAATGCAGTAACGATGCTATCACCATCGGCAAGCTTCATATCTTGCAGGCCATCGACATCTGCCGTCTTGTACTCGCTTAACGGCGATTTCTTCACTTTTCCAAGCTTGCTGAACGTTACAAGATAGTGGTCTTCGTCATAGGTTTCGATAGGCAGCATTGTAACAATATCCTCACCAACAGCCATATCGAGTATCTTGCGAACTGGCTCACCCTTACCAGAGCGATTTCCCACAGGCACACGGTGGGTAGCTATCTGAAAGACACGACCAGTTGAAGAGATGGATAACAAATAATCCTGTGATGTTGTGGCAATAATTTGGCGCAACTGCTCATCACCTCGAACGGTTGTATAGGTAGCGTTTCCATTCTTGCCTCTAGGCACAAATGTATCACTTGGCAAAGCTTTTACAGCACCAGAGCGCGTCACCGCTACCGTAAGAGGTTCACGCTGGTGTAGACTTGCAACGGTTTGAATAGGTGCTGCAACCACACCCTTTGCATCAATTATCGTTCTCCGCTCGTCGCCAAACTGTTTGATAAGCTGTTGCATCTCTTTCTTCAATGATGCAATGAGCAGTTTACGGTCTGATAGTAATTGCTCTAGTTCGCTGATTCGCGCTTGTAACTCGGTCTGCTCCTTCGCGTATTTGTCCGCATCGAGACGTGTAACCTGTGCAAGTGTCATGGATGCAATCACGTCAGACTGAACTGTCGTAAGCTTATATTTCCTCTCAATCTCGGTGCGTGCTGTGTTACGATCTTCGGCCTTCTGGAATATTCTGACGATCTGTTCTGCATGCGCGGCACCGACGATTAAGCCCTCGACAACGTGGAGGCGTTCTTGCGCTTTACGCAGGTCAAACTGTGCTCTGCGTGTAAGGATGTCGATCTGGTGCGTATTCCAGTAGTTGAGCAACTCAATCATGCCGACCTGCTTTGGTTGCCGCGCGGCCTGCATCGACTCGCCAAATAGAAAGACCATCTGGAATGAGAGTGCTATCTGTAAGTCCGTTTCACTAAACAACTGTGAAAGTGTTTGTGCGGCATCAGCATCTTTACGCAGGTCTAGCACGATCCGCATACCCTTCTCGGTATCGCTTTCATCGCGCACATCGGGCATTAGCCCTTCCAACTTACGTGCATTGATAGCCTTCACAA
>CAXUIS010000227.1:0-8958 GCA_964250915.1 uncultured Ktedonobacteraceae bacterium | reverse complement strand
ATGCTGACGATATCGCCTTCTTGCAAACGACGTGTACCAGGGATGCCATGTACAATCTGCTCATTGACAGAAATGCACGCGGCAGCAGGGAAGGGGACCTTTGGACCTGGAACGCCTTTGAAAAGTGCCTCAGCATGATTATCAGCGATAAGCTTTTCGACTGCCGCATTGATTTCACCTGTTGAGACTCCTGGTTTCACCAGTTCTGCCGCAAGCTGATGAGCTTGCCAGACGAGCAAGCCCGCCTGTCGCATCAAGGCAATTTCTTCTGGCGATTTGATATCGTTTGTCATATGTATACCTTATGAATGCCTATGAAACAAGTTGTGCCAGCGCATTTTTATATGCGTTATACGTTCCATTATCGAACAGAACAAACATAACCTGCTGCAAGTTAGTTGGCTGTTGAATATGGTTAATCACCGTTTTCAACGCAATGGGTGCGGCCTTGTCGATTGGGTATCCATAAACGCCTGTACTGATTGAGGGGAAGGCGATACTTTTCAGCTTGCGTTCCTCTGCAAGGGTCAGACAAGTTTGATACGCCCTGGCGAGTAGACGTGCGTCTTCATCGCGTCCAGAGTAGATTGGCCCAACGGCGTGAAAGACATACTGCGCTTTAAGACGACCTGCCGTTGTTGCGACCGCGCTTCCAGTGGGACAGCCATCATACTTGTCGCATTCTTGCATGATAGTTGGACCACCTGCACGATGAATAGCACCATCAACTCCACCACCACCTGCAAGAGCCGAGTTTGCAGCGTTAACAATGGCATCCGCCTGTACCTCTACGATGTTGCCTCGTAGCAGTACAAGCGTTACACCATGTATGACTTGAGTTGTCATAAACTCCTCTCCCTGCACTTCACGCATATACTTACACCAACAGACCAAATGGCTCTTCCAACAAGCGTTTGACGGCTTGCAAGAAACGAGCGGCAATAGCTCCATCTATAGCTCGATGGTCGGAAGAGAGTGTGACCTTCATACGGTCACGCACAACCACCTGTCCATCGACAACAACGGGCGTTGGCGTGATAGAACCAACGGCAAGAATAGCCGATTCAGGTGGATTGATGACGGCGGTGAAACTGTCCACATCGAACATACCAAGATTGCTGACGGTGAAGGTGCCACCACTGAAATCCTCTGGACGTAGTTTGCCTTGTCGGGCAGCCTCCGCTAAGCGGCGTGTTTCGCGTGCAAGATCAAGCATACTACGCTGGTCGGCGTTACGCACCACTGGCACGATTAAACCCTGTTCCAGAGCTACCGCGACGCCTACATTGACTTGCTTTTTCTGAAGTAGGCGGTCCTCTGCAAAAGAGACATTCACCTCTGGCATACGTACTAGCGTGCGTGCCACCGCTTTGACAATCAGGTCGTTGAAACTCACCTTGATTGGCGTCGTATCTTTGGCTGAAAACTCGTTGATTTGCTTGCGTAACTCTGCCAGCTTGCCCGTATCAACTACGGTTGTGACATAGAAGTGCGGCGCAGTCTGCATGCTTTGCGAGAGCCGTTTGGCAATCGTGCGACGCATAGCTGTCAGGGGAATCTCTACAACATCACCAGTGGTGGTAGTGACAGGGGCAGGAATGGCAACTTCTGGCTCTGTCTTTGGCTCGACATATGTTTCAGCAAATGGTAGTGCTGGTGCAGGTGCTACTGGTCGCGTCTGTGTCGCAACTCCCGTTGCCACAGCAGGAGATGCAATGACAGCTTCTACATCCATTTTGATAATGCGACCATTGGGGCCAGTGCCTTGCAATCTCGTATAGTCGAGGTTATGTTCTTCGGCAAGGCGACGAGCAAGGGGCGAGATAAAAACGCGTCCACGTTCTGCCGTTTGCGCTGCATCTTCGCGGTATGCTACCTGTGTTTGTCCATCGCCTACAACGGAGGCAGACGACTCTTTCACTGCATAGTTTCCGTTGACTGGTACTGACTTTGGTGCGTCGGTAGCTTTCTCGACCCCTATGTTGTCCACCGGGGGAGTGGAACTGTTCCCATCACTTGGAAGAGCTTCGTCGGCGGCACCAACAAGTGCGATGCTTGCACCAATAGCTGCTGATGCACCTTCTGGTACAAGAATCTTTCGTAGTATGCCGCTTGCGAATGATTCAACCTCGATATTGACCTTATCGGTCTCGATTTCCGCGAGAGGTTCACCCTTCTTGACTGGCTCGCCTACTTGTTTGAGCCAGCGCAGGATTTTTCCCTCTTCCATTGTGTCGCCCATCTTGGGCATTTCTACTGTTTTCATTTTCCTCTACCTAATGTGCAATGGCGGCTGGCACTATTGCTTTTACTGCATTGATAACATCGGCCTTTTTGGGAAGTGCGGCACGTTCCAGGACTTTCGAGTAGGGCATGGGTACGTCGGCACCATTGACGTGTTGAATGGGTGCATCCATGTAGTCAAAGGCATGTTCGTAGATGAGCGCGGCTAAGCCCTGTCCGGTACCGTAATATTTCCAACCTTCTTCGGCGATGACGACGCGATTGGTCTTTTTTACAGAGTCAACAATCAGGTCGATGTCGATGGGGCGAACGCTACGGAGGTCGAGCACTTCTGCCTCGATACCTTCTTTTGCCAGGTCTTCTGCCGCTTGCATTGTGATGTGGAGCATACGCGAGAAGGTGAGAATTGTTACGTCACTCCCAGCCCGTTTAATCTCGGCCTCGTTGAGCGGGACCGTATATTCAACACCCTCGTCAGGCACTTCGCCTTTGACATTGTAAAGCAGTTCGTGTTCGATGAAGAGGACGGGATCGGGGTCGCGTACCGCCGATTTAAGCATACCTTTCGCATCATATGGCGTAGCTGGCATAACGACCTTCAAACCAGGGATGTGAGCATAGAAGGTTTCAAGCATCTGCGAGTGTTGCGCTCCACGCTGTGCGCCACCACCACCGGGCATACGCACGACTATTGGCAAGGAAGGTTGTCCACCAAACATGTAACGGAATTTGGCTGCGTTGTTGATGAGCATATCACTTGCAAGCAAGCTGAAGTTAATCGTCATTATTTCAAGAATAGGACGCAACCCACCGAGCGCGGCACCAATGGTGGCTCCTGTGATGACCTCTTCCGCAAGTGGAGTATCGCGCACACGCTTCTCGCCAAATTCTTCAAATAGGCCCTTGGTGACAGCATAGGTGCCACCATAACCAGCGATATCCTCACCCAGGATAAATACGCGCTCGTCGCGCTGCATTTCCTCACGGATAGCTTCACGAAGCGCATCACGGTACGTTATTGTACGCATAATTCTCTAATTCTTTCTTCTCTAACAGATGTGCATTTATTGCTTGTGTCGATGCGTGATGGCGGTGGAGTTATCAACCAGAATGTCCTTGTACAAATCTTCTAATGCAGGGTCTGCGCTATTTTCGGCAAACTCGGCGGCGTCCTCTGCTGCCTGTGTTGCCTTTTCGTCGTTGGCATCGAACTCGGCTTGTGTGGCGATGCCACTATCGAGCAGCATTTTCTCGAAGATACCGATGGGGTCGCGTGTAGTGCGCCAGTTGTGCTCTTCCTCACGTGTACGATAGTAAGCGGGGTCGGTCATCGAGTGACCACGGAAACGGTAGGTTTTGATTTCGAGGAGTGTTGGGCCTTTCCCACTGCGAGCATATGCAACGGCTGCTTGTGTAGCTTCATGTACTGCCAGCACATCCATGCCATCAACCTGCGCCCCAGGAACACCATAGGCGGCGGCGCGGGGGAGCAGGTCACTAATGGCCCACGCTTTTTCGACTGCCATGCCCATCGAGTACTGATTATTCTCACAAATATACACAACGGGTAGTTTCCAAAGTGCTGCGAGGTTGAGGGCTTCGTGGAATGCTCCCTCATCAACAGCTCCATCTCCAAAGAAACAGACCGCTACGGTGTCTTGTCCTTGATATTGTGCGGCGAATGCGACGCCTGCCGCGATTGGCAGTTGTGCCGCGACGATACCGTTACCGCCATAGATGCCCAGTTCGTTGCTCCACATGTGCATGGAGCCGCCCTTGCCCTTACTACAACCAGTGACTTTGCCAAATAGCTCCGCCATAACCGCGCGTGGGTCCATACCTTTGACAATGGCATGTCCATGTTCGCGGTAGCTACACAGAATTTTATCGTCGGGACGGAGCGTGGTGATGCTACCGACGCCAATTGCCTCTTGCCCAATATACAGGTGCATGAAGCCGCCGATTTTGCCGCGTGTATATTCCTCGGCACTCTTCTCTTCAAAGCGGCGTAGAAGTGCCATTTTATAGTGCATTTCCAGGAGTTGTGTGCGCGTCAAGCCAGCGAGCGTCGCGTTACTGATCGCCATAGGCCCCCCTTATCTTATAAAGGATACATGAGTTACATGTATTGTCTGTCAATCTTTTCTTCCCTGACATACCGCGTTGTATGCGAGAAAGCCTTCCCGAACACGCCATTGTGCTACCTCTGATTTCTCTTCCTATTTTACCTTATTCGTGGTGACTATGCTATAGGGAATTCTTTATCGTTTTGAAAACTTTGGTAAGAAGAAGTACCACGGAAGTATCTTTCGGTCAATGTCTGTGTTCCCGTCACAATCGCGTGAAGAGAAAAGGGTGTACTTTTCCTAAGTACACCCTTTGTTACGTCCGTTCGGACGAACCAGAACTCAAGTGTTCCCCTCTTCGACAACGGCGGAGACGAACCGTTCCAGTACTGGTGCGTGGTCGGACGTTTCCAATAGACGTAAGGCCACATCAATCACGGCAGTTTGTCGCTCCTGATCATGAGGCAGACCAATGGGCCTTCCCATGAGGTGAGGAGTCAGAAGGACACGGGGTGGTTTCATCAACTTCTAGTACTTATTTGAGTTGGTCAAGCGCGGTGAGAATTGCGGCAGGCTCCAGGCGATGCGTATGATCGGGATCGACAAACGCGAGAGCAATAACGCCGTCTTGCGCGATCACATAGCTTCCAGGCATGGGAAGTTCCCACGTCTCACTTCCATTAACCTTGGCGACATCAAGGCCCATTCCTTGCTGGATAGCCTGTACGTCTGACGCAACCGTGAAGACCAGTCCATATTCTCGTGCGACTTTGTTGCCGCTGTCACTGAGAACGGGAAAGCTTAGTTCCATTTTCTCGCGTGCCGAGAGCGAGTTGTCTGGTGTCTGAGGCGAGACCGCGACCAGAGTCGCACTAGCTGCCTGAATCTCAGGCAGGATCGCTTGATACGAACGCAGAGCAAGGTTGCAGTACGGGCACCAGCCACCTCGATAAAAGATCAGGACGACTGGACCCCGTGTGAGCAGGTGAGAAAGCTGCACATTTTCGCCATTCACGTCTGGTAAAACAAAGTCAGGAGCCTTCTCACCTTGTTTGATACTTCGATCAGCAAGACCAGAGGCAATGAGATCCTGGGAAGCTTTGGCAGATGCTATGGTGATTGGTGCTGACCCACGTTGGCGTTTAAAAGCTTCAATCTGTTGCTGCAAGGTCAGTGGAGTGTGCTCGATTGACATAGTAGATTTCCCTTCAAGAGAGCGTATGTAGTGACAATTTTCATTCTGTTCGTCGAGACCATCTTGCGAAGGATGAAGGAAGGTGTATCTTTTTCCCTCTCCCTCTCTTAGATGGCCGTGCGTCCCCCATCAACGGGAAGGGTGACTCCATGCACAAAATTGGCTTCGGAGCTAGCAAGGTAGACAGCAGCTTCAGCAATCTCCGAGGGCAAGGCCGCCCTCCCTGCTGGCAAGGTACTGGTTAATTGATTTACGAGAGCCTCTCCCATAGCTTCGTTCGCAGGAGTACGTGTTGGTCCAGGCGCAATGGCATTCACATTAACGCCGCTTCGACCAAACTCCGCGGTCCAGGATTTCGTGAGGAGCGTCAAAGCCGCCTTCGTTGCCCCATAGAGAGCCAGTCCAGGCATTCCCACATGAGCGGCCATGGTCGTAATGTTGATGATTTTTCCTGCTCCTCGCTCCGCCATGTGAGGAGCAAGAGCGGCGGTGAGATAATAAGGAGCTTTCACGTTTGTGTTGAGCAGAGCATCGAAGGTCGCCTCGTCTATGTGCGCGGTTGGACCAAATGAAGAGATCCCTGCATTATTGACCAGGATATCGATCTGACCGAACGCGTCGGTTGCTTCCCTCGCTAAACGATCAACCTCCGTTTTTGAGGCCAGATCAGCAAGCACAAACGTCGCCGAGCCGCCGGTTGTGCGAATCATCTCGACGACGGCCTTCCCACGTTGCTCGTCACGTCCGGAAACGACGACTTTGGCTCCTTCACGAGCAAAGGCTTCCGCAATGGCCTGACCAATACCTGAGGTCGATCCGGTGACAAGTGCCGTTTTTCCTTGTAAACGCATAGATAGTTCCTCTTTCTTCTCTTGAAATAGTTAAAATGGACTACATAGTTCACATAAATGAACCATTTAGTCCAGTATACCAGGAATGGACTAGAAAGTCCAGGGTGTGGTATACTTAAGAGCAAGAACCCTCTCTGGTCACGTCCTACCATGACGACATTGGAGCAGGAGAAAAAGGAGGATCAAGAATGCCAAGAGAGCTACTCACTCCACGAGGTCACAGCAGTCGTGAGCGTATTCTCACGCAAGCCGCTCAGCTTGTGTATGAGAAGGGCGTTCAGGGCACCAGCCTTGATGACATTCGTATGGCGGCTTCTGTTAGTAAAAGCCAGTTGTACCATTACTTTACCAATAAAGAGGACCTCGTCCTGGCAATCATTGAACGACAGACGAGCATGGTCCTAGCAGGACAACAGCCCTTCCTCGATCACCTCGACAGTTGGGAGAATCTAGAACGCTGGGAGGCATTTCTGGTTGCCTCTCAAGAAAAACGTCAGTGCGTTGGAGGGTGTCCGGTCGGCTCACTTGCGAGCGAATTGGCAGATCACAGTGAGGCAAGTCGTGTCGCCCTGGTCTCTTCTTTCGAGCAATGGGAACGGTACCTGATCGAGGGATTGACTTCTATGCAAGAGCGTGGCGATCTCCGAAGGGATGCTGACCCTGCCGAACTTGCGGTCGCAGTGATGACCAGTTTGCAGGGAGGGCTCCTCTTATCGCAGACCTGCAAGACGACGCAGCCGTTACAGATTGCCCTTCACATGGCATTCAGCTATGTTCGTTCCTTCGCATCTGAGGAGGATGCTGTTGAAAAGACATAAGAAGACCTATTTTTACTTCCCACTACCCGCATCGCTAAAACTACTCGTGAAAATACTTACCACTTGCTCTGGGTCTGGTTCCGTCAGCACGTCTACACTGACAATCCACTTGACCCACTCGAAGCCGCGTCGTCCAGGAGCGACCAAGCGTAAGGGAAAACCGTGGTCATACGAAAGTACTTCCTTGCCAACATGCGTTGCTAATAAAGCCTTTCTTGCTTCATCAAGTGGAAGGCTCCAACGATAGCCCGTTACAGAAACAAAACTTACGTAGCAAGCATCCTTATTAACGCCCATATCATCAAGTAAGCGATTCATACGTATTCCTCTCCAATGCTGCGTACTATAAAAACCACCAGTACAATCGAGCGTCGCTTCCAAATCATCACCTGCCGAAGTCAGTTCATCATAAGAAACATTGCGAGGGTTGCTAATAGCACCTTTCACTACCAGTTGCCATGCTTGTACATCAATTGGACGAGGCGAATCGGCTACCCAACTTGAGGTCGGGAAGATGTTACCTGCATAACTGCCACTTTCACGCGACCCTGTGAAGCGACGTTCCGCACCGGATAGCTTAAGCGTACGTTCAGTAAATTGTTGTGCGGGCCAGAGAAGACCGCCGCCGAAAAGGAGTGTACCGAAATGTAGTACGCGACGCCTGCCAATAATATCGCGCTTACGGAGCCATTTGAAGCGTGCAAGCAGGTGAAATGTGACAGCGGCTGTAAGGATGAAACCGAGAATAATATGCCAGTTGAGCAAGTTGAAGCCAGCAACATACTCTTCACCACCACCAACCCACCAAATACCGGAACCGAGTGCTAATGACACAAATAGCAGTGCTAATAGACCAAAGATAGTGCGGCGGTCCCAGCGTCGAGGATGGATGAGCCGAGGCCAAACACGACGTAATTTGCCCCATAGTAGCAACAAAAGCCAGAGACCCGCGATACCATGCAACGCGAAGACGATCCATGCTTGTGGTAGGCCGCTTATCAAACTGAGAAGGCCAAGCATGAAAGCAAGCAAGGTAGCGAGTGCGATACTCCAATCTGTGAGGCGCGGAGACATATACAAATGTCCTTTTGATGTTATCAGGTTAAATTAAATATACTCTTCAATCATAGCACGAAGACAAGAAAACGGCTCGTTGAAAATATTTTCAACGAGCCGTTTTCTTGTGTTTGTAGCCAAGCACATTATGCTTGTGCGACTTCAGGGCTGTTGTCCTCGGTACTTGATGCCGAATTGCTCTGCGAATTGGCAGAGATGAGGTCAAGCAGTTCTTTGCGTGAACGCTCTAAGAACCCGCGTAGTTGTGCCTGCTTCTCCGTGTTGTCGTAGCTTGTACGTGCTGCGATAGCGAAGAGCCGGGCAACTTCGATAGCGGTACTGCGTAGAACTTGTTGCTCCGGTGTGGGCTGCTGCCAGTGTCCACCATGATGGTGTTCGCCGCGATGCTCGTGTTCAGGTCGTCCATGTCCTGAATGCCCATATCCTGGATGTTGGTAGCCTCGGAAGAAGCGTGGACTATTCCATTCGCCTTGCTCAAAACGTGGTCCGAAATGTCTGTGATTTCTCATTTTTTATTTCTCCTAATTTCTTTACTAATAACGATATATCGTTATCTGCTATTGATAACATTGCGATATATCGTTATATTCCCATGAGAGAAAGAAATAAAAAATATGTCTCTGTGGAGATTACAAGAGGCGTTTCCATTAAACCCACCAAGGATGGCAACGCCCGTTTTAAAATAACTAACCGATATATGTTTTTTT
>CAXUIS010000226.1:6041-8974 GCA_964250915.1 uncultured Ktedonobacteraceae bacterium | reverse complement strand
TAACTACGAGAGGCGATCTCTTTTCTCTCGTTTTCCCAGAATGCACCTTGGCCTAGGTATTTGAGTGATACCTTTGGTCAATAATGCTGCAAATAAAAAGGAGACTTTTCATGAAATATCAAGGCATTAATCACGTGAGCTTGCTGGTGAGAAATAGTGAGCGATCTCGACATTTTTTTGTTGATGTGCTTGGTTTACAGCAACATGAGCGTATTCCCGTCTGGTACATTGCGGGTGCATGTACTTTACATGTGATAGCGATTCCTGATGCACCAGTGGAGGTCTCTTCCTCTCCCTATGATGTCGTCCGGCATGTCGCCTTACAAGTGGATAACCTGAAGGACCTGTTAGCTCGTCTCTTAAACGCATCACTGAATCCGTATCAGCTTGACATCGAACTGCGACAAAAACGGCTAACCGATCCAAACGATGATCTCTCGTATGGAACGGGAACCGTTTTTGTCTCTGACCCTGACGGAAACCTCATTGAGTTTGTCCAGATCGGTCAAGGTCTTTTTGCTCACGAACCAGATATGTTTCAGCAGAAGTAGTCTCACCAATTACTGATTTCATAAGGTTGATGTGTTTAACGAGATTTGTGCTGTCTCTGTCAGCTACGGTAGCCTTATGAGGCTACCATAGCTGACAGAGACAGCAAGTACTGCTTGCCAGAAACGTGGTGAGTATCCTTACAATAATGACAATACAAAAATTCATAACAACTATCTGCAAAAAGGGAAACATAAGGAAACTGATGCTAGCAATTATAAATGCAACAATTATTGATGGTACTGGCCATGATCCATATGGGAATGGCACCGTTTTGATTGATGGTGATCACATCTATGCTGTCGGAGAAAAGAACAAGGTGTCAATTCCGTGCGATGCCACGGTGCTCGATGCGCAAGGGGCAAGTCTATTACCAGGGTTAATCGATACGCATGTTCATATGATGACAGAACAACCTAGTCTTCTCAGTTTGCTAAATACTCCACCTTCACTTCGACTCTTTGAGGCTATCCCTCGTCTACGTGCGACGCTTCACGCTGGCTTCACAACGGTACGCGACGCTGGGGGCACACCTGCAGGTATCAAAATGGCGGTGGAACGGGGAATTATTGCAGGTCCTCGTATGCAGGTGGCAATCTCCTTAATCTCGCAAACGGGAGGACACGGCGATCATCACTATCCATGTTGCCTCGACCTCGGCTTCTTTGGCTTGAAGTTACCTGATCTTCCTGATGGGGTTGCCGACGGCGCGGATCAGGTGCGTCAGAAAACACGCGAGCTTCTAGGCATGGGTGCTGATTGGATCAAGTTGGCAACCACTGGCGGCGTTCTTTCTACCGCAACTGTTCCTACCTCTTCACAGTTAACAGTGGAGGAGATCTCAGTTGCTGTCTCTGAAGCAGCAGCTCAGGGGAAGCGTTGTATGGCTCATGCACAAGGGACTCAGGGGATAAAAAATGCGTTGCGTGCAGGGGTTGCCTCCATCGAACATGGTGTCTATCTTGACGATGAAGCAATCGATCTTCTGCGCGAGAAAAATGCCTATCTCGTTCCAACGCTCATTGCTCCCGTTTGGGTAGCCGAATTTGCACACGTACATCCCGATAGTATCTCGCCCTTCGCTGTGGAGAAATCCAGTGCGCTTATGGATACTCACATGCAAAGCTTTCGACGCGCCGTAGAAGCGGGCGTTTCGATTGCGATGGGAACAGACGCGGGGGTAGGGCCACATGGAGAAAACGCGAGGGAATTACAATTGATGGTTGAAAATGGTATGACTCCACTGCAAGCAATCAGAGCCAGTACACAAAGTGCGGCCCGCCTCTTACATCTTCATAAGCAGCTTGGAACCCTTGAAGCAGGCAAATTAGCTGATGTTATCCTGGTTGATGGGCAAGTCCATCAGGATATTCAAAAAATCGTTAATCCAGCGAACGTAAAACTCGTGCTGAAAAACGGTGAAGCGGTGAAAAATCTTACGGAGGCGGCACTTCCTATGGCTGCATGCCTCTAACGAAACACTTCTCATTCATCAAGGCAATACTGCGTCTTTGCAGCAGATGCTAAGCGTGGCAAACCGTAGCGGCGTTACTATCTTCATGGTAGAACAAAATGCCAAACTTGCACTTGCTATCGCCTCGCGTGGGTACGTTTTACAAAGCGGCATCATGGTTCTGGAAGGCACCGCGCAGGCATTGCTAGATAACCCGCTATTCGCGAAGCCTATCAAGGTGAGAGTGCTCTATAGCAGTCTTACTATTTGTACCCCAAAGCATATCTTTAAGAAGTATGTGTAGAGCAAAGGAGAATTTCAACATGAGCAATTTGAACGAGTATTTGGACGAGAAACGGCACGCTTTAGCACAACGGCGTGAACACCTTCAAGTGACAGGTGGGCAGCCTGATGTGCTACGTGCTGATGTACGGGCAGAAGGGCGCAGTGGTATTCGTCGTATCCGCATCCGCGACTTCCAAATCATCAGTGACAGTGGCCCTGATTTCGCAGGGTATAACCTTGGGCCGGGTTCACCGGAATTACAGTTAGGTGTGCTAGGCAGTTGTCTGACCCATGTGTTCTTGATTCAAGCGGCTGAACGGAATGTACCACTCGATTCGGTAGAGGTTGAACTCTCAGGCCAAATGGACCCACATGCAGGTCAGCCAGGGTACGAACATATCTCTGTCTATCCACACAACATTTCCTATACTGTTCAGATAGCTTCTTCTGCATCAAAGGAAGATATCGCAACCTTACATGAAGCAGTTGAGCGAGCGTGTCCGATCCTAAATCTCTTGAAAAATCCCCAGCAAATTACAGGAGAAGTCCAGTACACACATTCAGGTGAAACATCGGATGCGGAGACTATATAAAATGGCTGCACACACCATTTCCATGTAAAGCTAGAACATGAGGACTTACAGAG
>CAXUIS010000226.1:3578-6031 GCA_964250915.1 uncultured Ktedonobacteraceae bacterium | reverse complement strand
ACCACTTCACTAAATCCCCACAGACCAACCACAACTTTTGTTTTCTGTCTTTCGCCTCTCTCTGTAATCATTCACATTGGCTTGCACGGTATAGTCTGCAGCGATGGCGAAAGTTCAAGACATTCGGCGGCTGCATTAAACTGTGCAACAGCAGTAGTATACGCATTTGGACTCTCGGCAATCATGCTACAACTCCCGTTTCATTGCCTACATGGGAGAATGAGAGAGTAGGGTGAGTGAACATATACTCGCCGCGTGAAGTCTTTGTCGGTGCTTGATGAAACGTGTAGAACTTCGTTTTGTCGATGATGAGTCTATCATGCTCTTCATGATGGAGTATGATCCCATTATGGAGTCGAATCCATTCGTAATACAGTGGTGTTAGGTGGTAAGTACCATGTTGATGGCTACTACTTTATTTGATATGTATCTTCGCGTCAACACCATCGAAGACAACAAGATTGCACCTGTTCCCATCGCTCACCTCCAATGAGGAATAACTGAGGAGTTTGGGATTTTGCATAAACTCAAGCACAAGTGTTTGGTCTATTGCCGTGACCTCATCAACAACCTCTTGGGTGAGAGCCGCTTTTTTCTTGCTGATAAAGCCAACAAAAGGTAATGCGTGCTTTGTAAAAGCATCTGGACTTTTATAAAGCACGACTCGATGGATACGTTCTCGCAGTTCTGGTACAAAATGGATAACCGACTGTCCGTTATGCTCGTTTTAATATGGTAGAGTTAAAAGCGTGCGTAGTTCACACAAAAGATATTCAAGTACAGCTACGTCAGATGTATAGTTTGCACTGGTGCCCGTTGAAAAAGCATTGTGTCCTGTCAAAAGCTTCATAATGCAGTACTCTTTTCAAAAGAATGGATGAGTGTAAAAAGCTCAAAAGTGGTAGGGAAAACAAAGAAATGGGGTAGGTGTTGGCGAAAGCACTTCGACCCCTTGTTTTCGTATGGTTGAAAGATAACTGCGAATGCGACAAAACATCGTAATCTCTTCTTTGGTACGGAAGCATTCAGAAATCTTTTGCAGCACCTTGATCATCCGAAGATCTCGCTCCTCCCGATTGTTATCAAACGGCACCGCAAAATCGAGCAAGAACCGTAACATGGCCCATTTGCTCTCGGAGAAGCGATTCAGCAGATTGTGGGCAGGACTTTGTTTGAGTCGCCCTGAGGTTCGCTTCGACTGCTCAGATTTCTTCGGTACGGAGGGAGGGGAATTGGCAAGGTATCCTTCGGTGAGGAGGTCATTACTTGACATAACGATGGACTTTCAACGTAGGAAGTTTCACGTGCTGTTGCCAACAGCCAGAACTTCCTACCCCAAAGGCTTAAAATCCCGTGAGTTCACGTCTACTTGTCCCAGATGTTCTGCATCCTGTTGCACTTCTTTCTCCTCATTTTCCAGGAGGAGGAGCACTCTCTGCAAGTTCTCACGAGTTTCGCGGGTCTTAGGATGGTGTAGATCATATGCCTGTTCTTGGATAGTAAGTGCTCGTTGATAGAGTGTTGCCGCCGTTTGAAGGATGCCCAGGTCTTCATGAAAACGAGCGAAGTCATGCAACGTCTTAGCAAGATTGGGATGATTTCCTGCTATCGTCTGCTCTTGAATCGCTAACGCGCGTGTAAAGTACAGTTTAGCCTGCTCATACTTGTGCTGGTCCAAGTACAACACAGCCAGACTACTCAGGACCTTGGCTGTGTTCACATGCTGTGCTCCCAATTGCTCCTCTAGGATCGCTAGTGCCCGTTGTTGAGAGGACTCAGCCCGTTCGTACTTCCCCTGCTTACTGTAAAGAATGCCTAGATTGTGCAAGATTTCAGCCGTATTAGGATTGTGCGTTCCCGAATGTCCCTCTAGGATCGCTAGTGCCCGTTGTTGAGAGGACTCAGCCCGTTCGTACTTCCCCTGTTCAAAGTAAAGAACGCCCAGATTGTGCAAGGTATGACCTGTTAAAGAGTGCTGTAGTCCCAATAGCTCCTCACGAATACGAAGTGCCTGCTGATAATAGCGTTCGGCTTGCTCGTACTTCCCTTGTTCATAAGAAACAATGCCCAGATGGTCCAGACTTCTAGCTGTCTCAGGATGATCCAGTCCCAATAGCTCCTCACGAATACGAAGTGCCTGCTGATGATAGCGTTCGGCTTGCTCGTACTTCCCCTGTTCATAAGAAACAACGCCTAGATTGTCCAGGGTTTTAGCGGTATCAGGATGGTGCATTCCCAACTGCTCCTCTCTGATCGCCAATACCCGTAGCCAATAGGACTCAGCCCGTTCGTACTTCCCCCACTGCCACAAAAGAATCCCCAGATTTTCCAAACTTACGGCTGTCTCAAGATGGTGCATTCCCAACTGCTCCGCTTTGATTACCAGTGCCCGTAGCCCATAGGACTCAGCCCGTTCGTACTTCCCCCACTGCCACAAAAGAGAGCATAGTTTA
>CAXUIS010000226.1:0-3478 GCA_964250915.1 uncultured Ktedonobacteraceae bacterium | reverse complement strand
ATAGGACTCAGCCCGTTCGTACTTCCCCCACTGCCACAAAAGAGAGCATAGTTTATTTAACGTCTGGACTGTCTCAAGGTGCTGTGTTCCCAATTGCTCCTCACGAATGTGAAGTGCCTGCTGATAGTAGTGTTCGGCTCGTTCGTACTTGCCCTGCTCCCAGGAAAGAAAGCCCAAGTTGTGCAAGCTGGTGGCGGTCTCAGGATGGTCCGGTCCCAACATTTCCTCACGCAGATGCAGGGCTTGCTGAAAGAGGGCTTCGGCGAGAGGATAGGACGCATGGGCAAGCAGATAGCTTCCTGCTCGATCCAGCAGGTCTGCTGCCTCAGAAAGCTGCACTTGCTGCTGCTCAATCAGCATGGCACACGCTTGCACCTGTTCCAGATAGCGCAGACACTGCGGCCAGGAACTGACATCCTCTCTGGGCCGACGCGGAAACAGGTCATTCACGGCACGCACTATCCGCTCAGCCCACTGGCGTTGCTCCTCGGGAGTGAGCATCTCCATCTGCACGACTTGGACAAGGCGATGAAGACTTACCACCTGGTCTTCCGCCAGACGCTTGACCAGGGAAAAGCGCAGCAGGGCTTCCAGGAGTTGATCGAAGGCAAACGGGTCTGTAACCGCCTGCTGAAGCGGTGCAGGCCAATACGTCGCCCCTTCTCTGAGCAACTCTTCGGGAACGGCATCGGGAGCCAGAAACGCGCACACTTGCAACAACTGGGCAGCAGCGGGATTAACGTGTTCGACGTTCTCAAAGGAGAGCGACCAGGTGGTGGCAACCGAGTCGGGATAGTTGATGGCTTGTGCTCCACGCCTGGCAAGCAAGGTGCTCCGATGCGTGTGATAGAGGTGTAGATATGTGTCAAACGTACATCCCGTTTCTTCCATATAAGCACCCGCTTGTTCGAGGGCGAGCGGAAACTGATCGAGAGCTACTACCAGATGTTCCGCCGCACTCACTTCGTCATCAGATGCCTGCTCCAAGCGTTGTGCTCGACGTAGCAGGAGATGCATACCCTCCAGAAGACTCATCTTTTCCACTTCGAGGGGGGTGGCGAGTGAGCCAACAGCATGAGCACGAGTGGTGAGCAGGACGCTCCCGTTGCCATGACGGGGAAAATAGGGCTGGATCGAGGAAAGGTCATCGGCGTTATCAAAGATCAAGAGCCAGGGGTCGAGACATTCCTCCAGCCACTGTTTGATGGCGTTCGCCAACGTGTGCGGATCGGTTTCGTGGAGAGCAGCCAGGGCAGGGAGCAGTGATGCGAACGAGGTAAAACTGGTCAGGATGGCTTCTTCGCTGGCGGCATTGATCCAGAGCGTATGGGTATACACCCCTTGCTCATGCATGCGATAGGCATATTCGACAGCAATCTGCGTTTTGCCGATACCTCCCAGTCCTATGAGAGCCAGAGGGTGAGTCACGGCGATGCGACGAGTCGTGGGCATCTCGTCCCTCTCTGCACCAGCGAAGTGCTCATCAAGCAGCCGAAACAGGTCGTCACGTCCAGTAAAGTAGGGATTGCGCTGAGAGGGGACGGTCCAAAGTGGGGAGATGGCTATGGAAACAGGCTCGGTTTGTTCCTCTGGCGTGGCTTCTCTCGTCGGAGGAGGTGCTGGCAGTGCAGGTGCTTCACTCAGTCCTAACGCCTCCTCACTTTTGTCGAAGAGAGCTGTCAACTTCAAGCGGAAATACGGCCCTGGAACGCTGGCTTGACGTTCCCAGCGTTTCACAGTGGCAACGCTCGCTCCGACGCGTTCGGCTAGCTCGCGTTGTGACCAATGACGTTGGACTCGTTCCGTTCGCAACGAGGACGTGTTCCTCCTCTTGTTTAATGGTTGCATTCCATCTCTCCTGTTCTTGTCGATACGTTTCACCGCAAGACAGTGCCTAGTATACACGAAGAGATGCAGGAAAGGCAAGATGATCCTTTCAGCTAAAATGACCTCTAAAAATGATCCCATATAGGCTTTTTCTTTGCTCTCTTTTCGAGTACAGTTTCATTGTAAGGATAATGAGTGAGAGAAGGAAAGGTATGGGTGTACAAGACGAATCTCTCGTTCATACTCCACCGAGCTAGCATTGGTAGGTGAAGTAGGACGTGATCGGCTCCCTCATGAAAAATGGGTGATTGAGAGCATCCATATTGGGAGTGTGTATACACAGGCAGTTGTACGCACCCAGCAATGTCATCTGCTCACACAAATGCTTATGAAAGCATCCTTGCATTGAAGCGAGATTCGTCTATGAGACTTCAACGTTCACCGTCGTCATAAGGCACCCTAAAAGAATGCTGAAGAATCAGTACCGATGCTGGCAGAACAAGTTATCACAGAGACATGCGTACCCTCTCATTTTTGATAGTACTATCGTAGTATACATATGGAGACAGACAATGAATTCACCGATTACACCAGAGAAAATTTTAGAAACGACAATAGCTTTTGGACCCGCAAAAGCACTTTTGACTGCTGTCGAGTTAGGGATATTTACCGAGCTTGCCAATGGTCCGCTTGATCTTCAGACGTTGACGGAGAGACTTCACCTGAATCCACGAGGTGCTCGAGATTATTTTGACTTTCTTGTCACACTCCAATTCTTGGACAGACAGGATGGGAAGTACTTCAATGCGCCTGATACAAATCTCTTTCTTGATCGAAACAAGCCTTCATACGTCGGTGGTTTTTTAGAGTTTATGAATACACAAATATATCCTTCATGGACGTTGTTGGCTGATGGCTTACATACAGGAGAAGTTCAGAACCAAGCCAAAGAGCAAGGCTCAAACGACGTTTTTAGCAGTATATACTCTAGCTCCGATGCTGTGCGCAATTTCTTAAATGGCATGGCGGCAATCAGCAAGCCGCTCACTCACTTAATTGCTACAACCTTCCCCTGGCAAAATTATAAGACATTCCTAGATATAGGTACTGCGAAGGGAGAATGCCCTGTACAGATCGCACTGGTTCATAAGCATCTCACTGGCGGTGGTTTAGACCTACCATCTGTGCAGCCATACTTTGAAGAATATGTTACTCAATGCGGGCTGCAAGATCGGCTTCGCTTCTTCGCTGGTGATTTTTTTAAAATTGACCTGCCAACTGTAGATGTTTTGATCATGGGCAGCGTTCTCCAAGATTGGGATCTTGAGCAAAAACAATTCCTTATACAAAAAGCCTATAATGCATTGCCAGCAGGAGGAGCTTTGATTGTGTACGAAGCTCTTATTGATGATGAGCGTCGGAAAAACGTGTTTAGTTTTTTTGTAAGTTTGTCTATGCTGCTTCAAACCTTTGGAGGCTTCAACTATACGAGCGCAGAGTGCGTTTCATGGATGCAAGTTGCGGGTTTTAGCAAAACATATGTTGAAAAACTCGATGCTTCTTACTCGATGATTGTAGGTATCAAATAAAAGCTCTTGAGGCTGATCTCAACACACTTTACCTGCTCTATCTTTTGTAGCGTTGTTATATA
>CAXUIS010000225.1:7090-9011 GCA_964250915.1 uncultured Ktedonobacteraceae bacterium | reverse complement strand
AAAGCGACCGCGGTGAGCGCCGTTCACGCTGGTAGTTCTACTCTAGCACTTAAATGCAACAAGAAAGACGCCTGTAGCATTGCTACAGGCGTCTTTCTTAATACATCATCTATTGACATTTGTTCAAATTTCATGCATAATTACTATGCACATTCCTCAATAACATTTATAGGAGATTCCGCGAGTGATAGTTTTTAACTAACCTGTACTTCCTGTGGTAGACGTTACGACACTGACCATCTGTTCTTTATCATAATACAGTATGGCTTGGTGCTTAATGACGTGTACTTTCTTACAGTATATGGTGAAAGAAAGCTGTTGCTTCCCATCCACTTCAATCGTGACGTTTCTTGCAACTTTATTCCATTTTACATAAGTGTATTTCACCATTCCCTGTAAGGACATTCATCCGTCATACAAAACGGTTGAACTGCCATCATTTCTTTTTGTGTTGCTCGTAAGTAGCAACGCACATAAACACTAGTATTCACATGGAAATCATGTAAGGAGCGTCTCTTGGCAGAACACTATATTCCCAACGTAGCAGAACAGAGGCCGATGAGTGGCCTTCTTGCCGAAGCACCTGCACGCGCTCTCCTCGTAGGTATTGATATGCCCGATAATACGTGGCCCTCGGAAGAGTCGCTTGACGAGTTGACACAGCTGGCGACAACGGCAGGCGTGAACTGCGTGAGTCGCATTATTCAGAAAATGGTTCATCCTCATCCCGGCACTGTGCTCGGTTCAGGCAAAGTGCAAGAAGTCGCTGAACTCGTGCGCTTTCACAACTGTGATGCGGTAATCTTTGATCTTGAGTTGACGCCACGGCAGCATCGTAATCTCGAAAAAGAGTTGGACATACAGGTGCTTGACCGCACGGCCCTAATTTTGATTATCTTTGGGCAACGCGCCCGTACCCGCGAGGGTCGTTTACAGGTCGAACTAGCTCAGGTTGAATACGACCTGCCACGCCTAGCACGTCAATGGTCGCACTTGTCACGACAGCGCGGCGGTACACAGCAACGTGGTGAAGGTGAAAAACAGATCGAGGTTGACCGACGCATGCTCAATCGCCAAAAGGAAGACCTTTTGGAAGACCTGGAGCAGGTACGTAACCAGCGTCAACGCCATCGTGAGCGTCGGAAGCGAGTCGGCGCGCCTGTTGTTGCTCTCGTTGGTTACACAAATGCTGGCAAATCCACGCTGCTTAACCGTCTCTCCGTTTCGAGTGTAGACTCACTCGCGGAAGACAAATTGTTCGCAACACTTGATCCAACTACAAGGCGTGTACGTCTCGTCGGTGGACAAGAATTTCTGCTTACCGACACCGTAGGTTTTGTACAACGTCTTCCTACAACATTGGTTGCGGCTTTTCGTGCCACGCTAGAGGAGGTCAAGGAAGCCGACTTGCTGATACACGTTGTCGATGCCTCGCATCCATCGGTACATCGGCAGATGGCAGCCGTTGAAGAGGTTCTGGAAGAGATCGAGGCGGCAGGGCGTCCAATGATTGTTGTTTTGAACAAACTTGACCTGCTCCCATCCGATATTCCTCTGCAACTACAAGGAATGGCGGCAGGACTACCAACCGTTGCGGTTTCCGCAAAGGATGGTACAGGTATTGATGCATTACTGAAATGTATCAGCGAGACATTACAGCAGCAGTTCACACCACTCGATGTGGTCATTCCATATAACAGAGGCGACTTAGTGGCGCAGTTCCACCAGTTCGGTGCCATTGAGTATGAAGAGTTCGAGGAAGGTGGTACGCATATGCGTGGTCACATGCCTGAGAACCATAGCGGTCCGTTCATGGCTTACATACAAGCACAACACAAGCGAGTGCGAGCATAATAGTTAATGCAGGGCACCCCCCGCCCAAAAAAATAAACCCAACCCCCCATGGGGGGAGTATGAAGCC
>CAXUIS010000225.1:2971-7080 GCA_964250915.1 uncultured Ktedonobacteraceae bacterium | reverse complement strand
CCGCCCCCCCGCTCTCACTATCTTCCCCTCCCCGGGTTTGGGTTAATTATTAACGTCTGGGGGTGCCCTGGTTCTAACATGATGTGAGGAAAGAAAAGACATGGCACCGCGCATTGTCAAAATTTACGCAGAAAACAACGATTTTCAATATATCGAGACGTTGCGGCGTAACCGTGAGAAGCGTCAGAAGAATAAAGAGTTTTTCATCGAGGGTGTACGTCCTATCAATCAGGCATTACAGCATAATTGGCAGATACGTGCATTTGTTTATTCGCGTGAAAAAAAGCTCTCTGACTGGGCTGAGAGCATTCTTGCTCGTTCACAGGCTAACGAGCACTACGAACTCCGTCTGCCGTTGCTCGAAAAATTGAGCAATAAATCAGAGGCGTCCGAGCTATTAGCCGTTGTCACTATGCCCGAAGACAATGTAGAGCGTATTCCTGTCTCCGAAAAACTGCTGGTGGTTATTTTTGATCGTCCTGCCAGTCCCGGCAATTTGGGGACGCTTATTCGCTCATGTGATGCCCTGCATGTTGATGGTTTGATTATCACGGGTCATGCAGTGGACCTGTACGATCCTGAAACCATCAGTGCAACCACGGGTTCGTTTTTCGCGTTACCTACCGTGCGCTTACCTTCACAAAAAGAGCTACAACCGTGGCTCACCGCACTACAGCAGCAGTTTCCGCACATGCAACTTGTAGGAAGTGATGAAGATGCAGAGGTAGATATCGCTCAGCATGATTTCACTTTTCCAACACTCTTAGTCGTGGGAAATGAAACATGGGGCATGAGTGCAAGTTATAGAGCACTCTGCGACATCATGGTGAAAATTCCGATGTACGGTTCCGCTTCATCACTCAATGTAGCATGTGCAACGTCAATCATACTTTATGAGATTGATAGGCAGAGAAGAATATCTAGAGAGAGAAAAGAGAGCGTCTGACGAGTAAAGACTTATGTCCTTACTCGTCAGAAGCGCTCTCTTTTCTCTCCGTATGTACCTGTTTCCTTTTTGTGCATGCTTGCTCTATCGTTTTACCTAATAGAGTAACATCTGTAATATTTGCGCCAAACGCAAGCGATTTTCCATTATTACGTACTAGAGTAACAGAAGGTTGAAAATCCCTTGTAAATTTCGTATCTGAATAGGTAGAACAGCGAACACGCTGAATCTCATCCCAATAGATTACTTCTGGTCGCGTTGTCTGTAGACGAATAAGACCATCTTCATAGACGTAAACACGCAAGTTGTGTGTAAAGGGCACGTAAGGAGTTTGTCCCTTGTTGCGTACGGTGCGTGCTGTACTGGTAATATTGAGGCCAAAAAATATAAGCAGTACAGGCAAGAACAGGTTTGCAACATGAGCATGGAATACCTCAAGCGCAAGAAGAAAGCCAAGTGCTACCAGTACGGCAAGTAGCGCAAGTGCTACTTGAGACCAGAAGTAGAGTTTGCTCGCCTGCGTATAGTGTGCGCGAAAAACGGCTATTGGTTGGCCTAGTGAATAGGTTTTGCCTAACTGATATGCCTCTTCCGGTATTTGTTGTTGTGCCATCTCTATTCCTTTATGGCAATTTCTTTATACGTTTTCTGCTACAGTATATAATGAAGGTTTCGTGATACAATAATAGATAAACTTATCTACTAGTACGCAACGTTAAAGGACACCCTATACATGGTAGCCTCATTCCATACATCGGACGCACCCACTTATGCTCAGCACTACCTACCGCTTTTACAAGCCTATCAAGACGAGATGCTTACGCATCTTGCCACGCTTGTCAACATTGATTCGGGGACGGGGCAGATCGCAGGTATTAACCAGATTATAGCTTATCTATATCAATGGATGACCAATCTCGGCTTCGAGGTGACATTGCATTCATCGGAGGGATTTGGTAACAACCTTGTTGCTCATATACGCGGCAAAGGTACAGCACGGATATTGCTTGTAGGGCATGTTGACACGGTGTACACGCAAGGGGCGGTCCAGACGCAGCCGTTTCGGAGAGAAGATGATATTGTGTATGGTCCTGGTGTGATCGACATGAAGTCGGGCGTGGTCATGTGTATCTTTGCCCTGCGCGTCTTGTTGGAACAAGGCTTTGACCAGTTCGGCGATATCTATGTTGTGTTCAACAATGATGAAGAAATTGGTTCGACTGGTAGTGCGCCGTTACTGCACGATATTGCCAAGCGGGTGGATGTCGGATTGGTGCTGGAGTCGTCGCGCTCCGCTAATATCGTTACCAAAGCCCGTAAGGGTGCCGATAAATATATCCTTGAGGTAACGGGTATCTCTGCCCATTCGGGTGCTGAACCGCAAAAGGGACGCTCGGCAGTCGTCGAACTCGCGCACAAAATTATCGCCATCAATAATATCAGCACCCTCTTTTACGGTGTTACTTGCAACGTCACACGTATTAGCAGTAGTGAGCAACTTAACATGGTACCTGATATGGCGCGTTGCCACATCTCTATACGAGCCTTTAGTGAGCGTGACCTGGACATGGCGGCTGATGCATTGCAGCAGATTGTCGCTGGTCGTAGTGTACCCGATACACAGACGCGTCTTATCCGTATGCCAGGAAGAAGGCCCTATCAGCCAACACCGGCTATGCTCGACCTGATTCATATGGCTCACGTTGAAGGCAACGCGCTCGATCTCACTATTGTTGCCGAAGGGAAGGGTGGCGTTTCGGACGCGAATACACTCATGGCGGCAGGCATTCCAACGCTTGATAGTTTGGGACCAATTGGTGGTGGCATGCACAATCTTGACCGCGAATACCTGCGTGTGAACTCGATAGCTTTACGCGGTGCTCTGCTTGCGGGTTTGTTGCAACGTATTAGCCTGTCAAAATCTACAGGGTCCGAACTCTTGGCATAGCTAGTGTAATAGAAACAAGAACTAGCTATACTATACATAAGGAAGTATTCGTAGGGACCGATTTATCGCGTCCTTGTCGGATGCTGAAATACCAAGAGGACGCGATAAATCGGTCCCTACACGGGACCTAATTATATATTAGGAGCATTTTATGGGATTTCATGGTATGGGCGGTGGCATGGCGGCATATGCCGAAGAACAGAAAAAACGGGGTCGCAAAACTGATGCACGTACGGTGAGACGTATTGCACAGGCATTTAGACCGTATAAATTTCAGGTCGTGCTGGTTCTCATCGCCATCATTTTGACAACAGTTTTAGGACTGGTCAATCCACTGCTGATTAAATACATTTTCGATGATGCCATCACACCAAAAAGGACGGACCTGCTGCTTCTCTTTGTTGGTCTGATGATTATTACGCCTGTCATAACCGGCATCATTGGCGTAGGACAGACGTATCTGAACAATATTGTTGGTCAGAATGTCATGCGCGACTTTCGCAATCAGTTGTATTCGCATCTTCAAAGTATGTCGCTTCGCTTTTTTACAGCGACACGTACCGGTGAGATTCAGTCGCGTCTCTCAAATGATGTTGGTGGTGTGCAAGGCGTAGTGACCGATACAGCAACAAGCATTGTCTCTAATGTTTCAACGTTTGTCAGTACGCTGATAGCAATGCTTATTCTTAGTCCACTCCTGACGCTCGTGTCGCTTGGCGTGTTGCCAATCTTCTTGTGGATCACCTACAAAGTTGGTAAGGTCAGGCGTGCGACGAGTAAGGACACGCAAAAGAGTCTTGCTTCGCTGACCTCGATGCTGCAAGAGACGCTTTCAGTGAGTGGTATTCTACTTATCAAGACCTTTGGACGCCAGAAGTATGCACAAGACCAGTTCGAGACGGAAAATCAGAAACTGACAAACTTAGAAGTACGGCAACAGATGATTGGACGCTGGTTCTTTATGTTAATCGGCACCTTTTTCTCGATTACGCCTGCCCTCATCTATCTCATTGCTGGTTGGCAAGCGATACATGGCAATGCTGCCCTCTATTCTTTTGGTACCATCGTGGCCTTCACAACCCTACAAAGTAGAATATTCTTTCCTATTGGACAACTCCTAACGACGCAAGTAGAGGTACAAGGCGCACTAGCCTTGTTTGACCGCATCTTCGAGTATCTCGATTTGCCCGTCGATATTGAAAACAAGCCGAATGC
>CAXUIS010000225.1:0-2871 GCA_964250915.1 uncultured Ktedonobacteraceae bacterium | reverse complement strand
TAGATGAGGCCACAAGTGCGCTTGATACGCACTCTGAACGACTCATTCAAGCCGCCCTTGAACCATTGATGAAGGGTCGCACAACGCTTGCTATCGCTCATCGTCTCTCTACTATTCTTTCAGCTGACATCATTCTGGTTGTTGATAAAGGAGAGGTCGTAGAGCGTGGTACGCATCAGGAATTGCTAGAGCGCAACGGCCTCTATGCCCAACTCTATAACGAACAATTCTCTAAGAGCATACAGCAAGAACAAGCTGTGGCCTAAGAGTAGTTATATGGACGCTCATTATGAGCGTCCATATAACTGTATTTTTTCTATTTCAGTTACGAGGAGAAACATAACAATGGCATCTATCTTAGATTTGACCCAAGAGCGACACACGCATGTTGACCAGCGTTTGCATAACGATTACGTGATCTGGCTCAACTCGGTTCGTCCCGATGGACGACCACATGCAGTCGTGGTCTGGTTTCTATGGGATGGCGAGTCTGTCCTGATTTTCAGTCGTCCTAAAAACCAGAAGGTACGCAATATACAGCATAATTCAAACGTGGTGCTTGCATTGGATAACACAGACAATGGCGATGACCCAATCACTCTCGAAGGAACGGCTACGCTGTTTGATCGAGGTAATATGGATATAACGCCCTATGTCAAGAAATATGGTGATGGCATCAAGGAGTTAGGTTTTACGCCAGAACAAATGGTGTCGGAATACAGTCAGGCGATTCGTATTACGCCGACACGCGTGTTGTAACACGTTGTTAGATGTAGGAATATGCAAAAGGTGGTACGTGATTAGATCATGTACCACCTTTTGCATATTCCTATAAAAATGTCTTATGTAAGACTTCCATACGCTCTTCTTTGTAAAAAAACTTTTATCACGCGTTTCTGATATTCTTATATGTACTAAAGCTACTCTAATAGCCTATTCACGATATTTCTTATGGAATGTACAATGAAGTCAGAAGAAACGGTCAATAAAGTGGGCATGTGTATACTGTATGCAGTTGGGAATGATGATCGTTGGGGTGCCAATTTGCTCTGTTGAGCGATGCTCTGACAAGTGGGCATGAATATATTTTCCAAGCCGAAAGCGTTGAGCATATTTGTTCCGTTTCTGCTGTGTTGAGAGCTATTCTTGCTACTTGCCCCCAGGAGTGCTGCTCCGGGCAAATTTCCCGATCATCATTCCTTCAGACCTTCTCGTCCCTGTTTTCCCCTCTAAGCTGTGGAGTGGAGTAAGCGACAACGGTGTCGTTTGCGCCACTCCATTGGCGTTTTTGATATACTTCTTGTCTGCTCATAACCTGAAATTGTATATCTATGCGTCTTACAGGAAGAAAAAAAGAGGTGGTAGAGATGTTAGATATTACAAAATTCTTTGCAGACAATGACCGTGTACAAATATATCGCCCTGGCACAAGTGCGGAGAATGGACGCTATGTGCTGTACTGGATGCAGCGCGCTCAGCGAGGACAGGACAATCACGCGCTCAATGCAGCTATCGCGTTAGGCAATGCTTTGCAACTTCCTGTCATCGTGCTATTTGTGGTCTCGCCATATCCAGCCGCGAACCTGCGTCATTATACTTTTATGCTTGAGGGCATCGAGGTTGCAGCGAACTATTTGCAAAAGCGAGGCACTCCGCTTATTATTCGTTTCGGTGTACCATCCGAAGAGGTCGTGAACCTTGCGCAAGAATTACAGGTTGCGGCAGTTATCAGCGATGAAGCTGAGTTGCGTACGCCACGCTCCTGGCGTGCCGATGTCAAAGAACGACTACAAATCCCCTTTGCCTGTGTCGATGCCGATGTCGTCGTACCCAGCAAATATTTTCCAAATGAAGAGTGGGCTGCTCGTACATTACGCCCTAAATTGCAGCGCATTCTGCCAACCTACCTGCAACCAATCGTCGATATAGAAACAGAACATCCATTATCGCAGGCTCCTGTCGATGCTGGTGAGACGCAGAACCCACTTCGTTACCTCTCGGATTTGCAAATTGACCGTAGTGTCGAGCCATCACAGCAGTTTCATGGTGGGCAAGATGAGGGTAAGCGTCGCATTGGCACGTTTATTAAAGAGCGGCTCATGAGTTACGCGGAACGTCGTAACCTACCGGAGGTGTCGGAGACAAGCGAGCTTTCGGCCTATCTTCACTTTGGACATATCTCGGTGCAACAAATGGCCTGGGATATCGAGCAACATGTGCCAGAGTCAACGGGTAGTGCCGAGATTGATGCAACCGGAGGACGTACCGCATATCTGGAAGAGCTAATTGTACGTCGTGAGTTGGCAATCAACTTCGCCCTGCGCAACCCCCACTATGACTCGCTTGAAGGCTGTCCCGACTGGGCTAAGAAGACACTCAAGAAGCACGAGAACGATCCTCGTGAATGGGTCTACACACGTGAGGAACTAGAGCAAGCCAGGACGCATGATGAATTATGGAACGCTAGCCAGCGTGAAATGGAAACGACCGGTCGAATGCATGGTTACATGAGAATGTACTGGGCCAAGAAGATTCTTGAATGGACCGCCTCACCCGAAGATGCATTCAACGACGCTGTATACTTGAACGACAAATACGAGTTAGACGGGCGTGACGCTAATGGCTATACTGGCATCGCATGGGCTATTGGTGGCAAGCATGATCGTCCGTGGGCACCTGAGCGGCCCATCTTTGGCCTCGTGCGCTACATGGCCCTCAGTGGCATGCAGCGCAAAATGGATACACGCGCATATATTTATAAATGGAGCAAACGGTAAACGTTATGGCTCGTAGAGCGGTGCTAGGCATGACAGGTGCTCTGCCCTCATAAGCGTTAACTTAAGGACTGAATGGGGACCAGGGCACCCGCAA
>CAXUIS010000224.1:6248-9046 GCA_964250915.1 uncultured Ktedonobacteraceae bacterium | reverse complement strand
ACATTCATTCCCTTTTATGCTAGAATAGGGACATGAGATTAAGCCAGTATGCACACAAAATGGGCGTCAGTTATAAAACAGCTTTTCGTTGGTGGAAAGCTGGCAAACTCAACGCCTATCAACTCGATACAGGAACCGTGATTGTACGAGATGAGACGCCGTTACCTGATACCGCAACGGGAATAGCGTTATATGCGAGAGTCTCAACGGCTGGACAAAAAGCTGACCTAGAGCGTCAAGTGGAACGCTTAAACAAGTGGAACGCTTAAAAATGTATGCGGCGTCCAAAGGCTATCAAGTGTCCAAAGTCACACAAGAGATTGCATCAGGCATGAATGATAACCGCCCGAAGTTGCTCAAAATCTTGACCGATAAAAGTATTGGCGTGATTGTCGTTGAGCATCAGGATAGATTAACGCGGTTTGGAGCCAACTACATAGAGCAGTTAATGCAGATGCAAGGACGCCGGATAGAGGTCATGTTTCCAAGTGATACCAACCATGATCTTGTAGACGACTTCATCGCCGTGATAACAAGTATGGCAAGTCGTATTTACGGGCGTCGGCACTCCAAAGAACGTGCCAAGAAAATACAGGAGTGTGTTGAGCAGGTCATGAAGCAAGAGGGAGCAAGCGATGAAGAGAGTTAGAGGCTATAAAACAGAGTTAGACCCCACATCTGAGCAATATGTCTTCCTCTGTCAATGCGCTGGCATCTCTCGCTATGCCTATAACTACGGCCTTGCACGCAAACAGGAAGCGTATAAGAATGGAGAGAAGACGCCGTATGCCAACGATTTGCAACGAGAACTGACTGCCCGTAAGCATGACGACCTTCCCTGGCTTGATGCTGTTTCTAAGTGGATTGTGCAAAATGCTCTCAGAGATTTAGATGGTGCCTTTAAGAACTTCTTTGACAAGTGCAGACTCAAGAAACAAGGCAAGCATCATGGTAAATGTGGCTATCCCAAATTCAAGAGCAAGCATCAGGGGCGTGGTTCCTTTCGCCTGGATTGCCCCGTACACGTTTTTGACGATTGTGTGCAACTTCCAAAGTTAGGCAAAATCCGATTGAAGGAACATGGCTACATTCCAACATGGGGCGTCAAAGTACTCAGTGCTACCGTCAGTGAGAAAGCAGGACGCTGGTTCGTGAGTGTGCAAGTAGAAGAGGAACACGTAGACCCTATACAAGCTACTGGTACACCCGTAGGCATTGATGTTGGTATCAAGACGCTTGCTACACTTTCTACGGGGGAAACGTTGAACAATCCAAAAGCGTTACGTTCAAGATTGAAAGCCTTAAAACGAGCGAGTAGGCACCACTCGAAAAAGAAAAGGGGGTCTAATAATCGCAAGAAAGCACAACGCAAGCTTGCCAAGCTGCATATGCGGATAGCCAATATCCGTAAAGACGTACTGCATAAAGTCACCTCTCAGATTGTGGCGAAAACCAAGCCACACAACGAGCGTCCTTCTGTCATTGTCCTGGAGGATTTGAACGTCAAGGGGATGCTCAAAAACAGGAAGTTAGCGAGAGCTATCAGTGACGTAGGGCTAGGTGAGTTCAAGCGACAAATCTTCTACAAAGCCATGTATGCAGGGATAGAGGTCAAGCAGGTGTCCCGTTGGTTCCCTTCCTCAAAAACATGCTCATCCTGTGGCACCGTGAAAGAGGAATTGGCGTTATCCGAACGGGTGTACGTCTGCGAAGAATGCGGCTACGTTGCTGATAGAGACTATAATGCTGCGAAAGTCTTAGTTGCATCAGCATAAAGTACATGGAGTACCCTGAGTTACAGGGGAATTCACGCTTGGGGAGTAAGACGCTCTGGCTTAAAGGGAACTTTAGGTGAAACGGCTTACGAGGAACCAAGAACCGACACAAGGGCATTTGTCTCAAATGTCCATGAAACGGATAACGGTTAAAACAGGGCGCCCGCAAGGGGAACGCCCCTCCCATACGACGAACGAATTGGGAAGCGACGCGTCGTATGGGAGGGGCGTTCCCCTTGCGGGCGCCCTTGTCCCACCCATTTCTGATTTTTCGGGAGAAAATTAGAATATGTTGAGAGATTACGTTCTTTCATTTGATTCGCACTATTTTTCGTAAATTAGTGGTTAACAAATGGAACCACTCACGAAAGTCAAACGTATATAGCATCAGAGAGTTCATATGAGTATCTTCAACGGATAGAAGATACAAATTGGTATTCTATTTCCATATGAACTGTGATGTATAGCATAGTAATTGCAGCTAGTTTCGCGTACACTTTGCATGTAGGGGTATAGGTAGATAGAGAGATGTAGGGGCACGATGTATCGCGCCCAACCAGTGCAGAGAAAAATTGATATTTGAAAATGTACTAAGTCGAACGTTTACTACAGAAAGAAGCCTTTCTGAAAAGACCGCAGACGAAATAAGAATTGCGATACACGGAACAGGGGCTGCAGGAAGTGGCGGAACGCCTCCCTATTATAGGCGCAGGCGGAAGGATATAATAA
Organism: uncultured Ktedonobacteraceae bacterium; assembly: GCA_964250915.1. Lineage (GTDB taxonomy): Bacteria > Chloroflexota > Ktedonobacteria > Ktedonobacterales > Ktedonobacteraceae > JBBQVS01. The sequence continues at coordinate 6,542 of CAXUIS010000224.1, read as the reverse complement.
TGAAGACACAACCTCTTCAATTAACAACAGAAGTTATCGTAGACGTTACCACAGAAACAAATGTACTAGCGGAACACGGCTTTACCTCGGACGAAATTTTATCTTTGTTCTGGTTACGTCAGTGGTATCAGAACGGTGGCAGTGATCGCGTAGAGATCGTGCGCCGTCTTGAATTTCTCAAGTTGCTCGTTCTTAACGATAAAATAGAAATGTAACAAAACAAAAAATGTGGGTGTATGCATGGTGGCGAGCCACCGTGCATACACCCACATTTTTTGTTTTGTTAGATACTGT
>CAXUIS010000224.1:0-6238 GCA_964250915.1 uncultured Ktedonobacteraceae bacterium | reverse complement strand
TTAAAAAAAAAAAATAAAAATTAAAAAAAAACCACGGACATCGGCCCTCCCCCCCCCTCGCGGGCAGAGCCACCTATCTCCTTCTTTTTTGTTGTTAAACACTATGGAAATCTTTTACGCGTGTCTCGTATTGTTGTAAAAACCAGTATTGAGATGCCGCCGCTAGTTTTGTTTTGAGTGGCACACTTGCACGTTTCGTGAACACATTGTAATTGTTCAGGTGAATACGGTCCAGGATACCCTTGTAAAGCGTTCCACTTAGCCGTATCGCCAATCGACTATCGGGACTAAGCAAAGAAATGCCTGGTTGTGAACGTTGATAATAGTTATTGGCACGAGCCATCTGAAAGCGGAGCAGTTCGCAAAAGGCATCGTTCACAACCCCCATCATCAGGTCGTTTTCAGTATAGCCAAAGCGTTGCATTTCGTCCAATGGCAAATAGACACGGTTACGCCGCGCGTCCTCGCCGATATCCCGCAGAATATTTGTCAGTTGCAATGCAACGCCCAGATCAACAGCGTGTTGCAGCGCAATCTCTTCTTGATAGCCAAAAATGGGACTGGTGAGCAAGCCAACGGTGCCAGCGACGCGATAACAGTAGAGATAGAGTTCCTCGAAATTCTGGTAACGATTGGTGGTCAAGTCCATCTCCACACCATCCAAGAGGTCTAGCACAGGTGCGAGTGGTACGGGATAATGTTCAAGCACATCGCTCCATGCGCGTTGTACCAGATTATCGTCGGCTCCCCCACGCCGATACACGCGTTCAAGTGATTGTCGCCAGTAGTCTAGTTCTTGTTTAGGGGTGCTGGAACCACTCAGATGTCCTACTCGTGGCGTGTCCGGGTTCATTTCCTCGTCCACAATGTCGTCCACGATACGACAGAGGGCATAGACGGCCCAGACTGCCTGTCGCTTCTGTTGCGGCAAGAAGACAGACCCCCAGTAGAATGTCTTCGATGCTCGCTTCGTCACTGTTCGACAGTAATCGTAGGCTTCCATTACCTGGTCCTGTCGCATAAATTTCTATCTCCTATTCGTCGCATTACGTGCCTTCTATTCGTCATCACGGACATGATAAACCGTATTCTTACATTATGGAGACGCACCAAAGGGGAAATACTGGTAATATTTTTGTTATAGCTCAGCGAATTCGTGTATGCTAAAACTAAAATACCATCGTACACGTACATGTTTGAAACAAGCACATAAGGTTTCTTCCAGATGATATACATACAGTAACGCCGAACCTCACAAAAATATGATGCTATTACAAACAGTAAGGACCATTATGACCACGACGAATGCTACAAATACTATACCTACAGAAAGTTCGTTGAACCCTTTGCGCATTATACTTTATCTTGGTAAAGGCGGAGTCGGCAAAACGACTGTTTCAGCCGCCACCGCCGTGCGTTCCGCCGCACTCGGTAAACGCACACTTGTTGTCAGCACTGATCTGGCCCATAGTCTCGCCGACTGCCTACAAAAACCACTGACCTCGGAGCCTCAGGAGCTTTCAGCGAACTTGTGGGCACAAGAGATCAACGTCCTAGATGAGATGCGCCGAGGTTGGGGCAAGGTGCAGGACTCGATGAGTAAGGTTCTGCGCAAACGCGGTATGGATGCGGTGATGGCGGAAGAACTAGCACTTATTCCTGGAATGGATGAGATATTCAGCCTCATCAATATTTATCGCAATGCACGCGAAGGTAATTTCGACGTTGTAATCATCGACGCGGCCCCCACTGGCGAAACAGTACGTTTGCTCAGCATGCCCGATACCTTTCAATGGTATGCAAATCGTTTCACAAATATGCAGAGTGGTCCACTTAATCTCGCACGTCCACTCCTCAAAGCACTTATGCCTTCAAATTCAACGGACGTACTCACCTCATTGAACGCGCTAAGTGAGCGTGTCACAGCCCTACGTGGAGTATTAAGCAATCCCGAATATAGTTCATATCGTCCCGTGGTTAATCCCGAACGTATGGTGATTAAAGAGGCGTTGCGAGCCGAAACCTATCTCGCGCTCTTCGGCTATCCCATTGATGGCGTTGTATGTAACCGCGTCTTGCAGCCTGGGGACTATCAAGATAGCTTCATGCAAGAGATGTATGCAACTCAGGAAAAGCTGCGACAGCAAATCCATTCGACCTTTGCGCCACTTCCCATCTGGGAATCACCCTACTACTCGCGTGAGGTGCTCGGTATCGAGGAGCTAGGCAAACTTGGCGAGACCATTTTTGGCGAAAAGGACCCAACGCAGGTCTTTTATCGTGGTGCTGTACAGGAGGTAACGCGACAAGGCGATACCTATGTGCTACGTCTGCCCTTGCCGCATGTCGAGATGAATAAGGTCGTCATGACGAAACGTGGCGATGAGATGATTATCGAGATTGGCAACTTCAAACGAGACATCACGCTCCCCAGTGTCCTTGCTAACCAGGAAGCTACCGTCGCCAAATTCGTCAACAAGGCTCTGGAAATTCACTTTACCGTGCCGTCGGAAGAGACGGAAAAATCGGCATAGGGGATAAGCATGTAAAGCAGTTTTGGGCGTGACAGAGCATGACAGGAGCAGAGCACCTGTCACTACCATACACGAACCGCGTGGCTCCGTCACGCCAAAGGGTCGTATAGTAGTGACAGGGGCAGAGCACCTGTCATGCCGCACTAATTGTTCATAGCGCAAAACCTTAACCAAAACATAGTACTTTCTTGGCGTTTCGGCATGAAAGATAGATATTTTGCTATGTTCTCTATATCATTATGACTCAAAGAGTTACACTTTGTCTTTACATCTCGCAGGGACCAAGTTTCTTGATGAACATAGAAGAAAGAGAACATAAGCATGCAGACAAAAATACCTCAGCATCCTTCGATGCCTCCCTATAATTTCTTACGGCAGAGGAAGCCATTTAGAGTGAAACGACGCAACACACGCTTCTCGCCACTTGCACTTGTTGGTGTGGTTGTCACACTTCTTGTAGTACTTGGGGCCGGAACCTATTTTATTATTCTTCCCCGTCTTCGGTCGCATGCGGTAAACACTCTGTTACCGGGTCAGCAAACTTGGAAAAATGGTACATCATCGCTCCTCTTTGGAAGCAATGATCCAACATTTAATCCTGCAACATCGCAGTCACTACGTCTCTCTCTGCGGCAGGCGGGAATCACGCTAATTCGGACACCGCTAGCAAATAATAACGGAACCGAAATCGAGCAACGCCTTTCTCAAATTCAAGATGTAGGAGCCACCTGTTTAGGAATTTTGAGTTCAAGCAACATGCAGCTTGACCAGCAGATTGTGCAGACGGCTGGAGGCCGTTGCCAGATGTATGAATTTGGGAATGAGCCAGATAATGCTGGCAATCCTAATGCTATGTCAGCAAGCCAGTATGCAAGTTTGTGGAACCAGATTATTCCTACACTTCGTCAAATCGCCCCACAAGCGAAGTTTTTTGGACCAGCCGTCGCCTTTCCAGATACTGCCTATATCTCTACGTTCTTGCAGCAGACACAGGCAAATGCTCCTGATGGTGTTACATTCCACATGTATCCCTGCACCGATGTCGATGCTCAAACATGTCTCTCGCAATCGGTCAATAGCTATGCTACCTCTGCTCAGCAAGTACGCAACACCGTTATGCAGGTCCTTGGCCGAGACTTGCCCCTCGGTGTGACGGAGTGGAACGATAACTGGAAAGATCAGGCCAAGCCTGAGGAGAGCGATCCAAACTTTATACGCCAATTTACAACGCTCTCACTGCAATCACTCGCGCAAGGTCAGGTCGCGTTTGCGAATCAGTACAACTTCGGTACTGGTGGAAGCGATGGACACTTATTGATGACAGTAAATGGGCAGCCTAAGCCGCAGTTACAAGCGATGGCCGACATGATTGCTCAAACAAGAACAGGCTCCTTGACGCCACTATCAACGCCTGTCTCAACAGTTACCACAATGCCTGTCTCAACGCCCGTGCCAAACACTACCGCAACACCTATCTCAACGGCTACCGCAACGTCAGTTGCGACGGGCACACCCCCTAACTGCGCATTGAATGGAAACCTCATACGAGGATGTACAGGTTCTGTGCAGATGAATGGTCAAGTATGTACGACTTCGTTTGCGAATAATACAGTGTCAATAACCTGCTCTCAAAAAGGAAAGCAGGGGAAGTAGAAGGTTCATATGGACCACATTTATGGCGTCCATAGGCGATTAATCGCCTATGGACGCCATAAATGTGGTCCCTACAATTTACCTGATTAAGCGTCTCCCTTCCTTATGTGATATACTAAAGAGCACAAGTACATGTAAAAGGATGGCTTAACAAACAGCCCCTGCCCAAGCACTTACACACATTCTCACCTTACGTATTACACTCAAATAATACATATATCTTTCGGATTGCAGGAGAAACGTTTTTTATGGCAAGTACACATTATAATGTCGCAATTATTGGTTCGGGACCCGGTGGCTATGTTGCCGCCATCCGTGCCGCACAACTCGGTGCCAGCGTTGCCATTGTTGAAAGGCAATATCTTGGTGGCACCTGTCTCAATGTCGGTTGTATTCCCTCGAAAGCGATGCTTCACGTCGCGGAGATGCTGCATAACCTGGAATCGCTCGACGAGCTAGGCATTCACCTACCACAACCTGCCACCTTCGATATGACGAAAGCGGTTGCCTTCAAAAACAAGGTCGTCAAGCGTATGACGAGCGGCGTTGGCGTGCTGATGAAGGGGAACAATGTTGATGTTTTCGATGGTACAGGTAGCGTCGATGCATCACGCAATGTGACCGTCACAGGCAATGATGGGACAACACAACAGTTTAGCGCAGACAAAGTAATCCTGGCAACAGGTTCGGTTCCCTTTATTCCACAGATGCCGGGTACTGATGGACGCAATGTAATGAACAGCGATACGTGCTGGGACCTACCCAAGACGCCTGAAAGCCTTGTATGTGTTGGTGGTGGCATCATTGGTATGGAGTTGGCTTGTATGTTCAATGCGCTGGGCACAAAGGTCACAGTGCTTGAAATGCTGCCGAACGTTATGGCTCCTCTGGATGAAGAGGTCCGTCGTCTGCTGGTACGTATTCTCAGCAAACGCGGTATTGATATCGTTACGGGTGCAAAGGTTGAGGGTATCGAAGAGGATGGCGAACAGAAAAAGGTGATCGCCACGACCGATAAGGGCCAACAAGCATTTCCAGCCGAGTACGTCCTGCTTGCGGTCAGCCGTCGTGCCAATACAACAGGGCTACAACAGCTTATGGAGCAAGGACTCGATAGTGACCGGGGCCGTGTGCGTGTCAACGACAAGATGGAAACCAATCTTCCTGGCATTTATGCTATTGGCGATCTTGTACACGGCGCAGGACTGGCTCACGTCGCCTCGATGGAGGGCGAGATTGCGTCTGACAACGCGATGGGTAAGAGCGCGACGATGGACTACAATGTTGTGCCAAATCCCATTTATACCTTTCCAGAGGTCGCTTTCGTTGGACTCACCGAGGCACAAGCCAAAGAGAAAGACCCCGAAGTGAAGGTCGAGCGGTTCCCCTGGACCGCCGTTGGTAAGGCTGTTGCTATGGATGAGACCGAGGGCTTCACAAAGATCATCATGGGCAAATATGGCGAGATTATTGGCGCACACATCATCGGTCCCGATGCGACCAACCTCATCTCTGAGTTCTCGGTCGCTATGCGTGGTGAGTTGACTGTTGACGAAATAACCGAGACCATCCACCCACATCCGACATTGAGCGAGGGTCTGCGTGAAGCCGTGTTAGCGGTTGAAGGTCGTCCCGTTCACATTCCGCCCAAGAGACAAGTTGCGCGCGCGCGCTAAGCATAAAAAAAGAGAGAGAGAAGCAGGGAGACCGCAAGGGTCTCCCTACTTCCCCCAAAGGATGTAGAACAAAGAAGAGAGTTCAGTGTGGCATAACCACATTGAACTCTCTTCTTTTGTCTGAAAACTCATCGACGAACTTTGAGTGTTCTTGACGTTATATGTGTAGTAGTCTGTCAATCTTGATGTGGCTGGGGCAAGGGCGCCCGCAAGGGGACGCCCCTCCCATATGCGAACGCGCATGAGGAGCCATGTCATATGGGAGGGGCGTCCCCTTGCGGGCGCCCTAGTTTCGGTCCCAAATGTACTTTGACAGACTACTACTAGACCCTTCTGTATACTAAAAAAGAAAACAACCTCTAAAAGGATATTGGA
>CAXUIS010000223.1:0-9092 GCA_964250915.1 uncultured Ktedonobacteraceae bacterium | reverse complement strand
CCCCCAACACATAATAATATTTGGGGGGGGCCCCCCCGTGGGGGGTGCCCTGGCCTCACAAGAGACCTCTTTTTTACCCTTAAGTTAACGCCTATTGGGGAGGCCCTTGTGGTCTCCCTGCATTTTCGCTCGTTTCCCAATGAACGGATATCTTACATACACTCATACTACTACTTAGTATCGTCATATGCTACAATATGTACAAACATCTACTAAGGAGAGAAACGTACTCATGACTACAGCACAAAAACTGCCCCATTGGGATATGAATGTTATTTATCCTGGCCTTGAGTCGCCTGAATTTGCGCAAGCCTTTACGCATGTCGTTAACACTATTAATGACCTCGGCAAGCTATTTGACTCACACACTATTCAAGAACAATCTGGCTTGGTCGTCGATGCCTCAACCGTCTCTACATTTGAAACTATCGTTGCGCACTACAATGCCGCCGCCGACACGGTTCGCACGGTTGGCGTGTATATTAGCTGCATTGTCAGCACCGACTCACGCAACGATCTGGCACAAGCGAAAATGAGCGAGTTGCGCCAATCTCTCGTACTTTTCTCGCAACTCGGCACGCGCTTTACCGCGTGGATTGGTTCGCTCGATGTAGAAGTTCTTATCACACAATCGACGGTTGCGCGCGATCATGCTCACGCCTTACGCAATGCCAAAACGGAGGCGACACATCTTATGTCTCCTGCCGAAGAAATGCTTGCCTCCGAACTCAATACAACGGGAGGTTCCGCGTGGGGCAAGTTACATGGCAACATCACCTCGCAACTCAGCATTCCCTTCGAGGTCAATGGTCAAACGCAACACCTGCCCATGAGCGAAATTCGCAACCTTGCCTTCGATACCAGCCGTGAGGTACGCCGTCGTGCATACGAAGCCGAGCTTGAGGGCTGGCAACAGGCCGCATTACCTTTAGCGGCAGCTCTCAACAGTATCAAGGGTGAAGTTAATGTGCTGGCACGGCATCGTAAGTGGGAATCGCCGCTTGCGGAGTCGCTTTTCGACAGCAGTATCGATCAGCAGACTCTCGACGCCATGATGTCAGCCGCCCGCGAATCATTTCCTGATTTTCGCCGCTATCTGCATGCAAAGGCTCGTGCTCTGAACCTTCCGCGTCTGGCGTGGTACGATCTCTTCGCCCCCGTTGGTGCAAGCGATAAGGTCTGGACATTTGATGAAGCTACAACCTTTATCGTGCAGCAGTTCGGCACCTACTCACAACGTCTCTCGGATTTCGCGGCACGAGCCTTTCGTGAACATTGGGTTGACGCGGAGCCACGTCCAGGTAAACGCGATGGAGCTTATTGTACGTCCATACGCGCCGATGAGTCACGCGTCTTCTCAAACTTCAAACCGGTCTTCGGTGGTGTGAGCACACTTGCCCACGAACTAGGGCATGGCTATCACAATCTCAATCTTGCCCAGAGGACGCCACTACAACGCTCACTCCCTATGACCTTAGCAGAGACCGCTAGCATCTTCTGCGAAACTATCATCACACACGCCGCGCTAAAGAATGCTAATCCACAAGAACAGATTGCGATTTTAGAGGAGTCGATACAAGGATCGTGTCAGGTCGTGGTTGATATCACGAGCCGTTTCTTGTTTGAGCAACGCGTCTTCCAGCAACGTGAGAAGCGTGAATTATCCATCGACGAACTCAAGGCCATCATGCTGGAGACACAGCGCGAAACCTACGGTGATGGTCTCGACGAGGCACAGCTTCATCCCTACATGTGGGCGGTCAAAGGCCACTACTACAGTACTGGACGCTCATATTATAACTATCCTTATATGTTCGGCCTGCTCTTCGGTCTTGGTCTCTACGCGCGCTACCAGCAAGACCCCGAAACCTTCAAGCAAGGCTACGACAATCTGCTCTCATCAACAGGGCTGGCAGATGCCGCTACTCTCGCTGCGCAATTTGGTATCGACCTGCGTACCGAAGCCTTTTGGCGTGCCAGTTTCGACATCATCCGTAAGGATATCGCGCAATTCGAGAACCTGATTGTAGGAGTCTAATTGATTTTTATCAGAAAGGTGTATTACGCTTCTAACTGACGCGCCAAATCTTCAAAGTCGTTCGCTACAATGTCGAACACGCCTTCCGGCATTGTAGTGGGCGTCTTGCCAGGGCCATGTTCCAGGGGACGCGGCACGAAACCTGCCCTGAGACCTACTCTTTGGGCGGCGTGTAAGTCGTCTGCATGTGCCGCGATGAGCATTACCTGTTGTGGTTGCAGGCTCAACAGTTCGTAGGTCATCTGATATGCACGGGGATCAGGCTTGTACGCCTTGACCAGTTCCGCCGAAAAGATGACATCCCATGGTAGATTGCTGTACTTCGCCATATCAACCAGCAAGCTTACGTTGCCATTCGAGAGTGTGCCGAGAATATAGTGTTGTTTCAAACGCGTCAAACCTGCAATTGCATCGGGCCACGGTTGAAGTCGATGCCAGACCTTGTTGAGATGTATCTTCTCATCCTCGCTCAAACTTGTAACACCAAATTTCTTGAGTGATTCATCTAAGGCCATACGATGTAAGCCATCGAGATTGGTCCAGGGCAACTCTTGTCGCATGACACGTTGCATATTTGGACGATACTGACCGCGCCACTCGTCGGAAAATGTTGCCCAATCGACCTGTAACCCCTTCTCACGGTTTAACTGCTCGCCCTCACGTATAATTGTGCCGCGATAATCAACAACGGTACCAAATACATCGAATACGAGCGCACGTACTTCTGTCGTCGTTGTCATGATTGCTCCTCTTTGTTATCTATCATCTCTACTTACTATATACTATTCTCGTGTTATAATCCGTATCATAAATGAAAACTCTATCTGCTGTTAAGAATAGGGAGACCGCAAGGGTCTTCCCTGCACGTAGGGCAACACAAATATGTAGGGGAGACCCTTGCGGTCTCCCTGTTAACGACAAAAATTTATAGAAATGAGAATATGAAAATATGTATACACATATGAAGAATATCACGAAACTCGCGCTAGGGACTGCCGCACTTGCTGTCACAGGCACCATTACAGCAAAAGCAGTGAGCAATACGTTTCTCCACAAGTTACAAACACCTCCAACACATCAGGTTGCCGACTATGATGTGGCTATGGAAAAAATTGACCGTATACTTGAGTTCGAGAAGACGCAACCGTTACAAGACATATGTCATACAACAGTGCTAACACATGGATATAAAACTGAACAGGTGATTATTTTGATGCATGGCATGACCAGTTGTCCTCGGCAATTCATCGAATTCGGTACCCTCCTCTTCGAGCAGGGATACAACGTGCTTATTCCGCGTATGCCCTATAACGGATATACAGATTTAGAAACAACCGATCTCCGATATCTCACAATGAAGGATTTGCGCGATTCTAGCGCGGTAATGGTAGATATCGCGCATGGTCTGGGCGAACGCGTTACCTATGCAGGACTCTCGGTAGGAGGAACAATGGCGGCGTGGGTTGCACAGTACCGTGCTGATGTCGATAGGGCAATACTTATCGCACCTGCCTTCACCATTGATCGGCACCTTGGTGTTGGTGTAAGTAAACTTGTGATGTACTTGCTCTACCTGCTGCCCAACCTCATGACGCAGTGGTTCCGGCAAGGTCATGGTTCTCCTTTCGGGTATCGTGGCTTTGCTACTCGTAGCCTTGCAGTAACGATGCGCCTCGGTTTTTCCGTTTATGAAGCCGCTCTCAAGGCGAAACCAGCGGTGCAGTCCATACTTATTGTAACCAATGCCGCTGACCCTTCCATGAACAACGCCATTATACGAGGCTTGGTACAGAGGTGGCAAAAGCTTGGACTGAGGTACTGTGAAATGTATGAGTTTGACGCAAGCCATCATCTACCTCATGACATTGTTGGTACACAAAATCCGCAGCAGCACGTTACTTTCGTCTATCCTATTTTGCTTGCCCTTATCACGAGAAAACAAAACGTGGAGGTGACTGAGCAGTAGGGACCGATTTATCACGTCCTCTTAGCGACTGGTATGCCGACAAGGACGCGATAAATCGGTCTCTACTAGTTTGTCAAACGAAACATGTCAGGGCCAGGGCACCCGCAAGGGGATGCCCCTCCCATACACGAACTCGCTTCCTGAATGCCATCGTCGTATGGGAGGGGCATCCCCTTGCGGGTGCCCTGGCCTCACTCAGTAGCCTTGTGTTCTTTGTGAGTCTGAGATATCTTTAAGGGGTACAGTTGCTACCACTACGCGAAAGGATCATACATATGAGTGCAATAGATACCGTCAGAGCCTTTGTCACAGCGATAGAGAACAATGAGAAAGAGGGAACCGTCAACCCGCTTGCTGATGATTTTCTCTTTAGTGGCTGGACACCAAAACCACTGGACAAAGCCGATTTCATCACCACCTTTGCCGAAATCAAATCTGGCATTCCCAGTCTGATGTTCAATCTGCATAATCTAACTGAAGAGGGGACCACCGTGACAGGTAGTATCCAGATTGCAGGCTACCAAAGCGATTCCTTTAGTATTCCACCGTTGAGCCTACCGCCGATACCACAGATGGCTCGTAGCGTCTCGCTTCCAGTTGAAGATGTTGAGTTTGAAGTTGCAGACGATAAGATCGTGAGTTGGACTGTGCATCATGTCGAGGGCGGTGGCGTCAAAGGCTTGTTGCACCAGCTAGGATTTGACGCGCCGATCATCCAGTAATGTGGGAGTCTAAATCGTTATGCACGGAGAGGGTGTGCTAAAGCAGACCCGTACAGGACGAGCATGAACATCTCCTATCTGTTGGTGGCTCCTGTACGGGTCTGCTTTAGCACACCCTATTTGCTTCCATTTGCTATACTACAGTATTAACATTGCTTAAGGGATAGGCACAAATAAGATTTACTTATATATAGCATATACCTCTCTTACTCTTGACAAACATCGTCTGTCTCATGCACAATTACCTTTATACCTTTCCCTGTAGCTCAGTGGAGGAAGGATTCTTTTTTTTTATGGAAATATATGGACGCCACCAGTTCCCCGGACGCCTCTTTATTGTAGAGGGCGTGGATGGTTCCGGGAAGAGTACTCAGATCGCGCTACTGCGGCAGTGGCTGATTAGCGAAGGGTACACCGTGTTTTTTAGTGAGTGGAACTCTTCTCCACTTGTCAAAGAGACAACGAGCAAAGGAAAAAAGAAGCAACTTCTGACACCTACAACCTTTAGCCTGATTCATGCAACCGATTTTGCTGATCGTACCGAGCATGACATTATCGCACCACTCAAAGCCGGAGCGATTGTGCTGGCGGACCGCTATATCTATACCGCCTTCGCACGCGATGTCGCACGCAATGTAGACCGTGAATGGGTACGCGAGTTGTATCAGTTCGCGGTAAAACCAACGATAGCCTTTTACTATCGTGTCCCGCTCGAAACCTCATTGAGTCGTATTCTCACGGGACGCACCGAACTGAAATATTATGAAGCAGGTATGGACCTTGGCCTGAGTTCTAATCCGCACGAAAGTTTTAAGCTCTTCCAACAACGGATTGTTAACGAGTATGAGTCAATGATTGATGAATTTGGCCTGACGGTCATGGATGCAACATTGCCCATTCCCGAACAACAAAGGCAAATGCGCAAACTGGTGAAGCCATATCTCAAAGGTGTACGCCGCTTGCACTCTTCGGCGCGTGATGCGGCAGAGGCTGCATTAGGACGTGAGCGACAAGAGCAACCAGTCGAAATTGAAAGCATTATAAGAGGTGAGCGATGAACGCAATGGGATCATATGGTGGAGGTTGGTCCTACGCGGCAGCTTCCTATGAAAGTAAGAGTGCAACTGAAACATATTCATCATCCTCTAAAGCGGAGCGTGAGTCTGTGTCAAATCTAGCTTTTTATGGCATCGATGCCATTCATCTCAAGGAACGCGATGAACTGTTGCCGGGTCGCTTGATTGTTATCGAGGGAACCGATGGTGTCGGACGTTCGACGCAGGTTAACCTGTTACGACCGTGGTTGGAGAGCAGCGGCTATGCCGTTGTCGATACCGAGATGACACGCTCTGCCCTGGTAGGTCCTGGTCTCAAGCATGCAAAAGAGGGACATACGCTTGGACCGATCACCTTGAATCTGTTCTACGCAACCGATTTTGTGGACCGCTTCGAGAACCAGATCGTGCCAGCGTTACGTGCCGGATTTGTCGTTCTCACAGACCGCTATATCTATTCATTGATGGCACGTGCCATTGTACGCGGTGCCGACCCACACTGGATACGCTCTATTTATGGTTTGGCCTTGAAGCCCGATGCCATCTTCTATCTACGTATTGGCCTCGATGACCTTGTGCCGCGCGTCCTGCAACGCGGCGGCTTCGACTACTGGGAGTCCGGCATGGATATGCGCCTTGGTGCGGACCTCTACGAAAGCTTCGTCAACTATCAGACTCGCCTCATCACTGAATATGAGAAAATGACGCGTGAATTTAACTTCCACGTCATCGACGCCAGCCGTCCCGTCGAGCACATGGCGGAACAATTCAAAGAAGCAATTCTACCATTGTTGCCCACAGGGTAACAGAACACCCTCTGGCGATCAAATGCCACGATTCCTCTCGGTAGGGGCAACAATTCATTGCGCCCAAAGATGGGGGCGGTAGGGCAAACGTTCCCAAGACGAATCTCGTGGCAACGTGAACCCCTCCCAACCCATCTTTGGGCGCAATGAATTGCTGCCCCTACCGTTGTTCACATTTCTCAATTGACAAATCCGTTCTCAATAGGCTTGACAAGTCTCTCTAATTTGTATATCATCTAATTTGTAAATTGTATAATCGTACACGTATACAGGAGTGAGAAAATGGACGAGAGACAAGCACAAATTGAGGCACAGCGAAAATATGGTATGGCGCGCATGATCTACGAAGCATCACAGGGCGAACCATTACTACGTCTTGGTAGAGCGTTTGCGGACCCGATGCGTGTGCGTTTACTGGCATTATTAGCGGAGCGTTCGATGTATGGGCAGGAGTTGGCAGAGGCTCTACATGTGGCAACGCCGACAATCTCTCATCATATAGCTATTGTGAAGGCCGCCGGACTGGTACGCGTAGAGCGTGAAAATAATTATCACCACTACCATTTCGATGAGCAAGGGCTAGCAAATATGACGCAGATGTTGACGCTTGAGCACCTGCGTAACATTGGGCAAGCTATGCGTCTGCAACAAAACCCAATGGACGTTTCGCCTACTGAGGTCGATGATCGCAGAATGACGCAAGAGGCGTACTTCAAAGATGGACGTTTGACCAGTATTCCGCCACAAGCAAAATTCCGGAAGTATGTACTAGAAAAAGTTGCTGAATCATTTGAGTGGGGTCGCATCTATGACGAGAAAGAGGTCAACACGATCCTTAAGACTCTTCATTCAGATGCTGCTACGCTCCGACGTGAGATGGTCGATTCAAACATCATGATGCGCGAGAACGGACGCTACTGGCTCGTCCGTCCGCAAAGCACGAAATAGAGGGTGTGCTAAAGCAGACCCGTACAGGCTTATATGGCATGCTAACGCTCATCAGGAACTCCTGTACGGGTCTGCTTTAGCACACCCAAGAGCCACATTTTGAATCTCTGATAAAGGAGGTCCTTATGCCAACCTCAATCCTGTCTCCTCAAGAAATCGCAACCAAATATGTCTTAGTGCTGGACACGCTTTGTGAAATCGCGGAAACCTATCGTATCTCTGGTCGGCAAGAGGATGCTGTAAGCGTGCTCATGGCAGGTCTACCGCTACTACACGAAGTCTCACTCCATCATCAAGCTATGTTTCTCACTGCATATGGAAAACAACTTACGGCAAGCGCGTTTCAGAGCAAAAGAACTGCTGAAGAAGCTTTCTCTGCCTTACAGCGTGCGAAACAGATTGCCGAGTCTCTTAAGGAGCAGGCACTATTAGCTGACGTGTTCTACGAACTTGGGGAAATGTACTACGTCAGAGGACACAAAACAATAGCAGAAGAGAACGATCATGAAATCTCACTTGCATACTTTCTGCAAGCACTCGCTCTACGTGAAGCCATACACGACGAGAAGCATATGCCTTCATCGTTGTTGAGTGTCGGAAGAATGTACCAGAACATAGGGCAAAACGAGGCGGCACACCTGTATATCGAACGTGCGATTGTACAGGCCGAGCAGCAACAGGATAGAGCAATACAGGCCGAAGCAACAAACCATCTCGCGCTGTTAAGCGCAGGCGTCGATGATATAGAGACCGCGATACAACAAGCCAAAGTTGGTCTTACAACACGAGAGGCCGCGGGACTCAAAGCGGAGATACCGATTTCCTGTCTCACGCTTGCCGAACTGTATTCTGCACAGGGCAAGAACACAGAAGCACTCACATACTATCAGCAGTGCTATGCGCTTGCGGAAGAGATAGCATCAAGCACATCGTTATTTGCCTTGCTTGGCATTGGCTATATCCATCTTGAGAGCAATGACACAGCCAAGGCTATCGAGCATTTTGAACAAGCACTAAAGCGAGCAGAGGCAATCGACCGAAAAAATGGTGTACAGGAAGCGCAAGAGGCATTAGCCGAGGCTGAAGAAAGGATGAGATAGACGAGCTCTTGGCAAAATATCTATATTCCTTTCAGATAACGAACAAATAATAATATGCTGTAGGGGCCATAATTATCCTTTTTGATAAAATAATGCGGATACATCGGTCCCTCATGAACGTTAACACTCGAACACGGAATGGCGGTAGGGGCAGCAATTCATTGCGCCCGAAGATGGGTTGGGAGGGGTTCGTGTTGGAAGCGTGAATCGTTGCCAACGCGTTGCCCCACCACCCCCATCTTCGGGCGCAATGAATTGCTGCCCCTACCGAGAAGAGTGACCGTTTTGGGTTGTCAATGTTCATCAGGAGGTATCCGTACCAATTTGCTAAACAGCATCATTACGCCCTTGCTGACATTGATCGTTGATAAAGGTGTAATAGAATGAGACCCCTACCACATTAAAACACGGGTAAGTAGCGTTCAATCTCCCACGCGTGAACCTGTTTGCCATATTC
>CAXUIS010000222.1:0-9118 GCA_964250915.1 uncultured Ktedonobacteraceae bacterium | reverse complement strand
ATCTTCGTCGTACTCGCCATTGGCAAGTGTACACGGCTGCTCATGTCGAAAAGCACTTTTCCTGTATAGTCATCAACCATATATGCTGATGCACCACTCACAAGCGAAGTGGGCGAAGGTGAAGGCATAGGCGTTGGCGTATCGGTAGGTGAAGGCGTTGGTAAGGGCGTTGGTTCGAGTGTTGGTGTGGGAGGTGGAGCTACAGCAGCGAATAACGAACTTACAGGAACAACAAAAGAAAAGAGAACCATCATGAGCACGATAAATACGATTATCCCTAGAAGTCCAAGAGCAAAAAAAGAACGTCGCACAAAAGGCTCCTATCCTACTAGCCGCGCTATAGAAATATCAATGTATATATTCTAGTATACATAATAACGAAGAGTGCAAGACAGATTAACGGTAGGGACCGATGTATCGCGTCCAGGGGGCGGGGCAACGCGTCGGCAACGATATATCATCACAGCGTGCCCCCACTCCGCCCTCTGGACGCGATACATCGGTCCCTACCACTTTGTTAAATCGTGTCGTTAGTGTCCTTGTCCCGTTACCAGCCCATACAACAGCAGCACAACAGCGACAACGAGAATGACAACGATCAACACTAGACCGATGTTGTTGAGCAGGCTGAGGCGTTGCCCTTTCATAATTGTGCGATTGTTGCCGACGAACAGAATGGCAATGACCAGTATGGGAGCCATGACGCCCGCGAGTACGTTGGCCCAGAAGATCAGACGAATGGGGTCAATGCCGATGAGCGCGACGATAAGTCCCACGACAAGGGCAGCTGTAAGGATGAGGTAAAAACCCTCGTTTTGCCAGGGACGCTTCGATAGACCAGCGGGCCAACCAAATGCTCCCGTCACCGCATAGGATGTACTCGCTAGCAGGACCGGAATGGCGACAATGCCAGAACCAACGAGACCAACGGCGAAGAGGTAGCGAGCAAGTGGTCCCGCGAGTGGTTCAAGTGCATGAGCTGCGTCCGCCGCCGTATTGATACTGCCATGATGAATGAAGATTGTTGATGCCGTACTAATGATCACAAAGTATGCTACAACCTGTCCACTAATAGAGCCAGTGCCGACATCAATCTCAGCCTCGTGCAACTGCTTTTTGAGTGTGCCTGTGCGCTTCTCCTCAAGTTCTCCCTGCGTTTGCCAGAACATAGAATAGGGCGAGATAGTTGCGCCTAGCAGAGCGACCGCACTACTGATACTTGCAAAATCCAGGCTGATCTGTGGTACAAAGGTATGCACGAGCACCGTGCCCCAATTGGCATGCGAGAAAAACGCGGTCAGGATATAGGCTACAAACACAAAGCTCATTGTCAAAAAGATTTTTTTGAATGACTCAAAATTGCGATAGACCGTTAAGTACCACAACACGCATCCGACAGGGACGACAAACCAGACCCAGCGAATACCCGTTACCAACTCTAAACCACTCCCGATTGCCGCGAGGTCTGCCGCGATAAGCGCTACATTTGTGATAATAAGTAAAAGTGAGGCTATCACAGCGGCGGGTTGCCCATAATGCTCACGCAAAATCTGTGATAGACCGCGTTGACTGACGCGTCCGATTTTGGCACAAGCGAACTGCACCGCCTGATACAATGGGGTTGAGAGGAGCATCAGCCAGAGATGTCCATAGCCTACATTTGCGCCATCAACAGCATACGCTGTCACGGCGGATGGATCGTTGCCGGATGTTCCTGAAAGTACACCAGGACCAATAATGCGCCAGAATGTAGTCTTGGGACGAACAGCCTGAATATTTGCTTCTTTTTCGCGCATTCCTTCGGCGGTTGGAGCTTGTTGCTCAACCTGATCGAGCAAGCTATCTTGAGGTCTCTCCTCTTCGGGCGAGAGTGCTTGTTCACCTGCTTGTGTAAGTGCCTCTAACTCTAACTCATTAGCATTAATTTTAACATCGCCAGGAGTTTGACCGTCTATTGCCTCATCAACCTCTTGAATACGATCTACTGGTATCTCAAGCTTTTTGCGGAAGAGCATACCCTTCTCAACCTCGATACCCTCTACGTGTCCTTGTGCATCTCTTTTTACGTCTGTCACCCTCGCTGGGCTTATATCTTGTTCGCCGAGATCGCCTTCTGTCGCCTCCACTACCATCCCAGGAACAATTTCTTCCTCTTGTTTTCGGCTACGTTTGTCTTGCATATATATACTTTCTTTTTACAATCTTTATCAGATAATCTCTTGTAACACGAGCGTGAGTAGTATAATGTTTCTTTTTGAAGGTGAAAAAGGCATAAGTGTAGGGACCGATGTATCGCGTTCCTAATGACCTTTGACAATCGAACACGGAAATGGCGGTAGGGGCAGCAATGCATTGCGCCCAAAGACGAGTCGGGAGGGGATCGCATTGGCAGCATGAAGCGTTGCCGACGCGTTGCCCTGCCCCCCCCATCATTGGGCGCAATGAATTGCTGCCCCTACTGAGAAGAATTACCGCTTTTGGTGGTCAAAGGTCATCAGGTAAGGTTGCTAGTCTGTCCAGACCCAATCGCGGACCTCTGGCATGTCTTCCAAGTGCGCGCGTACGTATGTATGATGCTTTTCCAGCATAGCATTGCACTCAGCGATGAGTGGCGCGGTCAAGTCTTTGACACGAGTAGCGCGTTTCATCGCCTCGATACAGAGATGATAGCGGCTCATGCTATTGAGCACAACCATATCGAATGGGGTTGTCGTTGTACCCTCTTCGTTAAAGCCTCGGACGTGGAAACGCTCAGCGTTCGGACGCCCGTGCACGAGTTCGTGTATGGCACGCTGGTAGCCATGAAAGGCAAATACGACAGGTTGCGCTTCGGTGAATTCCTCGACGAACGTTGCCTCGTCCGCTCCATGAGGGTGCAGGTCCGGCGGATAGAGACGCATCAAGTCAACAACGTTAACCAAGCGCACCTTTAATTCTGGGATATGCTTGCGCAACCAGTCTGCTGCTGCAACCGTCTCCAGCGTTGGAATATCACCGCAGCAAGCAAGGACAACATCAGGTTGTAGCTGCTGATCGTTACTCGCCCATTTCCATGTTGAAAGACCTTTGGTACAGTGCGCAATTGCATCTTGCATGTTGAGCCATTGCAGTTGTGGCTGCTTGTCAATCACAATCAAATTGACATAATTGCGGCTCCGCAAACAGTGGTCGGCAACTGACATCAGACAATTCGCATCCGGTGGCAGGTAGATACGCGCAACAACGCCTTTTCTGGAAAGAACTGTGTCGATCAAGCCAGGTCCTTGGTGGCTAAAGCCGTTATGGTCGTTGCGCCAGCAGGTCGAGGTCAGGAGAATATTGAGCGAGGCGATTTTCTCGCGCCACGCCAATTTGTCGGCTTCCTGTAGCCATTTTGAGTGTTGAATGGTCATAGAGTCGGAGACCATTGCAAACGCTTCGTAAGTGGCGAATACGCCGTGCCGTCCTGTAAGCAAGTAGCCTTCGAGCCACCCTTGACACAGGTGTTCGCTCAGCACTTCCATGACGCGACCATCAGGCGAAATGTGATCGTCAATCGGAATGATTTTGCCGGTCGATGTACGATTCTCGACCTCAAACACATTGCCTAGACGGTTCGAGTTAGTCTCATCAGGGCAGAAGAGCCGGAAGTTTTGCTGCTTGGCGTTGCGTGTGAAGATGTCGCGCATCATCTTACCAAATTGCCGAGTGGACTCGTGATGCTCTGTCGCGGGTTTTGGCACGTCAATGGCGTAGTCGGTAAATGCTGGCAAATCCAGGTCTACCAGCAACTTCCCTCCGTTCGCATTGGGGTTGGCCCCCATACGGCGTTCACCCTTAGGAGCAAGGGCCGCGAGGTCGGCGATAAAACGTCCATGCTCATCAAAAACGTCTTCTGGATGATAGCTATGCATCCATTGTTCCAGGATTGCTAGATGTGCTGGATTGGTTGTCACATCCTCTACCGGTACCTGGTGAGCACGAAACGTGCCCTCGATAGGTTTGCCATCAATCTCTTTGGGGCATGTCCAGCCCTTTGGTGTACGCAGCACGATGACAGGCCAAGGCGGAACTCCTGAGAAACCATGTGTACGTGCATCTTCCTGATAGCCACGAATTTTAGTGTAACATGTCTCAAGTGTGTCCGAGAAGGCTTTGTGCATGGTCATGGGATCATCACCCTCGACGAAATGCACCTCGTAGCCATAGCTCTCGATTTGCTTTTGTACGTTTTCGTCCTCTTCACGCCCAAGTACAGTAGGACCAGAAATTTTGTAACCATTCAAATGTAGAATTGGAAGCACGGCACCATCGCGTACAGGGTTGAGAAACTTGAGACTCTTCCATGAGCCTTCAAGAGGAGCGGTCTCGGCCTCACCATCGCCGACAACAGCTATTGCAATCAGGTCTGGATTGTCGAAAACCGCACCATAGGCATGGGAAAGCACATACCCAAGCTCGCCACCTTCATGAATAGACCCCGGCGTGGGCACACTTACATGGCTCGGTATACCGCCCGGAGTCGAAAACTGGCGAAACAGCTTGTGAATGCCTTCGGTGTCCTGTGAGATATTGGGATATATCTCCGTGTACGAGCCTTCCAGATAGACATTTGCGACCAATGCAGGGCCGCCGTGTCCAGGACCAGTAAGATAGATAGCATTCACATCATGGTCTTGAATCAGCCGATTGACGTGAACATAAATGAAACTCAGACCGGGGGATGTACCCCAATGTCCCAGGAGGCGAGGCTTAATATGATCGGCTAGAAGTGGCTCTCGTAGTAAAGGGTTTTCCTTTAAATAAATCTGACCAATCGTCAGATAGTTCGCGGCGTTCCAATAGCGATTCATCAATTCCAAACGTGCCTGATCGACAGTAGCTATCTGATTGACAGTTGCCATGAGACTCTCCTCTTATATGGAAAACGTTACACAATAACGGACACGTAGCAGTTACAGGAAGGGATACACGCCATGCACCCCTTGACATTGTACCTTGCTTTCTGCTGAAAGGACACTCTGCTTATTAGATAAGTTACGTTTTTAGATACATCATTCTTTCAGAGAATGTCTGTATTATTAGCACTTTTACGTGTTATAAGTGTATGATGTGTTTAGAAAACACCTTTAACTTTCGCGCATTTTTCGGTATAATGGAACTGATTGCAGCCTTTACTGTGCGGAGTTCTTTCGCTTGGGGTCTCGCTATTGGTGGCATCATTTCGATTTTGCTAGCGATTCTGCTTTTTGTGCGTCCCGGTGCAGGCATCTTGTCCCTTCTCTGGGTGGTTGGAATTTACGGAATCGTGTTCGGAGTCGGTATGATTATTCATGCCTTTCAACTACGCTCACGGTCAGCAGCGCGAGCGCTTTAAAAGGTATGTTTAATCAGTAAAACGGGTAACGTCGCATTTTATCGTTTTGTGAGCAGTGCGCGAAGATGATTAGCAAGATGCGCGTTGAAAGTTGCACCCTCACCCCATTCGGGATGCAGAATGTGCAGTGATTCAAACGCGAGTGGTAGCACATGTTGTACGAATAATGGCATTGGCATGTCTTGCAACAAGTCGCGCAACTGCTGGGGAGCAGGTGCAAGCCATGAAGTATTCTCTACACTTCCGCGTGTTGACAGCGTGTTTATTGAGTAATTATCATCATCGCCACTATGCATATAGCCTAACGCAGCGTACGCCTCTAACGAGACGTAGCTTGCTTGTCCCTCGCCTGTCCAAAGCTGAATAGTTTGAAAGAGGTCTGTGTCGGCAAGTCCAAGTAAGTCTACCTGGACTTGTTTGGCAAATGTCCTCGTTTGTCTATCTATTTTCAAGAGGAGCCTCTTTTCACAAGACGGACTAGGAGTCGATGTTATTCCCAGGGCCAAAGCTGCATATCACGCATGTTGCTGACAGTTTGCTCGTAGCGATTAGCGACATCTGCGTGTGCGCGCGTCGCATCTGGTGCTTGATTAGTAAGCGTTGTGACGCGCCGTTGCTGCTCTTCTTGCCACTGCTCCAGTGTAAGCCCGCTCTTGACTGCATTCAAAAGTGTTATAGCGAGTGGATAGTCAGTGGAATAGAGCTTATTATGACGCATGGCTTCTTGAATACGTGCGGAATAGGTGTTACTGCTCACCCACGGCGTATGTACATGACCATTTGGTTCAGCAAACTGCTTGCTCATTGTGTTTTCCTTCTATCAGTATTTCCTATAGTCTATTTTGCATAAGGAAGTTCTAGCTTCGTGTATACGTTTCCGAGGGATAATAAGAGAGGTGCGCGATTGCAAGTCTTATTCATATTATAGCACATTTCTCACGATGAGTTTTGATACACGAAAATGGGAACGTTGAATGAGATAACAACGTTCCCATTTTCGTGTGTCAAAACGTGTGACTTACCTGACCTTGACCTGCCTTCAGACGTATGTGTAAGTCTCGTGATCCTGTATGGACAATTACGTCATACCACTCGCGTTGTGGATGGTAAGAGTCATAGTGTTCCTCGATGTTCACTCTCACCTGTGTTTCATTCAACGAACAGGTAATTATGGTGTGTGCAAATACACCGTTATGATAGGCGAGGGTTGAGCCATCATCCTCGTACAACGTATAACTAACCTCTCCATTCTCGCTCATGTAGCAGCTCAGAGTTAGAGGGTCAGTTGCGTGTTGACCGACGTGCTGCATGACAGGCCCAAGCGGAAGAATGCTTTGCGCTCGTACAAATACGGGCCACCGATCTAGTGCTGCATTCACAATATGCCATTGACCACCAGTATATGCCTGTCCGTCCCAGTAACTCGTCCAAATTCCTACAGGAAGATAGACTTGACGCGTCAGCGCACCCTCCATATAAATGGGAGCGGTGAGTAGATTTGGCCCCACAAGAAACTCTGTTTCAGCCACGTCAGTAGCGTAGACCTGTTCGTTTTGTGGAAAGTGATAGTAAAGTGGGCGGATGATAGGTTCGCCCGTTGTCGCTGCTTCTTGAAAAAGTGTATAGAGATAGGGCAGAAGGCGGTAACGTTGTTCAATCGCGGTACGATAAGCACTCTCGAATGGTTCGCCAAATGACCACGGTTCTTGTTCGCGGTCATGTAACGCATTATGGTTGCGGCAGAATGGCAATAATGCCCCCATCTGTGCGAAGCGTACTAGTAATTCACCTGTACAGTTCTCCCAAAATCCTCCGATGTCTGCTCCAACGACAGGAACGCCACTCATGCTCAAATTGAGACACATGACCATGCCGAGACGAATATGTTCCCACCAGCTTGAGTTATCTCCCGTCCACACGGCGGCATAGCGTTGAACACCAGCCGTGGCACCACGAGTCAGTACGAAAGGACGTGCATTCGGGAAGAGGCTTTGCGCGGCTTCTCGTGCAGCGCGCGCCATCTGTAGACCATAGGCATTATGGAAAAAGAGATGTGATGTTGGCGGTCCATCTGGTCCCGTTGGCTTCTCTCCACCAGCACGATGTAGAATGTCGTTAGAAAATGATGCTCCTGAAACGTTCGTCGTGTGCTTCTGCATCATGGTCGTCAATGATGGTTCGTTCATATCGTTCCAGCTACCCGCGATGCCCTGTTTAAGAAACCCTTGATAGAGGCTTCCCCACCACTTGCGCACCTCATCGCGTGAGAAATCGGGAAATACACAATCGCCGGGCCATGCGCTACCGACAAATGCCTCACCGTTTGGCAAGCGACACATATAATCGTGCTCAATAATTTCTTGATACGGAGCATAAGCTGCATCGGTTTTGAAGCCAGGGTCGATCACGGGCACGATATGGAAGCCTAACGCACTCATATCGCTTATCATTTTAGGCGGGTCGGGGAATGCTTCGGTATTCCAGGTAAAGGGACGATACCCGCGCATATAGTCAATATCAAGCCAGACACCATCACTGGGATGATTGCGTTCGCGCAGTTTCGTCGCTACGTCCCGTACCTGCTGCTCTGTTGCATAACTCCAACGCGCCTGTTGTAGACCAAGCGACCAACTTGGTGGAAGATGCATGCGACCTGTAAGTTCTGTATAATGATGTAGTACATCGGCAGGCGTGGGGCCAGCGATAAAATAGACTGTAAAGTCATCTCCCTGTAGCGTTGCCTGAAATTTTCCTGAGTCTTGATGGCCCAGGTCCATCTCAATACGACCCGTATGGTCAATAAGGATGCCAGAGGCTGTACCCATCGCAGCGTCAATATGCAGCGAGAAAGGAATCGCGGCATACATGGCTACAGTATGAGCGTCATGTCCCTTTGGAGGATCATATGTCCAGAGAGGAAAGGTACGTCCACGCAGGTTTAGCTTGTCGGTATGCTCGCCAAGCCCGTAAATATATTCTTGTGGAGCGAGTGAACGTGTGAGACGGAGAGCGTCTTTAGAGTAAGAGAAGTCATGCAGATAGGCTTCAAGGTATGCTTGAGTATTCTTTTCGTCGCTATTATTGTGTTCCCAATGCTCATCACCTGTTGCAACGATCCATGAATGATAGGGAAGTGTCCCTGTGGCATCATCAACAAGGCTATAGCGTGCTGTATCTACATGAGTAGTGCGCAAACAGCGAATACGTACAATAGATTGTCCAAGTGTTGTTGCGGTAAAAGAAAGTGTTATTTTTTCTTGTGTACTTGTCCATAGGTGCTCATGACCCTGCGTACCTTGATAAGATACTGCTGTGATCGACGTAAACATGTGTGCGTCGCCCTCTTTTCGATATTTATGTCTCTTACGAGAGACACGACTACGAGAGAGGTTTGGATGCACACGTTCCGTCTGTGCATTTTGTTGAAAACATGATAGATATAGGAGGAGTGATTGATATGACTGAAATCCACAATTCTGGAAATGATGAGGAGGGAGAGATACGCTCAACCGATTTTTCGTTAGCGTTTACTCCTGGCTTAGATGAATTAGTAACACAATAAGAACTACAAGGGCATAATCGGGATACCCCAATTATGCCCTTGTAGTTCTTATTGTGTTACTAATTCGATATACGCGTCTTTATCCACGCGTGCGGAAAAGAGTTTCGTTTCTTCGGTGCCGTCTATAAGTACATAGACAACGCCCCCATCTGTGGCGTTGACATGTCCTTGTTCGCCAGTGCGGATGATACGTACACGAT
>CAXUIS010000221.1:0-9138 GCA_964250915.1 uncultured Ktedonobacteraceae bacterium | reverse complement strand
CACGGGTTCGAATCCCGTACGAGGTACTATTTTTCAGAAGAAGCCTGACATTACTCCTATTTGGTGTGTCGGGCTTTTTTGTTTATAATGCTGGCAATCTGTAGGGACCGATGATGCTGTTTAACTATTAAATCTGGATATGCTTTTGGCTTATCATATCCCTATTTATTAGTTAAAGGGCATTATCGCGTCCTCTTGGCAATCGACTATCAACGAGGACGCGATACATCGGTCCCTATATGAAAGGTGTGTACTCATGATAAGCGTAGAAGAGGCTCTTGAGCGTATTTTAGACCAAATTACAGCGTTAGAAGAGGTACATGTTCCGCTTTCTGCCGTGCAGGGATTAGTACTAGCACAAGATATCGTTGCATATGATGACATTCCACCATTCGCAAATTCAGCAATGGATGGTTTCGCGCTTCGTAGCCAGGACACTCATGCTCAAAACGGCGTGCTACCACGTTTACGAGTTACAGGAGGCGTAGCGGCTGGATATGTTGCCGATCATGCAGTCGAAGAGGGAACAGCGATGCGCGTCATGACTGGTGCTCCCATTCCTCCTGGCGCAGATAGCGTTATCCAAATTGAGCTAACAAACTACGATGGCCCGGAAAGTACATGGGTAGAGGTGCTGCAAGAGGTCGCACCTCATAATAATATTCGACCTGCAGGCGAGGATATGCGTAAAGGTCAGGTTGTTATACAACGGGGGACTGAGGTTGGTCCCTGGGAAATTGGTGTTTTAGCAACACTTGGGTATGCACAGGTCCCTGTCATTCGTCGTCCACACGTAGCCATTCTAGGAACAGGTGATGAGGTGATCGACATTGACGAACTCTTACGCCCTGGAAAGATTCGGAATAGCAATAGTTATCTATTAGAGGCTGCCGTACTACGTGCGGGTGCTACGGCACATCGTCTAGGCGTAGCTCAGGATACGACAGAAAGCTTACGCGAGAAATTTCGTGAAGCTGCTACCTACGATCTCATCTTCACATCCGGGGGGGTGTCCGTAGGAGACTTCGATCTGGTGAAAGATATTATGACGGAGCAAGGTAATATTAATTTCTGGCGTATCAATATGCGCCCAGGCAAACCTGTTGCATTTGGTCGCATTGGGCATGTTCCCCTACTAGGACTTCCAGGTAATCCTGTTTCCACAGCGGTCACCTTTGAACTCTTTGGACGCCCCATTCTGCGTAAGATGCAAGGGCACACACGGCTACTGAAACCACAAATTCCTGTTGTCGTCGAGGATGGTGTCACTGACTCAGTGATGCGCCGCCATTATGTTAGAGCACATGTTGAGTGGTACGACGACCACTTCGTTGCTCGTACCACTGGCAGTCAAGGCTCGAACATCATGACCTCCTTGTTACAAGCAAATGCATTCGTGATTGTGCCAGAAGGCGGTGTGACGATACAACCAGGAGACATGGCGAAAGCGATGATGCTCGACTGGCCCGAAGTCTAGTTCGCATTACCTTACCACATAAGTCTCATTACTGGCTTGACCGCGCCAAGCCGTGGCGCAACTGAATTGTGTACATGGCGATTGGAAATCGAGCCAAACGCGAAAAACGAGGCACATTAATGGCAGATGGACAAGAGATAGGTGTCCCACCATGAGCTAAGTAGCACATCAACTACTTGAAGCGATACTAGATATGTGGTAAGCGATAGCGCAACTGATCGCGTGACATACCTAGCAGAGCAGCAGCTTGCACCTGGTTGCCACCACAACGGTCAAGAGCTTCGCGGATAAATGTATGCTCAATATCGTTGAGCAACGCTTGTAGATTGACACCTTCGGGCGGAAGATGCATTTGTTTACGAACCTCTTGAAGCCGTTGAGATGCACTCATGTTGCCGAAGCGTATGTGTTCGGGCAGGTCTTTGGGTAAAATTTCTCGTCCGTCACAGAGAACGCTACCACGTTGTAACACACTGAAAAGTTCACGTACATTGCCAGGCCAGTCATAACGAATGAGCATATCTAACGCAGTTTTGTCTATTGTGAACGGCTGCTCGTCAGCAGAAAGAGATGCGTTTTGCTGATCGAGAAAATGTGCAGTCAGCACCTCAATATCTTCTGGTCGTTCCCGTAAAGCAGGAAGATAAAGAGTAAGGACTTGTAAGCGATAGAAAAGATCATCTCGAAAGCTTTTTTGTACAACGGCAGCTTTTAAATTGACATTTGTAGCAGAGATTACACGGAGATTGACATGAAGCTCTTTCGTACCCCCTATACGGCGGAAACTCTTTGTCTCAAGGAAACGTAGGAGTTTTGCTTGTAACGAAAGTGGCATTGCACCGATTTCATCTAAAAATAATGTTCCACCATCTGCACGCAAGAAGTAGCCTTCACGCGACACCTTAGCATCGGTATATGCGCCAGCTTCAACGCCAAACAGCTCTGTTTCGAGCAATGTTTCGGGAATGGCGGCACAGTTAATTGGTACAAATGAGTGTGCTGAATGATAAGTCAGGAGATGAATAGCACGCGCAACAACATCTTTACCTGTCCCACTCTCGCCTTGAAGTAACACTGCTGTGTGTGGATAAAGTGCAATTTGTCGTATAGTAGTGATGACAGTACGCATACTAGCACTTCTACCAATAAGTAACTGTTCAATATCTGGTTCGTCCTCTATTGAGGGACGAAATAGTGACGCGCCACGCCCCTTCACACATGCCTCCAACTACTCTATATCTTCTTATCTGTTTTATTGTTCACACAATTAGCGATTACTACCAACGGATGTATAGGCTCCACTATCACCAAAACTATTTGACTACATTGATTGAAGAGGGTGCAATGGCGAAACCCATCCTTGTCCTGGAACAAAGGTTGCACCATTACCACCATTACCCCACTGGGAACGTGTTTCAAGAGTAGGGGAGAATTGTGGTATCATCTCAGACACGGGCAGTACACTGCCCCATGGCGACTGCATTGTTGCGGCATAGCCTGGAATGGCAAGTCCATTGCTGAGACCTGATTGTAGTAAGTTTTGCGATGTTAGGGACATTTCTTGTATCTCATGTACAGATGGAGGCACAACCTGCACAATCCGTTCAGCAATTAGCTCACCTGCAGCTCTGCATACATCCTCGGCTGGCATTTTTAATGCAACGCAAGCATCTCGCAAAGAAGTCATACCATCGACGCGAGTGAGTAGTCGCCATTGAGTTGGCGTCACTTGTACGTGTTGCTCTGATAAGGAGGAAAAGTCTGCTGGCACCAACACCATATCAGGCTGCATAAATGATATATCTATGCTTCTAGCTGGTGGAAGTGCGGTCATTGGTATATTTGGCATAGGGGAAGGTGTTTGCGGCGGAGGCGGCATGACAGGACCAGTATTTATAGCATTATTGGATGTAGGTAGCAACGCACCTGCTGAAATATAAGGTGCTGCGGGTGGCGTGTGTGGCGAAGATGGTTCAGTAAAAAATTGTGTCGAGTCATAGAGCGTGGGAGACTGCGAAGCATCCCACCCTGCCGAACTCGAACGCACGCTCTCTTCAACTATTGTACGTTCTTGAACCATATTCTGCATAACAGGGGATGCCTGTAGTTTTGTATTCGCTTGAGGCAGAGCGGCAAGCAGTGCTGAAATTGAAAGTGAAACGAGCAAGCGTTCTGCTGGTGGGTCTGCACCTTCATCAAAATATAGTTCGCCTGTAGACCATGCCAAAACTGCCGATAGAACATCTCCTGTCTTTTTCCCAGCCCAGATTCTTAATTCCTCCCGCGTAACATAGCCTAAATCCATCAAAGTCAACGCGATACGTGTCTCGCTAGGAACCGCGGTGCCAAGTGCAAGCATTGTTTCTTGCAATGCTTGAGAAGAGATTACACCATCACGCAGAAGTCGTTCTCCCAATGTGGCGTCAGTTCGGATAGGACCAACACACAGTAGGCGTCCCTCACGGCAATAGAATTCTACCCATTGCGTATCTTGTTTAACTACAAGCAGTCCAGTTTTTGTGAATGTCTCTATGCGCTGTAAAACGCTCGTTATACGAAGCATTTCTACTGTACCTATACGTGACACAATACACCATCCATCCAAAAATACACAACGAAATAAGGCAACCGAATTGCTGAGTGCGTGGTTATGCATGTTCTACTGCTGGCCCAGTTTGAAGTCTGGGTACTTCTTCTGCTACTTTCTTCCCCCACATGTTGTGGAAAGCACCAGCATAAAGCAAAAGAGGCACTTCTGCCTCTTTACTCACGGAGAGAGGGGGATTCGAACTCCCGGGGCTGTTAACCCAGCTGTTTTCAAGACAGCCGCAATAGACCACTCTGCCATCTCTCCTTTGTACATAGCTAACTATACCATAGTCTTTTTCGCTTGGGAAGGGGGAATGACAAAATGGCTATGAGAGTCGTTTATTTACCTTTTTGTCTTCTAGTTGCATTTCGTTTTAAATAGACCATACAATGCTACTGTGTACTAAATTTTTAAGGAAACACTATGTTAGATATTTCTTTCATCCTCAATCCTACTATCTCTTCTCAAGCTATTTGTGATTTGCGCGAGGCGGTTGGATGGGGCAGATCAGAAGAGGATTACCCTACTGCCCTACACGGTTACTGGGCAACTGTAGGTGGATTTGATGCTACCAACAAGCTTGCCGCATGGTGCGCTATTCTCAGTGATGGAGTACGACATGCAGTGTTACTCGATGTAATTGTTCATCCATCACATCAGCGAAAAGGTGTTGGAAAAGCACTTGTCTTAGCGGCGGTAGAACACATTCAGGCACATGGCATAACGATTATTCACGTAGATTTTGAGCCGGAAACAACGATGTTCTATGAAGCTTGTGGTTTTCGTGTGGGACTAGGCGGCATTTATGAGGTACATAGTTAGTTAGAGGATAAAAGGCATAATGCAGTTACTTTGCTCAACGGGAGCGTTCAGTCGTTCACCAGATTACATTGATTATCATGTAGCTTTACAATATGGCCCTCAACTTGATGTCGATGGCTTAGAATTAATGTTTTACACTCCCTGGTACGAACAGATAGAAGCTATTGCTCACACTCTACAGCAGTCGGGATTACGCTTTCCAGTTATGCATACAGAGAAAAATATTGGTGTTGCATTAGGAAAATCTGACACAAAGGAGCGCGAACGCGGCGTGCAGTGGCTCTCTGAAAATTGTCGTTTAGCAAGTCTTTTAGGAACAAAAATACTTGTCCTACACCTTTGGGGCTGGCCCGAATTGGACGACCATCTTGAGAATAATCTTGCTTCTTTAAGCCAATGTCTCGATGTTGTGGAACAGCATGGACTAACGTTGGCTATCGAAACCATTCCGTGTCGCTCTGCCGACCCACTGAGCAATGTACAACGTGCGGTTGAGCAAGATAATCGCTGTCGTGTCGCGCTAGACACCGAGTTTCTCGCACAATCAAACCAGCTAGAAGATGTTTTCACATCGACATGGCTCTGGTCGCCTCAACACGTCCTGCATACACACATTAAAGATTTTGATGGACACTTGTTTACACCCGATGGTAGACGCCGCTACCTTCACCCTGGAGAAGGCACTATCAACTTTGAACACTTTTTTGATAGGCTCAAACAGCACAACTATGAGGGGTACGTGAGTTTGGAGTCACCTGCTATTGATATGAACGGTTATGTAGATGTCAAACGTTTGCAGGAAAGTTTGCGATTGATAAAAGGCTTAATGTGTACATAAGTGTTTTTACTTACTTCTGCTGCACAAAATGCATTTCTATATAGATATACTGAAACTTCTTTTTCTCGTAAAACGTGATACATCTTGAAACCTCACAAAGGCAAAGATTGCGAGATAAGAGGCAATGTTATCTCTAGGGACAAGGGAAGACAATAAGCGTATGTCGAAAGTTACGTTGATAGTAGAAGATGACGCCTCCATAGGCGAAGTACTTGTGTATGCCATCTCACAGGCAACACCATACGAAGCGATATCTGCCCTCGACGGTTTTGAAGCATTAGAAATTATCAAAGGTATTAAACCCGATCTCTTCATTTTAGATTATCAACTACCAAAAATGAATGGTATAGAGCTGTATGACTTGCTTCAAGCAACGCAGGGATTAGCTCATATACCCACTATTATTATGAGCGCGAACTTGCCAGAAGCGGCTATTCGACAACGAAAGCTCATCGGCATCAGAAAGCCGTTTGAACTCGATGAACTTCTGGATACCATCGAAAAGCTTATTGCCTAAGTAATCCAATAGGTGTACGCAAAAGCACATGATCCTGCTCTACAACAAGTGCATAGATAGCACTCTTATTGGTGTGAAGTACCCCATGTCTAAAGAGCTGCTTCTTACCCTCATCTTCGGGCGCAATGAATTGCTGCCCCTCCCGCCGTCGCCGTATTCGATTGTCAAAGTTCATCATATTATATGCGTTCGAGCGGGATAAAGCCAAGCACGCGCAAAGCGTTATCCATCGTTTGTACGGTGGCACGCACTAGCGAAGCGCGAAATGCTTTGACGTGTTCGTTGGTCTCTTTCAGAATTGGTGGCGTGTGTTCGTAGAAATCACTGAAATGCGATGCCAGTTCGTACACGTATGTCGAGAGCGTTGAGGGGACAAGCGATTCGCTCGCCTCCGCAAGCCGACGTGGGTAGGCGTCGATATGACGGAGCAATTCCCACTCACTCTGCTCTAGGTGTTCGGGCAAGTCAACGAGAAAATCTGGCAACTCATAGCCAGCATCTTGCAAACGACGTTGAATGCTGTTCGCGCGTGCATAGGCATATTGCAGGTAGACACCTGTATCCCCATTTGGGCGTAAAGCTTCGTCGATATCCAACGCGATAATCTGCTGTAGTCCAAAGCGAATCATAAAGTAACGAATGGCAGAAGCAGCGAGAATGGATGCTGTTTCTGCGGGAAGATCAGCCTTAACCTCTTGCATACGCCGTACCGCTTCGTTAATCAGGTCATCCGCTTTGATCTCAATACCTTTACGACCAGACATAGCGTAGAAGCTGCGTCCGTCGGATGTATCTATACCGAGGCTTGCCGCCGTTGCTTTTGAGAGCGTCACAACTTCATAGGAGATATGCGTCGAATTATCAGCCTGTTGTGGAAAACCGAGCCGACGCAAACTTTCATAGACGACTTGCTGTGGATAGGACTGGCGCACGTCGATCACATTGATGGCTTTTTGAGCATGCCCAAAGCGATTCGGGTCGGCCTCTTCTTGTTGTGGTGCCATATCTTTTGGAGTTCGCATCGACCAGAGGACACGCCCATCGTGTTGCACACCCCACGGAATGTAGTGCAAATCAACACCAGTTTGATTATCGACAAGACCAAATTTCCAGAGTTGAGTGGCAATATCCTTCGCGGTATAGGTTGCAGTACCATCGCTTCTAACAAGAATTTTGTCTTGCATACGCTCATTCTCTTCACCTGGTGCCCCTTCATCACCAAAGGGCAGTATCCAGCAACCAGCCGCAGGACCCGACTCTGGTTTCTCAAGCAGCTTGCTTTCGCGTAACATGTCAAACGTATGTTTCCAGAGACCTGCACCCAGGATAGCAGACTCCCATGTCAATAAATCATAAGAAATGTTGAGACGACCCATTGTCTTGAGATGTGCTTGGACAATCTGATGCGAGAGGTCAGAGGCGAGTGTCGGATAGTCTGGCCCTGATGTTGGCTCTTCGCCCTGCTCGATAGCATGGAGAACGGTTCGGCGCATATCTTTGAGTTCTGGCTGTGTGTCGTAGGCTTTAACAACTGCGACATAGACACGCGAACAGAAATAGTCAAAGGGTTCATGAGGTAACTGCTCGTTGCCACCTGGAAGCTGTAATTGCCCTTTTTGTAGCAACAGAAATCCGACTACAACATCTGCAACCTGCACGCCGGAGTCGTCGATATAGTTTTCTGCCTCAACCGTATAGCCTTGTGAGCGCAACATACGTACAACAGTATCGCCAATGCATGAGTTACGCAGATGTCCAACATGTGCGGCCTTATTACTATTGATTGCAGTATGCTCGACAATAACTTTCGTGCCAATGCCTACATCGTTATGTCCATAATCGGGACCCGCCTCTACAACACGCTCGATAATCGCCTTCCCTACCTCAGAGCGATTGAGACTGAAATTGATGTAGCCGGGTTTCGTTGCGGTGATTTCAGCGACTGAAGAGATATGCATATCGTGTAGAATTGTTGTTAGTGCCTCAGCAATTTGCAATGGTGGGCGTCCTAGTTTGTTCTTGCCTGCCCATTGCATAACTGGCATAGAATAATCGCCAAAACTGGCCTGTGCTGAGAAACGGAGATCAATAGGAAGTTGTTCCTTGTCAATGTCTATATGCTCTTGCTCAAGATATATAACTACAGCTTGCTGTATTAATGCGGTAAGATATTCTAAAAAGTCTTTTGGTCCGGTCATATATGGCACCTCGCTGGTTAGAGTCATCGCTAACTACCTTCACTTCATTTTACAGAATGAAGCTACTATAGCCTAGCATCGTCGTCTGGTCAAGCATTTCTGACATTTCTATACTGTATGCGCCTTCTCAACTTCTTGCAGAAATTGTTTCACTTGCTTAGGACCATATAAGGTAATGGTTTCGCGTCCACTACTGAACTTTTGTATTTTCTCTATTGCGCTTACACGCCCATCTCTCGGATAGTTCCATATCCATTTCAGGTGTCCCCAATCAATGCGCTCAGGACAGCCCTCGTTCATATCAGGTCGTGATCTTCCTGCATATTGAAAACGTCTTTTGAGTGCACGATACAGACAGAGCAACATGGGGAAATCAAGAAAAATAATTGTGTCAGCAGCAGCGAGGCGGATATTTAATGAACTTCTATAGTTACCATCTATAATCCACGTTTCTTGCGATATAAGCTGTTCTTGTATCGCATTCCACCTATCACGAGGTGTTTCTATCCAACCAGGTTGCCAGAAAAGAGTATCGAGGTGTATAACTGGAAGAGCGAGCAATGTACCAAGCTGTCGTGCAAGCGTTGATTTTCCTGCGCCACTTGAACCAATAATAGCAATACGTTTCACAAGCACACCTCTCTATTATTTAAGACCATAATAATATACAATGGCTTCAAGACAGAACCTCTTACA
>CAXUIS010000220.1:0-9139 GCA_964250915.1 uncultured Ktedonobacteraceae bacterium | reverse complement strand
GTGATCGACGTGGCTATTATAGCCGACTCTTAAAAGCATGTCAAGCATCTTCTGAGTAGTCGTTCAGGATTCGTCAAAAGCTGAGCTTGCCTTTGACGCGAGTATTGGGTAAGCTGTAAGTAATGCAACCCTTTCCAGACTATGTTCAACAATTGAAAAAAGATGTCCGTTTACTTCGCGTGGACAAAGACCGGCTCACGCGTGCCCACCAAACCCAAAAGCAGAAAGTGGAGCAGTTAGAAAAACAGCTCAAAGAACAAGCCACACGCATCAAGGAACTGGAAAAAGAGAACGAGCGGCTCAAACAGGAACGTGAGCAATCCAACAAGACCAAGAACCGCTATCAAGTCGCCCTCTTTGATCACGGCAACTTCCGCCACCCGATGAGTGCCATGAAGAAGAAAAAAGGTGGGCAAGCAGGCCATGCCGACACCAACCGAGAGAGCCAGCCACACGAGTCGTCTTCGTGGCAAAAATGGCACCTGTTTGCGCCGACATGTGGCTCGTGTGGACAGGCTCTTGCTCGCGTGAAGGCCACTCGCCACAAAGCGTTGGTGGATATTGTGCTGCAGCCGCAGGTGGTCAATGTGCTGCTGGAAAGCGAACGGCAGTGGTGTGGAGACTGCCAGCGCGAAGTGGTCGCTCGTGATGAGAGGTCGTTGCCGTTTACCGAATACGGCCTCAATGTCTTTCTCGTGGTGATGGTGCTGCGCTTTCGCGGTCATGCCTCCTTACACACTATTGCGGACGTGCTCCAAATCAGTCATGGACTGCGCCTTTCCAAATCGACGATCAGCAATCTGCTCGCGCAAGCCAAAGAGTATCTGCGTGGACAGTACGACCAGCTTCTTGAGGCCGTGAGAGCAGGCAAGGTGATGTACGCCGACGAAACAGGCTGGTTGGTGCATGGACAAAAAGCGTGGATGTGGCTGATGAGCAACGATCAGGTGACGGTCTACTTCGCCGCCGAGAGCCGAGGCGGGGGCATTGCACGAGACTTGTACGGGCAGAGCCACGCCTTGTGTATGCATGATGGGTATGCCGCCTACACCAACGCCCTTCCCCAGTCCAACCACCTCTATTGCTGGGCACATCTGTTGCGCTTTGCGCATGAAGAAACCGCCTTGGATCCCCCGGAGTCGCCAGCCGTTCAGGTGCGCGAACAGTTGGTGCGTGCCTATCATCTCAAACACGACAGGTCGGTCTCTGATCAAGAGGACCTGGAAGCGCGTCTGCGAAGCGAACTTGATGAGGTGCTGGCGGTCCCGTCGGAGAGTGCTGCCATCCAGAACATTCAGGCACGACTTCGCGTCCAGTATGAGGGCTTGATCCGTGCGGTGCTCAGCACCCCGGATGCGACCAACAATCTGGCAGAACGTGAACTTCGTCCGATGGTGCTGATGCGCAAAATCAGCAATGGCTCCAACACGTTTGGGGGAATGGAAACCAGTGCGGTGGTGGGCAGTGTCCTGCAAACGCTCGCTAAACAAGACACCCCCGTGCTCCTCAGCTTACAGCAGACTCTGCAAGCAGGGGTCCAAGAGCAATCCTCTCAGCCCTTGCATCCGGTCGCCGTAGACCCCTCTTACCCCAGCCTTTGGTAAATCCTGAACGACTACCTTCGTACACTTTGACATCTTGACGAAGTTCCGCTATCATCCAATAGAATAGAATTGTATTTGTGAACAACGTGCTTGGAGAAGCAATATCATGAATAGTCATCGTCTTTTGAGAATACTCGCTATCATCACCTCGATTAGCTCATATGTCATTCTGGTCATGGGGTCGATTGTCACCAACACGGGTTCAGGGCAGGGCTGCGGCAATTCCTGGCCGTTTTGTCATGGGCAAATCATTCCTGGTACCATCACCGTCGCGGGCTTGATCGAGTATAGTCACCGCGTGACATCAAGTGTTGATGGCCTCCTGGTAGTCGCGTTGACTGCCGGAACATGGTTTCTGTACCGAAAAGATTTTCGTGCCAAACTCTTTGGTTTTATGAGTTTGTTCTTTGTTATTTTGCAGGGCGCGTTAGGTGCTCTTACGGTAGTATACGAGGGGACATACGTTAAACTCTGGTTGCTTTCCGTGCACTTCGGACTTTCCTTAATTGCGCTTGCCAGTGTTGTCCTGCTCACCATTCGTCTCTATCAACTACATGCACAGACACGACAGAGTTACGTAGAGCCGCACCTTGACGGCAAGGGTCTGCAATATGCGTTGTGGGGTTTAGCTGCCCTGACATATATCGTCGTGTATACAGGAGCATTGGTGGAACACGCCGGAGCAGTTGCAGCCTGTGGTCAGCAAGTGGTGGGATGCGGCACTACTTATCTTCCTAGTCTCACCTCTCTAGCAGGCATACAGGTACTTCATCGCTATGCCGCTTCATCGCTATGGATACTGGTACTAGCTGTTCTGATAGTTGTTGTGCGCAACTATAGTGGACGCCGTGATCTTGTACGTGGCGCGTGGTGGGCGTTCATTCTGATTACGTTACAAGCGATAAGCGGTATGATCATAGTCTTTACAAGCGGTCAACTGCTTGCCGCACTCCTACACATCACCATCATCTCGTCTTTCTTCTCCGTGTTGTGCTATCTCTGTGTACAAGTTGGTTGGCCCTGGCGTAGGAATAGGAATAGATTGCACCAACCTGTTGAGAGTGAGCAGTTAGAGCTAAATCCTGTTTCATAGATACTGTAGTTTGAGACAAGGGCACCCGCAAGGGGATGCCCCTCCCATATGACGATAAAGGTTTGAGACATCTTCGTGTATGGGAGGGGCATCCCCTTGCGGGTGCCCTTGCATAACACCAAAAAGTTCTTTATCTTCGATGAGACAAAAGGGTATATGGTGCATATGACACTAGCATAATAAGCAAATATGCTGTATTCTCTGTCCCATGCCCACATTGTTTCTCGAAAGGAACAGCATAATAACATGGCTGTTATAAAACAGGAAGAACTGCAGAAAGAAGTATTGCTGGTACCAGAAAAGCCAGCAGTCCTGCTTCCTAAATTGCGCTGGTTCCAAATCCTTGCCATTAGTATTTTTTGGTTCGCGCTCAACTTTCACTGGTCCGCACTTGGAATCATTATTCTACCCAGTCAGGTTTTCAAACTCGTTGGTACACTACAGCAAGGTGAGGCACTTGCGTTTATCCTGGTTCCAGGCGCATTTATCTCGCTCTTCGCTAATCCGCTCTTTGGAATGCTGAGCGACGAGACACGGGGACGTTTCGCGCGCTTCGGGCGTCGGCGTCCCTATATATTGGTTGGAACACTTGTTAACGTCGGAGCACTGGTGTGGATGGCATTAGCACGAGATGTTGTCTCACTCGCTGTAGCTTATGCACTGATTCAGTTTTCCAATAACGCGGCAACGGCTCCGTTTCATGCTCTGTTACCTGATATCGTGCCAAAAGAACAACGTGGGCTAGCATCAGGCGTCATGGGACTTCTTGCGACAGTTGGCTCGATTAGTAGCGTCATTATTGCGAGTATTTTTATCGACGCCTCCAAGCCTGCATCGGCTTATCAGCAGGGTTTGTGGCTGACCTATGGCATTATTATTGGGGTCATGCTCACGATGATGCTGATCACAGTTGTGTCGGTAAAAGAACGCGACAGCACATCGCGTATTACCACAGAACAGGAACCTCTACTACCGCCTCTTTATCCACCTCTGGTAGTACCCGTATGGCATACATGGTTTACACGCAAAATGCTGTTCACTATTTCCGGTACGATACTTGCGATAGGTACTCTTTGGGGTCTCATGACTGCATGGAATACTCTGCACGTTGAGAACATATCGATTAGCACTGATGTGCAGCAAGTCGTCTTAGAGGTCGTCGCCACGATTGGCATTTTACGCCTCTTCGATTTTAATCCACGCCGCAATCCAGATTTTGCCTGGGTCCTATTAACACGGCTCGTTATGACGCTCGGCATTTACACGGTACAGGATTTTTTGCAGTTCTATATGCGTGACGCAGTTCATGTATCACATCCAGAGATACAAACAACAAACTTCATTATTATTCTGTCGATCACAAGCTTGATCAGTGCGCTCGCGGCAGGCTGGCTCTCGGACCACTTTGGACGCAAACATATGGTCTATTTTTCCGGTGGCTTCATGGCTACGGTGGGCCTTATCTTCATCATCACGCACTCGCTACCCATTATCCTTGCCGCTGGAGCGATCTTTGGCCTCGGCTACGGAGCGTATATCAGCGTTGATTGGGCGTTAGTTGCTGATGTGCTACCATCACGTAAAAATCACGCTCGTGACATGGGCGTATGGAATATTTCGCAATCATTGCCACAGGTCATTGCACCTGTCATAGGTGGTCCCTTGCTCGACCACTTCACGCAAAGTGGGCATCCCATTCTAGGCTTTCAGTTGCTCTTCGGTATGGCAATTCTCTATTGTCTGGTTGGTACCGTAACAGTACGCTATATTAAAGGGGTAAAACGATAGGTAAACCTGTAGGGCTATAACGAATTTTGACAATCAAATACAGTAATGTAGAACGGTAGGGGCAGCAATTCATTGCGCCCAAAGATGGGTCGGGAGGGGTTCGCGTTGCCACGAGATACGTTGTGGGGACGTTTGCCCCACTACCCCTATCTTTGGGTGCAATGAATTGCTGCCCCTACCGCCTCCTATGTTTGGTATCAAAATTCATTAGTGATCAATGCTGTAAAAGGTATACATTTGACCAATCATCAAAGTACAGACCGTTCGCGTTCAGCGAGACGCCATGTACCCATGATGGAATTACTGCCGCGAGTGCTTGATGGTCAAGTGGCAACCACCCTACGTCTGTAATAGCAATCTGCTCAGCTTGATTATACTGCGCGATACGTGCATCGCCGGTCAAGGTCTCGGCCTTGGCAACGGTCTGATCAAAGGTTGGATTATTCCAACTTCCATTGTTATTTGATGCATTTGAGGTCAGATTCAGCGTGAGCCAATCATAGGGATCAGGGAAATCCGCGCCCCATTGAGTAAAACCAAACTGAATCGTGTGATTGGTTCGATTACCCGATGTCTCAGTATTGTATGCAGTTAATTCTACACTACGCAATTTGACCTGTACACCAAGTGCAGTTTGCCACATTTGTTGCAAAACAGCCGCTTCATTTGGTGTCACCTGAGAGCTAGGATAGGTAAAGGTAAATGAGGGAGCCTTATTTGCATCAGGATAGACCGATTGGAACAACAATTTTGCTTTTGCAGTGTTGAATGGTAATCCAGCGAAATTAGGCTGATAGCCCGGCATACCAGGAGGTATAATGGTTTGCGCTACCGTTACGGAGTCCTTCAATACCGCGTGAACCAGCGTCTGCTTATCTATAGCATAGGCAAATGCCTGTCGGATGGCGACGTTATTGAAAGGTGGACGTGAACTATCAAAGAACATCAGGTCGGTCTGTAACAACGACGTGTGCATGAAGCCTTGTAGACTCCTGGCCTGCAATTGATCTTCAGGCGTCAAGTTCCACACAAAGGCGTATTGACCTGCACGATACGCCTTGAACGCGGTATCGTTTTCCTTGACGAAAATCATATCAACTTCCGTCAACTTCGTCTTGTTCCCATAATAATGTGGATTTGGTACAAGTATCATCTGAGCATTATGGTTCCACGTCTTGACCATGAATGGACCTGTTCCAACACCTGCACCCTCCGCATGCTGAACCCAATTCTTCTGCCCATACTGCGAGATCAGCTTTTGATTAAGTGCATAGAAGACAGAGGTGGTAAGGTCCTCAAGGAAGTATGGTGTAGGCTGGCTCAGAGTCACTTGTAGCGTATGATCGTCAATCGCTTTGACACCACTAAGCGTCTTTGACTTTCCATTGGCAACTGCATCGGCACCTGCAATGGGAGCTTCAAAGAATGAGGCAATTGGCGAGGTCACTTCGGGCAAGAGCGCGCGCGTCCATGTGTACACATACGTCTGTGCCGTGACAGGTGTACCATCCGAGAAAGTAAGATTCGGCTTAAGCGTAAATGTATACGTCTTCTTATCATCGGAGATACGCCACGTTGCTTGATCTGGAATCACGTTCAAGTTTTTATCGGTGCGTACCAGACCAGAGTAGATCATATTAATAGCAAGTGCCGAGTTCGCATCTGGTCCTGTAGCAGGATCAAAGAAGCCGATGTCAGTCGTACCCACATTTGGAAAGGTGAGTACCTGCTTAGCAGCAAGTGTTGTTCCACCATTTGATGACGTAGATGAGCTTCCACCGCATGCCGTAAGCAAGATAGTAAGCATACTGATAAATAAGAACAGGGATGTACGACCTGCTATACGGAAATGCCATGTACCAGAAAGCATGTCTTGTAACTCTCTTTCAAAAAATGCCTACAAGGGATAATTGCAAGCAGAGATAAATTCTTCCCCTCACTATATCACGTCTTGTCATACACCTATAAAAATATAATATGAATGCGACAACATAACTGTAGAGGTCTAATTCTACTACACCCTGTGAGCAACACGCGATGTTGAAGGAATTGATAAAACGCTACATATGTGCCCAAACAATTGTTAAAAGGGTGTGCTGAAGCAGACCCGTACAGGACTTTTCCCCCTCGCTAGTATCGTTGCTCCTGTACGGGTCTGCTTCAGCACACCCTTCTCAGTTCCTACAACCATTTTATATCATAACTAAAAAGAATGAATAAAATAACTTGAATGCATATAGCAAATATGGTATCGTTGATATAGACGGTTAGAGCTTATAAAAAGTAGCCTTGATACATAACATAAGGGAATTATCTTTTACACGTCATTTGTTATATTTATTGAGATGATGAACATGCGGATAAGATTGTTCATGTTTGTTATCAAGCAAGAAGGAGACATATTCATGTCAATTGCGCAAGAGTTTGTTCAGGCAAACGAGCAGTACGCCTCGACCTTCAATAAGGGAGACTTGGCATTACCGCCAGCCCGTAAGGTGGCGGTCCTTGTTTGCATGGATGCACGTATCGACCCAGCACGTGCACTTGGTCTCGAAGAGGGCGACGCACACGTCATTCGCAATGCAGGTGGCAGAGCCGCCGACGCATTACGCTCACTTGTCATTTCAGAAGAGTTACTTGGGACGAAGAGTATTGTCGTCATTCATCATACCGAGTGTGGCATGCTCACCTTTAGTAACGATGACATTCATGCCAAAATACAGCAAAACTTGCATACAAGCGCGGACAGCATCGACTTTTTGCCATTCAGTAACCTGGAACAGTCAGTTCGTGACGATGTTGCATTTCTTAGAGAGTCGCCGCTTATTCCTAAAGATATTGATATTAGTGGCTTCATCTATGATGTACATGATGGCAAAATTCGTCCTGTGACCTGATATAAACGTATATATTTTTTCATAGAGTTGTAGAAAAAGCATTAGTCATTGAGGAGATGTAGATATGTCAGAGAATAAAGGGTATGCACACCCAGAGGTACTTGTAGACGCTGATTGGGTCGAAGCACATTTGCAGGACTCCAAGGTTCGTTTGATTGAGGTTGATGTCGATACCAACGCCTATGAGCAAGGACACATTTCGGGAGCGGTTGGCTTCAACTGGCAAAAGGAACTACAGGATCAGATTGTGCGTTCGCCTTTGAGTAAAGAGCATTTGGAAGCACTGTTAAGCAGTGCGGGTGTCAGCAAAGATACCACAATTGTCTTGTACGGTGATAACAACAATTGGTTTGCGACATGGGCACTATGGATTTTCAAATATTATGGACACCCCGATGTACGCTTGCTTGATGGTGGACGCGTCAAGTGGTTAGCGGACAAGCGGGAGATTACGACAGAGGTTCCTTCCTACCAGCAAACAACATATCAAGCTGAGACACCGCACAAAGAAATCCGCGTACTCCGTGATGAGGTCCTGAGTGCGGTTGGGCAGGGCAATATAGCTCTTGTAGATGTACGCTCCCCTGGCGAATACAGTGGTGAGTTGCTTGCACCTGCGAACCTGCCACAAGAGGGAGCGCAACGCGGTGGACATATTCCAGGTGCCGCGAATGTGCCGTGGGCAACGGCAGTTCGCCCTGATGGAACATACAAATCGGCAGATGAATTGCGTTCCGTTTATGAAGGCAAGGGTGTCACACCGGATAAAGAGGTTATTACCTACTGCCGCATCGGTGAGCGTAGCAGCCACACATGGTTTGCATTGAACTACTTGCTGGGCTATCCCGATGTACGCAACTATGACGGTTCCTGGACGGAATGGGGCAGCCTGATCGGTGCGCCAATCGAACGCTAACATTTGGAATGCTAACATTTCGGTAGGGGCAGCAATTCATTGCGCCCAAAGATGGGGGTGGCGGAGCAACGCGTCGGCAAAGATTCTCTTTCCCAATGTGAACCCCTCCCAACCCATCCTTGGGCGCAATGAATTGCTGCCCCATTGGCATCAGGATAAGAACTGCTGTACTTATAATCGTGTACCAAGCCGTGGGCAGCATGACAGGGACAAGCCCTGTCACTACCATACTGACCACCACGGCGTGGCTTTGCCACGCGAAACCGTGTATAGGAGTGACAGGGCTTGCCCCTGTCATGCCAACGACAACTCGTTTTTCCCTCATAGTAGTCTCAACAGTTCTTATCCTGATGCGTATGGGCGCAATGAATTGCTGCCCCTACCGATAAACATTCCCCTCAAGCACTAACAACCCCGTCTCTTCCTCTTGCCCAACTACCACGGGTACCGTCGTACTACCATCAATTTTCATACAGTAATCGAGGTCGTGGCCTAGTTTCATTGCGATAATCGACTGTGCTGAATGAGCAACATCAGTAAGCTTTGGTGGCGCGAAGACTTCGTAAAGGGCCTGGCCTGCGCGTACATCATCCAGCACCTCAATGTTAGGATGCTGCCGTTGTACCTCAAGTGCAAGATAACCTGCACAGGTGGCATCGTCGAGCGCGAAATAGTCGGACTCGGCGGCACACACAATTACTACACTACTCCCCTTTTCCTGCGCAAGCGCGAGAGCGTGGGCAGTAACAGCATGTGCGTTATAAAAACAGCCCGCGAGTTGGGTGCTACTCGCGGGACAGGCATAGAAGGCTCGCGTACCGTTGGTCGTGGTCAAAATAAG
>CAXUIS010000219.1:0-9162 GCA_964250915.1 uncultured Ktedonobacteraceae bacterium | reverse complement strand
TCGTAACAAGGTAGCCGTACCGGAAGGTGCGGCTGGATCACCTCCTTTCTAGGGAGCTTTGACTGTTTTGTCAGTCACTTCCAGGTCGGTCCTCATTCTCGGATGAGGCAAGATGAGTTATAAGCTTATTACCAAACATACAGACAACTGAAGCTTTTGTCAAACCTTACCACTCTTGAGTTGTTTGGGCTAAAACAACTGTTTTCGCATCCTGCGGGCTATTAGCTCAGGTGGTTAGAGCGCAGTCCTGATAAGACTGAGGTCCCTGGTTCGAGTCCAGGATGGCCCACTTACCCCACACGAGGGGATGTAGCTTAGTTGGTAGAGCGCCGCCTTTGCACGGCGGAGGTCAGGAGTTCGAGTCTCCTCATCTCCACCAGGGAAGCTTAAGTCAGTAATGACCTAGCACTCCTGATAGAGTTAAAAAAAGAGCCGCTTGTACATGCAGGTGGTGTGGTGATTATAGCGAAGGGGAAATACCCGTTCCCATCCCGAACACGGAAGTCAAGCCTTTCAGCTCCGACGATACTTTAGGGGCAGCCCTACGGGAAAATAAGACATTGCCGCTCCACCCGCCTGTATAGGCGGGTCTTTTTTGTCTTTGTCTTTCTTTGGGAGGCAGCAACAGCTTTTCTAAAATTGCAGCTTAAATAATTAAAGGAAAGACTTATGGCAAAAGTCGCTCCTTTAATAATTATGCTCGTGCGGGTACAATTCTTTAGACGTGAGGTCCACTCAACTGACTAACCGGATTTGATAAATAGAACTTTGAAGACGAGATTTGTACGGCTGCCATAGATTCTGTCCAACGCTTACTTCTTACCAAAGTATCTGCAACATGCGTCAAACTTTCCATGATGGGAAAAGAAGCTTTTGTTCTCTGCTGATGAGAGTCCATTTGCTCTGCACCTAAGCCTGTCAGCACTAAAATAGGTTGCACTCCAGCCGCGAAGCCTGCATTCACATCAGTGATACTATCGCCAACAAATATTGCTCTACTTAGGTCTAAGCCAAATTCATCACGCGCTTTGAGTAGCATACCGGGTTGAGGTTTACGGCAAACACATCTTTCATCTTTGCTATGTGGGCAATAATACACTTTCTCTACAATACCACCAGCTTTAGCAATCTGAGCCAGCATATAATGGTGAATGTCGTTGAGCGTCTCCAACGCGATATGTCCACGAGCTATACCGGCTTGATTTGTGCAGACAAATATACGATAATCCGCGTGAGTGAGCTTCGCAATAGCTTCACAGGCACCCGGCAAGAAACGGAACTCATCCAAGTTTTTTACATAGTCAGAGCGATTCTCATTGATTACTCCATCCCGATCAAGAAAAATAACAGACATACTAAAGTCTCCTTGCTATAAAGTTAGCGAAAATATGAGATAAGCTTTATT
Source organism: uncultured Ktedonobacteraceae bacterium (assembly GCA_964250915.1). Lineage (GTDB taxonomy): Bacteria > Chloroflexota > Ktedonobacteria > Ktedonobacterales > Ktedonobacteraceae > JBBQVS01. The sequence goes on along the minus strand of CAXUIS010000219.1, from coordinate 7,757 downwards.
GCTTGCAGCATAAAACTTAATGTTCTTCTTACACGCACTAATACGAATATCACAGCAAACGCAACATCTCGTACTAGATATCTTATATAGTACTACCACGCAATAGTAAATAGATTTCTGTTTTGTTAATTTGCAGTTGTAAACTCGTAGAACACGTTACATTTTCTTAACAACTACTATATTTCATTTTATCAATATTGTTATCGAATAACAAGTCTAGTAGTAGTATCTCCTAACGGCTATTGCTATACTAGACATGGTGTATCTGCTCCAGCATTTCATAAACACTCACAGTTGTCGCTCTTCCCCACGCATCCCAGTTTAGCCTATGCTCAAACGAGGTTCTAGTCGATTTCACCAGATCAGAGTATCCTTGTTTGTCTCGATACACTCTTGCAATGAGTTCTGCGTACTCAGCACTTAGTGCGCTGGAAGGAAGCAAAAAACCATTTTCTCCACTTGTGATTGCTCCTGAAACACCACCAGTATCTGTTGCGATAACCGGTAAGCCAAAGGAGCAAGCTTCACAGAACACGCTTCCATAGCATTCGTTTCGTGTAGGCATAAAGAAGAAGTCAGATGTTTTATATAAATCTTCTAGTTGTTTACGCTGTACAGGATCCTTTCTATTCAAATAAGGAATAACCCGCATTCGCTCATGAGAGAGATTGTTAGGAGGAATACAGCCACAAATAGTGAGTTCAGCCTGAATACCTAGCTTTTCCAGTTCAAGAAGTGTCTCAAAAGCAACTGTACCTCCTTTTCTATTCCAATCCATGCCAACAAAGAGGAGCTTGCAATGGTCAGAAAGCCTTCTTTGTAGAACTACCTCAATTGGAGGAGGAGTATCAATATTTGCCCCCCAAGGAATTACACGAACCTTCTCCCCATCAAGATTATAATGCGTGATTGCAGATTGTGCAGCCCACTGCGAAGGATAGATAATTAGACGTGCTTTAGCAATAGCTCGTTCGGAAACTACTCTTGCTTCATGGTAGGACCTCTTAAAAAGGTTTGAGTATTCGGGATAGTAATTGTGAATTGAAGCAAAGCTCGCATCCTCTAGCAATATAATAGGTGTATGTGTGTTCACGAAAGATGTTTCGGTCCATCCAGAGGAAGCAAGAATGAGATCAAATTCGTTGTTAACAAGTCGCTTTGTAAGAATATGTCCATACCTTTTACCAACGAAGATAGTATTATAAAGTGTCATATTCTTGTGAAATATTTTCTGTCCTGCCTCCTTGAGTCTTCCTTCTAGCCTCAGTTCTGGCAAGTATATTGGTGCGAGAGACGTGACATCTCCACAATGCTCTTGAAGAGCCTGTATCATATATTTGTTTGTCACTCTCCAGGATGCTCTCTCACTATTTTGAGCATATAACGAATGTAGAAATCCTATTTTTAAACGTTTGTTTTTTGCATTCATCATAAATGCTACTATACCTCTTAAACTCTTCATCTATTGAATGACTTCAACCAGCAATGCATAAAGCTGTTTTATGAAAGCTTTTATACCTGTAGCATTGCATCACAAAATACGTTAATTGCTTCCATCACCGTTTGTTCTGGCACAAGGCGAGTACAGGAATATTTTGTTGCTTCTTCGGCTATAAAATTATATCTCCCACAAGGTATGGCTGGACACGTCTGACAACGCTGAGTTGCAGTAACGAAATGATGGCGCGTCGCAGGCCCCCAAAGGCCAAAAATACGCGGGTCGGTCGGTCCAAATATCTGTACCGTACGTCTCTCCCGTGCGGCCGCAAGATGAAGAGGGCCACTATCAACGCCAAGCACAACCAGAGCTTGCTCTAATAACGCAGCCAACTGGCCTACAGTCATATCTGTTATTAAAAAGGGAGCTGGCACTATCTGCTGTGCAATTCTTTCGAGCATAAGTCTCTCATCGTTGCTTCCACTGAGAATAATTTGAGAAGTTGGGAACAATGTACGCAATGTATCAACACAACTTGCCCACGCTTCCTCTCGCCACAGCTTGACTGTCGCTCCCGTGCCGGGATGAATCACTACAATAGAGGACCCCGCACTCACGCCGACTTTGCGTAGATGCTGAACAACCCACATGTGCTCTTCCTCGGTTGGAGTGAATTGTAAAGGGTAGTATTCAGGTGTATATGGTTCGTCCAGAGGAGGAAAGCCGAGTTGTTGAATTCCCAGACTTATGAGGCGCAGGTTCGAGACCACGGAATGTTCGGGTGTTTGAAACGGTAAGACATGAGTAAGAAAAGAAGTTGCAGGTTGAACATCATATCCTACCCGATAAGGAATACCGGCGAGGTAAGGCAAGACGGCTCCCCACCAAAAGCCGGGACGTAGGTTCACGGCGAGATCATAGTTATCCCGTCGAAGCCGTAAAGCGAGAAAAAATAGGGCTATATGAGTAAAACGCTGTTTTTTAGAACTCCGTTGAAGCCCTGGAAAAGGAAAGGAAATGAGACAGTCCACTGCTGGATGCCGCTCCACAATTACACTTGACCACGGCCCTACCAGCATGGTGATGTGTACATCTGTTAATGCATTTTTAACCGCTTGGAGTACAGGTGTAGTAAGTACTAGGTCACCTAGATGGTCGGGGCGAATAATTAGTATACGAGGTGTAGCTGAAACATTCTTGCTAACACGTTTAGCAACAAGTGCATTTGACGCTCCTACCAAACGTAGTAGTATCAGTAATAAGCTACGAAAAACTTGTTTCAAGATAGAACTCTCTTTGCTTTAGCATTAAGCACAAGATACCTTCATTTCATGCTCAATGCTAAGAAGTTTAAATGAATATACCTTTCAAAGAAATGAGTACTGTTCAAAAATACTCCATTCCCTTTAGGGCACAGTGAGTATGTTCTATTTTTTGTATAATCGTTTTACGTGAAGTACCAACCATAGGAAAATACCAAACTCGTAGGCAAGTTTTGCTAGCAGAATAAAAGGTGCATGGAACAGTACTTCACGATGGTCACGAAGGTTAATTGCTACTATTCGCAAGGTGGCTGCAGTAGCAATGTATGGTAATAGTAAGAGAAAGACGAGTGGGAAACGTATGCTGAAGAGCAAGCGATTTTTTAAACTAAGGTCTCGATATTGTACCTTTGTCGTTAATCCGCTAGCCAAGCCATGTTTATAATTGAAATACACAAGTTTGCGCAAAGTATCACGGCGATGATTGTGACTCACTACGATAGTGGGTTGATAGACTGTACGATATCCTTGTCTTTGCACACGAAAACACAAATCGACATCCTCATCCTCACCATAACGCTTTGCTTCATCAAAGCCGCCTACCTCTTGAAAAACTGCTTTGCGCATACCTAAACTGGCTGATGCTAATGGACCGTCCTTCGCTTTCCCATGTTGGTAGTAACCGAAATTGGTAAAATCGGTAGAGCGTGCAAAGAAAGCATGAGATTTACAGCGAATACATCCTCCGACTGCACCAACTTCTGGTTGCTGAAGTGCTTGGACATTCAGCTCGACCCAGTTCTCGTTCACAGTGCAGTCATCGTCCAGAAAGAGCAGTATTTCTCCTGTTGCAATTGCTGCACCTAGATTACGTGCCTTTCCTGGGTCACGGATAGGACCATGATTTGCTGATATAACTGACCATTTTTGAGCTAATTCATCTGCAGCAGCACCAACCACGATAATCTCTATTTCACCACTATAGTGCTGCTTGCTGAGCGACTCTACGGCATGAGTACCTAACTCTGCTCTTGCAACAGGGACAATGATACTCACACGTGGATAAGACTCTACGTAAAGCATTGCCTTGTTGTCACGAGAAGTAAGCGTCTTACCGATTTGCTTGTTCATAAATTATCTCTTCTACTTTTTCTCTGCACTACTTATCCGATTAGGCATTTGTTCGTGCGAGAGCTAACGTTCGTGCATGGGAATGTACGACAATACGCATATGACGCGTAATAACGTGAGCTAGTATCATGTGTGCGTCTTCTTCTTGCTCAATATTCTGACCTGGAGCTAGTACATATGCATCGACAAGAGACTTCATCTTACCGCCATTTGCACCCAACAAACCAATTGTAGAGGCACCAACTTTTTTTGCAAGGAGGAGAGCATTAATCACGTTGAGAGAGTTGCCACTTGCACTAATGCCAATTACAGCATCCCCTGCCTCAATCAAGCTTATCAATTGTTCTGCAAAAATGTGCTCATAAGCAGTATCATTGCTCCAAGCAGTAATTAAGGGTACATGATCTGTGAGCGAAATTGCTTTTATTCGTGGCGACCCAGGAGCAATTGTGTTTTTAGTAAGGTCAAGCGCAAAGTGCGAAGCTGTTGCAGCACTACCACCATTACCCATAATAAAAATACGATGTCCATTCTGATAGGTGTTTTCTAATATTCGCAATACCTCCTGTAATCGAAGCATAGATATACCTTGTGTCATTTGCTCGATTTCCATAAAGTATGTTTTAATCGAATCCATTCTCTTTATCCTTTTCTTTTTAGTACGTAAAAGCTTGGCATGACTAACTGTCAGAGTAAGGCATAGCCCAACGTGGATCAAAGTGTGCGACGTTGAGTACCACTGTTGCGCCGTGTTGATCAAAATGAAAGTTCATACGCTTCAAACCGCGCTCTTCTAAGACCTGTGTTACCTGCTCTTGAGCGTCTTCATGACAATAGATAAGCATGAAGCCGCCACCACCGGCTCCAGTAATCTTGCCTGCTGAAGCACCGTGCTGTAGAGCAAGCTCGTAGCATTCGTCGATAAAGGTGGTTGAAAGCCCAGGGGCAAGCCTACGTTTCTCCTGCCATGAATAGTGTAAAAGGTGGGCAAATTCATCCAGGTCTCCACGCTCTAAACAGGCTTGCACATCTACCGCAACTTGTTTAATGTTATGTAACGCTTGTAAAACAGAGTCATCTCTATCTTCAGTTGACTTACGCTGATGTTTTAAGATAGATGTGGACTCACGTGAACTTCCAGTAAAAAATAACATTAAACGTCGGTCTAGTGCCTGTTGAACATCGGAAGCAACCTTTAATGGCTCTACTGTGACACCCTCACGAGTAAAAGTGATTTTGTTTAATCCACCAAAGGCGGCTGCATACTGATCTTGTCTTCCAATAGGCATACCCATTTTATTGATCTCGATATGTGAAGCTAGTTCGGCAGTCTGTTGTTTCGTCATAGGTTGATCAACTAGTGTGGAGATAGCCCGTACCATAGTGACTGCGGCTGCACTTGATGAGCCAAGTCCCGTACCGGGTGGGACTTCACTCGCCACAAAGAGATTCACACCGCGTCGAATACCAAAGTGGTGAAGTACTGCTTTCGGCAATGCTAAGTCTCCATTCCAAAAGAGATCCTTGTATGGAGAATGGCGGAAAAGAGAACGATAATCTGCTGAAATGACCTGTAGATCATCAGACTCATCGGTAGTAATGACAGTATAAAAGTACTTATTAATGGTCGTACTAATCACTATACCGCCGTATTTAGCATAGTACGACTCAAGGTCTGTTCCACCTCCTCCAAAACTGATACGCATTGGGGACCGAGCAATTAACATTGTTATTTCCTTCCCACAGTATAGGCTATTGTATAAACACCTTCTCAAACATTTTTGTTGATGAAAAGCGTCTATTTGTTTTTCTTTGATTAAGCACCTGTGTGAACGATGAAGACCTTTATGGTTTTCAAGAGTATAGTAACATCAAGAAGCCAGGATTGCCTATCGATATATTGCATATCCAGTAAGATACGCTCTTCATAAGAAGTATGTTGACGACCGCTAATCTGCCATAAACCAGTCAGACCAGGTTTTACAGAGAGGCGTTTGGACGCATACTCTCCAAACCGAGGAAGCTCGCTTGGATGAATAATTCTTGGACCGACAAGAGACATTTGTCCGAGCAAGACATTGAACAGTTGTGGCAGCTCATCTAAGCTTGTTTTACGAAGAAACCGACCCACTCGTGTAATGCGAGGATCATGTTCCAATTTCATATTCTGCTGATACTTATGTAAAAGGTTTGGGTGCTTTGCTAAATACTCATCTGCATTGTGAATCATAGTACGAAACTTGAGCGCAAAGAAGCGTTGACCATGAAAACCAACAATTTCTCTAAAATGAAGCACACTACCTCTGTCATCTAGCTTAATACAGACAGCAATTAATAGAAATACAGGTAAGCATAGCACAATTCCTATGACCGCGAGAAAGATATCAATAACACGTTTTTCAATCCCATAGGAAGTGGAAGATGAATAAATGACTTCAGGAACACTTTCTGTTTCTTGTTGAGAGACTGGAAGTATTTCTACTGGTGTCAGAATATTTTGACTTGTTTGTTTCATTGCTTTCTCCTCAAGAAAGACTAGTGGGTCAAGAGAATATTTTCGTTGGCGGTGTAGACATCGCAATTTCCTCGGACGGGTTAGAGGGCAAGGAACTGCTATTCCTATGTGTCTCTATAGCTTGTTCATAAACGTTAACTAGTCGCTCAGTCATTGTCTGCCAGTTATGATACTGTTCCACATAAGAGCGTCCGTTTCGGCTTATGTTTTCGCGCATATCCGAGTTATTCAGAAGGTTTAGTACAGCGTCAGCAAATTCTTGAGCTGACGCTGCGGCTAGCAAATCACGACCATCAACAGCACTCAAAGCTTTTGTAGATTGAGTGGCTACTACTGTTGCGGTGCCCAACGCCATCGCTTCAAGTACCTTATTTTGCAGCCCAACGCTATACACTGTAGGACTCACCATGACTTGAGCTTGCCTAACGTATGGCCTTATGTCGTCCACATAACCCGTTACCTTGACCCTTGGATCTATAGCAAGACGTTGAAGAGAGGTTGGTGGCTTACTTCCTACAAGGGTAAGTGTCACCTGGGAATTTTGTTTCCAAATGAGCGGCATAATCTCGTTGTAGAGGTAGAGAGCAGCTGCAATGTTGGCATGATAGCTCATCTTACCGGAAAACACGATGTTATACGGGTGTTTTTCTTGCTGCATTGGATGAAAATACTCTAAATCAACGCCGGATGATACTACGTCTATATTTGTATTTGTTTCGTTGTAACTATCTGACATACTACTATTATGCTGAAGAGCAAGCATCGTTCGACGGTCATGCTCAGATATGGTAATAATATGTGGAAGTTGCTGCAACATTTTAGCTTCATAACGCTGTGTACGCTTGTATTCAAGTGCTGCCGTTACCCGTAATGGTAAACTGTGTCCTGAAGTAGCAGTCTGCTGAAAGAGTGCGCTAATACAGTCCACTGCATCCCAAACAAGCGGGAAGCTTTGTGCAAGATCACTAACGGAAGCAATGCCACGTAAATGCTCTACATGAATAACGTCAAAAGTACGTTGTGCGCAGAGGTGATAGGCAGCCTGCAAAAAACGTGTAGAGCGAGCATATGCTACCTGTAGTGGACTGGAACCAAATAAGGCTATTCCACTATGTAGCATAGAACGCTGTCTCGACTCACGTACAGCTACCACCTCGAATCCTTGTTTTTGCAATACCCCTATGTCAGCCATTTCTTGAGCAGATGCAACTTGTACAAGTAGAGTAACATCGTGTTTATGTTTAAGCTGACTCAAAAACCCATAACTACGAATACGTATCCGCGATGGTGGATAAGGTACAATAAAAAGAATTCGCATGGTAGAGATAATCCTTATCTTCCGTAAAACTTTTCATACATCTTGTCAAAACTTCTACACATGCATTCTACATTAAGATATCTGTTAAAAAAG